>JAQFVI010000380.1 GCA_029439495.1 Caballeronia sp. BR6202001590007
AAACATCCTCGGCTGTCTCGATGCGCAGGTGTCGGCGCTGCAGTCCGCGACACTCGCGCACTACGCGTCGTACATGGCGTTTCCCGGCCGCGATCCGTCGCCGGGCGCGCGCGTCGGTTCGCCCTACGGCATCGCTACGATCCGTTCACCGGGCGCCTGAGCTTTCATCCGGGCATCGATTTCGTCGCGCCCACCGGCACGCCGATCCTCGCCAGCGCAGGCGAACGTGTCGTGCAAGCGGGCAAGCGCAACGGCTATGGCCTCACGGTCGACCTCCGGCACGGCAACGGCGTCATCACGCGACGGCCACGCATCGAAGCTCCTCGTGCCCGCCAGCGACTACGTGATGCCCGGCCAGGCCATCGCCGAAGTCAGCTCGACGGGACGCTCGACCGGTCCGCATCTACACTTCGAGATCATCGTCGACGGCGCGCAGATCAATCCGAAGCCGTATTTCTCGCTCTTCCCGCACCGCACGCATGCGCAAGGCTGATCACAACCGCGTGTCGCTCAAGCTGACGCGGCACACCTATTCGCTCACTCCACGACGCAGTGCCGCGCATCTGCCCGGCATCGTCGCCGCGATCTGCGCAGTCAGCGCGCTCGTCGCCGCGGGCTTCGCCCTGAAGAACTCGCGCGAACAGGCACAGAAACTCGATGCCATCTGCGCGCCGCCCGTCTCCGAACAGGAACTGCGCGCGCAACTGACCCACGCCGGATACGCGCTCGAACAGGAAGCGGCGACGCGCGCGGTGCTCGAAGCGCGCGTCGCCGAGCGCACCTCGGAAATCGAACGCCTGCGGCACGATCTCGCGTTTCTCGACAAGCAGCGCCGCCCCGACTGATCCGCGCGAAGCGCTGGATGCGGTCGCTTTGTCATCGTTCAGCGCATCGCAAGGACACTCCCATGTTTTAGCAAGGCGTCAAACAGGCCAAGCTCACGACGCTGATCACGCACAACGTGCATTTCTCGGGCGATCTCGAGTTCAGCGAAGGCCTGCGCATGGACGGACAGGTGACCGGCAACGTCACCGGCCGCGCCGGCGACGAGTCGCTTCTGGTCGTCAGCGATCAGGGCGCGATTCACGGCAACGTGCATGCGCACGACGTGATCATCAACGGCCGCGTCGTCGGCGAAGTGCACGTCACGCACTTCGTCGAACTTCAGTCCAACGCGCACGTACAGGGCAACATCTACTATCAGAAGCTGCGCATGGATGTCGGCGCGACCGTCGAAGGCAAGCTCACGCGAATCGATCCGATGCAAGCCAGCGCTGCCGCGCTCGCCGCGCCCGAAGTCCTACCCGCGCTCGACTATTCGAACCGCGCCGGTTGAACGGGAGACGAGCGCGAGTCCGTTGGCAAACACGAGCGGGCAAGCTCCGCATGCATCGAAGGTCAAATCCGCTAAGATTCCGGGATGCACCGAATGCCACGCGCTCGTGCCTTTCGTGCCGCGTTCATGATCTTGCGCGACGCATCAAGCGCCCCTCGACGCGTGGCCCTGACATCGACATAAAAAAAGGGTGCCCCATGCTAGTCAACTGCGCGGCTTATCAAAACGATCGGAAACTCGCCGACGTCGAGATCGACGACATCAACACCTATCGCGATCTTCCCGACTCTTTCATTTGGGAGTTGCACTGAAGAAGCCGGGGCCGGGCGAGCTTGCGCATATGACGCATCAGTTCGGGCTGCACGAACTCACGGTCGAAGATGCGCAACACGGCCATCAGCGTCCGAAGATCGAGGAATACGGCGACTCGCTGTTCGCGGTGTTTCATACCGTCGAGTTCGACGAGGAAAGCGAAGTACTCGTCGGCGAGATGAACGTATTCGTCGGCAAGAACTATGTGCTCTCGGTGCGCAATCGCACGACCGAAGGCTTTCAGGAAGTACGCAAGCCTGCGAGCGCGAGCCGCATCTGCTCAGGCACGGTCCGGCTTTCGTGATGTATGCCGTGCTCGAAGGACTCGGCGCGCAACTCGACGAAGTGGAAGGGCGCATCTTTCAGCAGAACGGTTCGGCGGCGTCGCGCGAGATCATCGAGGATCTGTACTCGCTCAAGCGCCAGTTGACCATTCTTCAGCACCATACGGCGCCGCTGCTCGAAGCCGTCGCGAAGCTCTACGGCGGCCGCACGCCGGGCGTCTGCGCGGGCATGCAGGAATATTTCCGCGACGTGTACGACCATTTGCTGCGCATCGTGAAGACCATTGAGGGACGCCGCGAAATGATCGTCACCGCGATCCAGGTCAATCTCGGCCTGATCGCGCTCGCGGAAAGCGAAGTCACCAAGCGGCTCGGTTCGTTCGCCGCGCTGTTCGCGGTGCCGACGATGATCGCCGGCATCTACGGGATGAACTTCCACAACATCCCCGAACTGGAGCTGCCTTACGGCTATCCGCTCTGCATCATGATGATGCTGCTGGTCGACGTACTGCTTTACTGGCGCTTTCGTAAGGCCGGTTGGCTATAATGATGTTGGTCTTGCCGCGACGCGAGTCGTAGCATGCTTTGTCGGCAAGCGGCATCGCGTGGGGAACTTTTTCGCATTTTCGCTTGTCGGAAAACATGTTTGTTGCTGCTGAACTGAACTTCCGGGACGCGCTTCCGAACTGCAAGTTCGCCGTAGGGCTTTGCAATCAAAGCGTCGGCCGCACCTGACACACTGCAGCGCACCACGCAAGACACACGTCTCTACGCTTCATCACGCATCAATCAGCACGTCGGCTTCCTTGCAAGGGCCTTTTACCCGCATTCGCCGATGTCGCCGTTCCGGCCGCGCCGAACCCGGAACGCATCGCTTCGCTTCGCGCTTCGTTTCGCTGTCCCGTTGAGACCGTCAAGCTCGCCACGAGCCTGAAAATGACATCCGCGCGACGTCCCTTCGGACACGACCGCAGGATCGCCCCTTCGCGGGACGTGGCGCACACGGCTCACGGCCGCGCGCACGGTCGAGCGTTACATCGCCTCTGATGCTTGGCAGCGACGATGCCTTGCCGCGACTGGCCACGCGCATACGTTCCGACGGCGCGGAGGCGATGCGCGGCGCAGCACCCCCATTACCACTATTAATCGACAAGGAGCCCCTATGGCGAAAGAAGAACTCATCGAACTCGACGGCATCGTTGACGAAGTGCTTCCCGACAGCCGCTACCGCGTGACGCTGGACAACGGCGGCGTCGTGGGCGCCTACGCCTCGGGCCGCATGCGCAAGAACCACATCCGCATTCTCGCGGGCGATCGCGTGACGCTGGAACTGTCCGTGTACGACCTAACCAAGGGCCGCATCAACTTCCGTCACAAGGACGAACGCTCAGGCGGCGGTGCAGCGCGCGCGCCGATGCGCCGTCGCTGAGTTGCGAGTTTCGTAACTGCATCGACGCTGCGGCAATATCGCAGTGACCAGTATTCGACGCACGTCCGATCCGCGGCGCGCGTTGGCCGAACTTCAGCGAATCGATTTCACTTCGACGCGGCCGTAAGCTGTCTTGCGCGCCTGCAGCCCGCGTCGATGCCCTGCCCTACTTCGAGCGCAGTTTCAACAGCGCATCGATGGCGACTGCGAAACCGTCATCATCGTTGCTGACCGAGACGAGGCTCGCGGCCCCGACGCACTTTTTCCGCCGCCTGTCCCATCGCGATCGATACGCTCGCGACCTCGAACATCGCCATGTCGTTGCCCATGTCGCTGAGCACGGCAACGCGTTCGAGCAGCACGTTCGCGCGCTGCGCCAATTCGCGTACGGCGGTGCCCTTGTTCGCCTGCAGATTCGTGATGTCGAGGTAGTACACCTGCGAGCGCGCCACGTGGCCACGTCCTTCCTTCCAGTTGCTTTGCGAGCGTCCCTTCGACGCGTTCGAGCAGGCGGTGTCCGCCGTCGAGCCGACGATCTTGTCGACCGCGTTCAGATCCAGTTCGTCGAAACGCACGACGCGCACGCCCTCGTAGCCGACGGTGCGCGTTTCCAGCGGCACGTACGTGCCTTCGGGATGGGGTCAGATACCAGCTGTCGTCGATGAACGCCCACGCGTCGACGCCCGTGTCGGCAAGCGCGTCGAGCGAGGTCTGCCACGTCGCGCGGCAGCTTGTGCGACGACAGCACTTCCTACGTCCCAGGCTGCACGAGACTGCCGCCGTTGTACGACGCCGCATAAGGCATGTCGATCTTCAGCGGCTCGACGATGTGACGCATGCCCTTGCCCGGCCGGCTGCTCGCCACCGTGAAGCACACGCCCGCGGCTTCGAGCCTGAGCACGGCATCGATCGCGCGTGCGCCGAGCAGTGCGCCGAGCAGTGCGCCGAGCATCTTGTCGGTATAGAGCAGCGTGCCGTCGCAATCGGTGACGACGAGTTCGACCTGCGCGAGCCTGGCGAGCGCCGCGTCCTGCGCAGCCGAATCGCCCGCATCGCTGCGCAATCCACACGCGGCCGCGCTCATGCCTGCACCCCGTCGCGTTCGTTGAAGTGCGGCAGTTGCCGCGTCTCGCGCACCGAGCGCGGATACCACAGCTTCGCGCCGCCTTCGATGCCCTTCGAGTTGTCGACGATGCCCACGTTCTCCGGCAGATCGAACTTCAGATGCGCCGCATTGCCACCGCCGATTAGTTCACGACGACCGCGAGCACGCCGAGCACGCGCTCGACGCGCTTGTTCCAGCGCTTCTTGCCGATCTTCTGTTTCGCCGCGTTGCCGATGTACTGGTCGTAGTCCTTGTCCTTGGTGATCAGATGATGTGACAGCTCCAGATGCGGCATCAGTTCGCCATCGCGAAAGAACGCCGTGCCCGCGCCGGTGCCGAGCGTCAGCACCATCTCGATGCCGCGTCCCTCGATGGCCGCGAGTCCCTGCATCTCCGCGTCGTTGATCATACGCACCGGCACGCTGCCGAGCCGGTCTGCGATCGCCTTCGCGAGCGGAAAGCCGCGCCAGTCCTCGGTGCCGAGATTGGGCGCGGTGCGCACAACGTTGTCGCGCACAACGCCCGGAAAGCCGATCGAGATATGCGTCGGCGGCGTCTTGACGAGCGGTTCGATCAGCGTGATCAGCGCCTCGACGACCGCGTCGGGCGTGGCCGGATGCGGCGTGTCCACGCGCCCGCTCTCGCCGCTTTTCATCTCGCCGTTCGCGGAAATGACCGCCGCCTTCAGCCCGGTTCCGCCGATGTCGATGGCGAGAATCCGCTCGGCCTTGATGTCGCCGTGCTCGGTCGTGATGTGCGTCTTGCGCTTGGTCTTGGAATCGGTATGCATGGTGGTTGTCCTTGTTGTCGTTGGATGAACTCAGTCCTTCTTGCCCTGATCCTTGCGCACATCGTGTGCGTCGTGTTTGTCGTGCGCGTCGGTCAGCGCACGCCAGGCGCGTCCGTCGGCGGCGNGAAACAGCGTCTCGTCGCCGAGCATGCAGTCGTAGAGCAGCGTTTCGTAGCCGACGTTCGGACGGCCCGCGAAGAACTCGTCGTAGTCGAAACGCGACTGCACCGGGCCGATCTGCATCAGCGGCCCTGGCACTTTGACGTTGAAATCGAAGGTCGTGCCGTGCGCCGGATCGATGCGCAGCGAGAACACGTTGGGCGTCAGCGCATCGACCGGCGTATCGCGAAAGAGCCGGAACAGCACGGTCTTCAACTGGATGTTGATTTCCGTACGGCGCTGCGACAGGCGCTTGTCGGTGCGCAGATAGAACGGCACGCCCGCCCAGCGCCAGTTGTCGATGTAGACGCGCGCCGCCGCGTAGGTTTCGGTGCGGCTGTCCTTCGCGACGTCCTTTTCTTCCTTGTAGCCGACGCCTGCCGGGCCGGCCTCGTACTGGCCGAGCACGACGTCTTCGGGCTTGAGCGGCTGGATCGCGTCGAAGATGTCGGCCTTCTTGTCGCGCACGGCTTCGGCATCGAAGAAATTGGGCGGCTCCATCGCGATCATGCCGAGCAACTGGAACAGATGGTTCGGCACCATGTCGCGGAAGGCGCCGGTCTGTTCGTAGAAGGCGCCGCGCCCTTCCACGCCGATGGTTTCCGCCGCCGTGATCTGCACGTTGTCGATGTATTCGCGGCGGAAGATCGGCTCAAACATCGCATTAGCGAAGCGCACGGCCAGAATGCTTTGCACCGTGTCCTTGCAGAGGAAGCGGTCGATCCGGTACACTTGATTTTCCTGCGCGTACTTGAGGATGCGCTGGTTCAGATCGCGAGCCGACGCGAAATCGGTGCCGAATGGTTTCTCGATGACGAGCCGCCGGAACTGGCCGTCCGTCCTTTTCCTCGAGCAATCCCGCGCTGCCCAGATGCTCGACGATCGGCGCGAAGAAGCGCGCACCCACGGCCAGATAGAACACCACGTTGCCGCTCTTCGACTTGGTGAGACGCGCCTTCAGGCGCTCGAAGGTCGCGTCTTCCTCGAACTTCGAGCGCGAAGTACTTGATCCGCTGCTCGACACAGCTCCACGCCTGCTCGTCGAGTTGCGACGTATGGAAGGTGCTCGCCTTGTCCGCCGTCTCGCGCTCGCCGTGATTGACGCCGACGATCTCCATGCCGTCGTCGAGCAGACCGTCCGACGAGAGTTTGTAGAGCAAGGGCATCAGAAGGCGTTTGGTCAGATCGCCGCCCACGCCGAATATCACCAGCGTGCAGGGCGGCGCGGGGTGCTTGCTCGCGCGCGGCTAGTTCGCGCTATCCGTGTCTTTCGATTGATTCACCACTTTCGCATCGCTTGCTTCAGTCGGCATGACGAGTCGTCCTTTTATCGATCCGTGTTACGGGGTTTCTGGAAAGACCTTGGGCATTGCGGCACAGTTCAATCGCGCGGGCCTTCGTAGCGCGCGTCAATCAACGTGTGGTTTTTGTAATTTTCATGCTTTCATGTCGTAAAATGTGCGCGCCCGGCGTCAGCCCGCTGGCGCACGCTCCGAAGAACGAGATTCCAAATGAACGCACAGGACACTTCCATCGACCTTTCGGCTTACTTCGAGCGCATCGGCTATCGCGAATCCGATCGGCCCGCGGCCACTCTCGATACCTTGCGCGCCCTGCATCTGCTGCATCCTCAGGCGATACCAAAATCTCGACGTGCTGCTCGGCTGCCCGATCCGACTCGATCTCGCCTCAGTGCAGCGCAAGCTGGTCGACGACGGTCGCGGCGGCTACTGCTACGAACACAATCTGCTTTTCCGCAGCGTACTCGAAGCGCTCGGTTTCAGCGTCCGAAGCTGTGCAGGCCGCGTGCTGTGGGGCCGCGACGAGTCGGTCATGCCACCGCGCACGCACATGTGTTTGCTGGTCGAGATCAACGGCGAGCCCGACGTCGGCTTCGGCGGCATGACGCTGTCCGCGCCGCTCGCGCTACAAACCGGGCTCGAGCAGATCACGCCGCACGGCGCGCTCCGCATCGAATCCGCCGATGCGAACGGCTCCGGCCTGAGCGCGTATGTCTTGCAGGCGCTCGTCGACAGCCGGTGGATGTCGGTCTACCGCTTCGATTCCGAGCCGCAGTATCCGGCGGACTATGAGATGTCGAACCACTATGTCTCGACCTATCCCGAGTCCATCTTCGTGCCAAATCTGCTGGCGGCGCGGCTCGGCCCGGCAAGCGCTTCGGCCTCTTCAACCGCGCTTTTTCATCGCACGACGAACGCGAACAAGCACGACATCGCCAACGTCGCGGTGTTGCGCCGCGTGCTGACCGAGGAAATCGGCATTCGTCTGCCGGAACCCGCCGATGAACTCGACACCGTGCTCGCGCGCCTGCCCTGATCGGACGCACGCGAACCGGCATCCACCACGCCCGACGAGACCATCACGATGTTCAAGAAGAAGACGCGCGGCAGCAGCGAGGCAGCAGCGATTACCACACGCATCACCACAGCACGATGCTCGCGCACTCGTTGCCCGCGTGGCGTTCGCAGTTGCTCGTGATCGGGCTGTCGGCGGCGTTTCTGGCGCTCGCCGGCCGCGCGTTTTGGGTGCAGGTGGTCGATCACGAGTTCTATATCGGCGAAGGCCAGAAGCGCTATCAGCGCACGCTCGCGCTGTCGGCGACGCGCGGCAGGNAGCTCTTCGACGGCGATCACGGCAACGAGATCGCCCGCATGCTCGACATGCCGCCGAAGGACCTGCAAAAGCGCATCGACGCGGGCAAGAGCTACGTGCTGCTCAAGCGTCAGGTCGAAGCGGAAACGGCCGAGCGCATCGCGACCATCGGGCGCGCGGGCATCACGCTCGTGCCCGATACCAAGCGCTTCTATCCCGAAGGCGAGTCGGCGGCGCACGTCGTCGGTTTCACCAACAACGAGGATCGCGGACAGGAAGGCATCGAACTCGCCGCCAACACGCGCCTGACCGGCAAAGCGGGCCAGCGCGAAGTGATCTGCGACAGGCTCGGGCGCATGGTGTCGCAGATCGGCGAGCCGGACCTGCCGCATAACGGCGAAACCATTCAGTTGACGATCGATCGCCGCATCCAGCAGGTCGCGCATACGCAGTTGCGCGCCGCGATCGCGAAGCACAAGGATAAGGCGCGCGCGGGCAGCGTCGTCGTGCTCGATGCGAAAAATGGCGAAGTGCTCGCGCTCGCCAACTATCCGACCTTCGACCCGAACAATCGCGTGCGGCTCTCGGGCGAGCAGTTGCGCAATCGCGCGATCACCGACACCTTCGAGCCGGGTTCGACCATCAAGCCGCTGGTCGCGGCGCTCGCCATCGATCTCGGCAAGGTGCGGCCCGACACGCGCATCGATACCGCGCCGGGCACCTACAAGCTCGGTCCGAACGTGATTCACGACACGTCGAATCACGGCGTCATCACGGTCGCGCAGGCGGTGCAGATGTCGAGCAACATCGCGCTCACGAAGCTCGCGCTGCAACTGCCCGCGCAGACGATCTGGGACAAGTACCGTGACTATACGGCATCGGCCGCGCGCCTACGAACGCTGGAAGCTGATCGAGCAGGCGACCATGGCTTATGGCTACGGCCTGTCGCTGCTGCAGATCGCGCAGATCTACACCGCCTACGCAGGCAACGGCAGCTTCCATCCGGCCACGCTGATCCCCACGGCGAAAGCCACCGCGATTCGGTCGCCGTGACCAAACCAAACCGGAGACCGCGCGCGCCGTGCGCGTCATGCTCGAAATGGCGATCGGCAATCACGGCACCGGACGCGCGGCCGCGGTCGTGGGCTATCGCGTCGGCGGCAAGACCGGCACCGCGTGCAAACAGGTCGGACGCTCGTATGCGGCGAACAAGTACCGCGCGTCCTTCGTCGGCATCGCACCGATGAGCGACCCGCGCCTGATCGGCGCCGTGATGATCGACGAGCCGACCGACGGCACCTATTACGGCGGCACGGTCGCCGGGCCGGTGTTCTCAGGCATCGTCGGCGGCACGCTGCCGCTGCTCGGCGTGCCGCCGGATGCGTGACCGCATGCGCGTCCCGTTCCGGCGGGCGCGGGCTTGCTATGCCCCGTTGTGGTCTAATGGCGGGCTTCGCCCTCGTTGAAAACGCGACATCGAACCGGAAACGTCATGAAAAAACTCGCCGTGGCGCTCGCGCTGTCTGTGCTTCTCGCCGCTTGCGGCCGCTTTCATAACGCCGACGCGGGTCAGCCCGAAGTGGACACCGCATCGACGGACAACAAGGTGGCGAGCATCGTTCGATGCATCACCGACGAAGCGAAGAAGCACGACACGCCGGTCAAGCAGACCGCGATTCCACAGGGCGCAATGCTCGAATTCGGCGAGTCGAACATTGTCAAGGTGCGCTACGACAACGGCGAGACGACTATCGCTACTATCCCGGCGAGCGCCATCCGTCGAACCTGTGGATCGAAGGCGCCGGCAAGAAGTGTGCGCCCTGAGCTTGCGCGCCCTGAGAGCTGACCGCGCATGCGATCCACCAAAGCCATCGGCGCCGTCGAGCGTCTGAAGACCCGCAGCGGCAATGCGAACTACGCAGCCATCTCGATGCCGGGCGGCTACTTCTATCTGATCGAGCGCTCACCCGAGGGCGCCAAAAAACTCTCCGAACCTCTGCCGATGGACGACTTCGTCGCCTTCGTCAACGCCTGCGAGCCGGCCAGACCGCATAAGGTCAGCAAGCTCGACGTCGCGATGGAAGAGCAGATCAGCCGCAGCGGACGCGCCAAACCCGGCACCTCCGACTGATTCCTTCTCATCATACGGCGTCACCCCGCGCGGCGCAGCGCACGTTGCGGCCAACTCGAACCCGCGCCTCGTCCCGATATGTGCGATTGCAGACGGAGCCTGCAGGTCCCGCTTGCGTACATTTTTGCTGACGGTCGTACTCGTCCAATATGAGCCAAAACAAGACGAACGACTGAGAGCAGGTCAGATCACGAAAGGGCCGCTCGCGACGCCTCGAATAGAAAGGTGCGCGGGTGAACAGGGTGCCTGAGCGAGGCAAGGACGGCAACAGTCCTGCATGGCTCGGACCGAGAGGAAGACCAGACATGAAGAAGAACAAAGCGAGACCAGGGGCAGTCTTTTGCCGTCCGCGTTGGCCGATATCGAACTTCAGCACATCGAACGCGCGGTCGCGCAACTTCGCACGATGAAGCATCACGCATCCGGCACGCTCAACGTCGACTACTGGCGCGAACGCCTTGCGGCCGTCGTCAAGGGATATGCGCTCGTATCCGCGCAAAAGCAGCGCATCGAAGCCATGCGCGTCGCGCTCGATGCCTTCGGCAGCGGCCCGCGCGAGCCGAATACGCGCCGGAGAACCGCCAACAGGCTTTGGGCGAAAGCAGCTTAATCTCCGCTTTCGCCACGCGCGCCATTGCGGCGCGAATCGTTTTACGCCCAGCTTTTACACGAAGCGCTTAATGGGCGGTACGACGGGTTTCACCGCGCGAGTAGCGCCGGTCGAGTCAGGCATCGAATCTGCTAAAAGGCAGGTTCGACGAACCGTCCGGAGCAACCACGGCATCACGATGATTTCAGCCGACGACGCCGCACGCGCGTCGCCGCCGCCCTGTTCGCCGCGCTCGCGAACGTGTTCAGCACCTACGGCGTCGCGCAGATCACGAAGGGTTCGGGATCCGACAACACCGACTCGCGCGTCAGATTCGACCTCGCGCGCGAATCCCTCGGGCAACGCGGTATACGAATCGCACGCGCCGCAATCGAAGGACGCCGCGCAGAGTCCGAAGGGCGGTTCCTCCAAGACCAAAATACGGAAGGCACCGGCGGCTTCGACAACGGTCGATACGGCACCGGCGCGGGTCACAACAAGAAGTAGCGTGTCGCGNGCCGCCGATCACGTTGCCGATCAGCGTCGGCACCATGAATACGAAGAAGTAATCGGACACGGTGGCCTGCCCGATCATCACCGCATAGGCGGCCTCCACCGATCCCGCGATGACGTGCGTCAGCTTGCTGACCGCGACCGTGTACGTGACGAGCAGGATCGTCAGCAGGCGCGCGGATCGCGCACTCGGCAGCAGCCAGACCATCAGCGCGATCAGCCAGCCCGAGAACCGCCGCACACGACCGTGACCATGAAATCGGCCGACAGCAGCGTATGCGCGACCTTCGCCAGCGCCTCGTCGACTTCCGGCGAGAACACGCCCTTTATCTGCAGAATCCCGGCGAAGATCGCCGTGCCGACGAGATTGAAGAACAGCACGATCGCCCACAGGCGCAGCGCTTTCAGCAACGTCTTCAGATCGCGGCGCGTGAGCACGGGCAGCACGGTCGTCAGCGTGCTTTCGGTGAACAGTTACTGGCGACCGAGAATAACGAAGACAAAACCGATCGTGTAACCGAAACTCGATACGAGCCCGCACCAGCTCGTCTCGGGCAGCGCGCTTTCGAGGATGGACTGCACGAGGAACGAAAAACCCATCGACAAGCCGGCGGCGAGCGCCGACCACATCAGCGCGGCGAAGGTGCGGTCCATCGCCGTTTCGCCCTCTTCCCGCACGACTTCGTGGACCTCAAGAGGCGCGGGTGTCGAGTGCTCGGCGACCTGCTCGCGTTCGGCATGATCGAGATGCGGGGAGTCGGCTCCGGCGGAATTGGTTTCAGAGTTATCGGTGGATTCGGCGAAGTCGGCGGATTCGGCCGATTCAGCGTGGGGCTGGCTCATTGTCGTTCTCCCTGTTTGCCGCCCGATACGGGGATCGGATGAGCAGCGCGAGCATCGTCAAAGCAGAAACGATGCCCGTCACAAGGAAAACGTAAGCTGCCGATCAGCGTGCGACGCGGCCGTCGAGCGCGTCGTAGCCGCGCCATTTGTAGACGAGCGCTGAGACGAGCCAGCTCACGGCGAAGACGCCGACGATCGCATAGCCGAGCGAGCCGAAATGCTCGGACAGCACACCGGCGAGATCCCACACACCACCCTTCAACTGCAGCCGGTCGGCGATCAGGCAGCGCCTCGATGCCGCCGACCAGCACGGCGACCAGCACCAACACCAGCGTCACGGTCAGGTTGTAGTAGAGCTTGCGGATCGGCTTCAGGAAGGCCCAGCTGTAGGCGCCGACCATCCATCATCAGGAGGCTGTCGAGCGTGTCGATCAGCGACATGCCGGCGGTGAACAGCACCGGAAACACGATAATCGACCACACCGGCAGTCCGCGCGTCGCTTCGACGACAGCGATGCCCATCAGGCCGATTTCCGTCGCCGTATCGAAGCCGAGTCCGAACAGAAAGCAGCATGTCGGCGTCCTCGTCGCACAGTACGAAAAGGTTCATCACGGCGATGACGAACAGAAAGCCCGCCGATACCAACGTTCCGATCAGCCCGCCGATTTCTCTGAACTGCGCGAAACGGCCCTGTACCGCAAACGCCGTCGCCGCGATCAGCGCGGTGGCAAGCACGATGACGGTCGAATGTCCGAGCGAAAAGAAGATGCCCGCCGCGAGCGGCCGCTTGCCCTGCTGCATCAGCTTGCGCGTAACGTTGTCGATGGCGGCGGTGATCCGCATCGACCGCGTGGCGCAGCCCGAGCGAGTACGCGAGTAGCGACGTGCCGAGCAACACCGGATGATGCCGGAACGCGATCAGCGCGCCGATCAGCCGAGCGGGCCGCCGGGAACCCGCGTGGCCGGACGGGTGATCGAGTTCGTGCGGTCGGGACATGGGTGCGCGCCAGTTTGTGAAGGTAAAAAGAAAGGTTAATTTTACCATGATTTAACCCTTCGCCAATAATGGGCCACGCGCGCGCGGTGCGTGCTTACGACGCGCGACTGAAAATGCTTAGCCCGATTCCTTGGTTGGGAACGAGCGGCCGCGCGGCTAGGATGGCCCTTCGTCATTCCGCCGCCCAAGCCCAGAACATTCAGGCCCGCCGCACGTCGCGCATGTGGCGCAGCGAATGGCCGACGTAGCTCGTCATCGTCGCGCTTTACGGAAGCTGGTTCGGCGTCGCCGCGAACGCGCGCGCTCGGACTGCCGCGCGCGCTCACGTTGCTCGCGGTGCTGTCGTGCTGGTACATGTCCCTGCAGCACGAACTGCTGCACGAGCATCGCGCTGGGCATCGGTCAACATGCTGTTCGGCCTAGCGCCGCTGGCGGTGTGGTTTCCCTACGCGGCCTATCGCGATTCGCATCTGCGTCATCACGACGATGCGCATCTCACCGAACCGGGTCGCGACCCGGAAAGCTATTTCGTCACGCTGTCCCAATGGCAGAGCGCGGGCGCGGTATTGCGCGCGGCGCTCGTCGTGCGCAATATCTTTTGCGGACGCCTGCTGATCGGACCGCTGTTTTCGATTGCCGCGTCGTGGCGCGAAGCGGCGCAGGCCGTCATCGACGGCAACGCGCGCATGGTCGCCGGCTGGGCCGTCCATGTCGTGTTGCTCGCGGCGCTCGTGTACTGGCTCGACACGCAGTGCGGAATTTCGTGGCGCGCGTTCCTGTTCGGCGTCGACTATCCGGCGCTCGCGCTCGCTTCCGTGCGCTCGTTTCAGGAGCATCGCGCGGCGGACGATGCGCGCGAACGCACGGTCATCAACGAGGCCGCGTAGCCTTGGCGGCTGCTGTTCCTCAACAACAACTACCCGCAGTTCATCACGATCTGCCCGGCGTGCCGTGGTTCGCGCTCGGCGATGTGTATCGCTCGCGGCGCGACGACTATCGCGCGAGCAACGGCGGTTTCGTCGTGCACGGCTACGGCGAGTGGATGTGGCGCCATGCGTTCGTACAGGCGGCGGCGCCGCTGCATCCACATGCGGGCGGACCGGCGGCGGGACTCGCGCCGTCGCACGGCTTTACGCAACCGGCACGGGCATACGCGACGGCGCGCCGCGACACGAGCCCGTCCGTCAACGACGAATAAGCCGATTCTCAGCGACGCCTGTACGCTGTCGTTTTCGTCGATATCCACCGCTATGCACTGGATCGCCGCCCTCCCGATGTATGAGGTCGCGCCCGCGCTCGCCGCGCGCGGCGACACGCTCGACATCTCCGACGCCGGCGCGGCAATTCCCGATCTCACCGCTTTCTGGCTGCGCGACTATCTGCTATCTGCTATCGTAAACTTGCGGCTATCCGCTCGTGCATGCGCTCGATGCGCGCGTAAGCGCGTAAGTTTCGTCGCGACGCCCGAGTTCGACGTGCCCGGCTGCGCGGGCGGGGCGTATCGGAGTGTGCTGGCCGCCGGCGCGCACACGTCCGCCACGACGCTCGCCGAATGCCACGGCCTGCGCGCCGTCTACAACAGCGATGATTCCAACAGCGGCATGAACTTGCTGCGTCACGCGGTCGCGCCGCTCGCCCGCGACGGACGTTTCTTCGCTTCCGTGGATAAGAACGGCGGACATCTGGCCTCGCTGCGCGCGATCGGCGTCGAACGCCGCGCGGACGTCGCCGCGATCGATTGCGTGACGCGCGCGTACGCGCGCGAGCATCGGCCGGAGCTGATCGAGGGCATCCGCGAAATCAGCGTGACGGCCAGTACGGCGGCGCTGCCAATCATCGCGTCGGCGCGACTCTCCGCCGATGCGCTCGATACGCTCCGCGACGCGCTGGATGCCGCGCGCGCCGCCTCCGCCTGCGGCGCTTCGTGCGTCGCCCCGCGGCGAATTACGCGCCGATTCGCGAACTGGAGCGCGAGGCGATCGCGCTCGGCTATCCGCGCCTGGCCTGACCGCGCGCGCCGGGCGGCTTCGGCAAATACGGCCGAGTTTCGGCACAATCGGGTTTTAAGATGCGACTGTCTGGTCGCGACTCATCAGACGCGCGGCCGCGCGCAGGCCGACGAAAGCGCACGCAGCGCAGGTCGGCAACCGCCCCGCCGCGCCATCGGAACGCCCCATGATCCCCTTCTCGCTACTCGACCTTTCCCCGGTGCTGCTCGGCTCGACCGCCGCCGACGCCTTCGCCCACTCGCTCGATCTCGCTCAACACGCCGAACGCCTCGGCTACTAGCGCTTCTGGCTCGCCGAGCATCGCCACAACATGACTGGCATCGCCAGCGCGGCGACGTCGGTCGTCATCGGCCATATAGCAGCATGTACGAAAACCATCCGTGTCGGTTCGGGCGGCATCATGCTGCCGAATCACGCGCCGCTCGTGATCGCTGAACAATTCGGCACGCTGGCCTCGCTGTTCCCGGGCCGGATCGACCTCGGCCTTGGACGCGCGCCCGGCACCGACCAGACGACCGCCCGCGCGCTGCGCCGCGATCTGCAGGGCAGCGCCGAATCGTTTCCGGACGTCGTCGTCGAACTGCAGCGCTATTTCGCCGATCCGGTCGAGGGCCAACGCGTGCGCGCGGTACCCGGCGCGGGGCTGCATGTGCCGATCTGGCTGCTCGGCTCGTCGCTGTTCTCCGCGCAACTCGCGGCCGCGCTCGGCCTGCCGTTCGCGTTTGCCTCGCATTTCGCGCCGGATTATCTGCTAACGGCGCTGGACATCTACCGCACGCAGTTCCGCCCCTCCGCGCAGCTAAAGAAGCCGCACGCGATGGTCGGCGTGAACGTCTTCGCCGCCGATTCAACCGAAGAAGCCCGCTTCCTTTTCACATCGCTGCAACAGCAATTCGTCAATCTGCGACGCGGCACGCCCGGACAACTGCCGCCGCCGGTGAGCCAGATGAACTGGTCGGAAACCGAACGCGCGGGCGTCGAACGCTCGCTCGCGTGCTCGGTCGTTGGCGATCCGACGGATGTCGAGGCCGGCCTGCGCTCGGTGATCGACCAGACCCAGGCCGACGAACTGATCGTAACCGCGCAGATTTACGATCATTCCGCGCGCCTGCGCTCTTTCGAGATCACTGCGCACGCGCGCGCCGCACTCGCCGCCTGATACCGGTGTACGGTCGCGGCCCGTCATTTGCTTGACAGAAAGCCCTACGGTTTACGGGTGAAGTTTCGACGGGCAATAATGGTTCGCCGCAATGCCGCATCCCGCGCATGCGGTGGATCTGCGGCGCGCCCGGCTTGCCCGGAACCGTGCCGCCGCCTGCGCGCAGCATGAAACAACAACGAATACGTCGCAAGACGGGAGGAAGGATGTCGATGCAGAAAAGCGCCGCCACGGAAGCCATGACGCTCCTGACCGAATACGACGATGCAAGCGGACAGGAAGTGCGTTCATTGCATCTCGAATCTTCGGACGACGGGAAAGCCGTACTGCTGATCGAAATCGATGAGCGCAAACCCGGCATTCATCGCGAAGTCCGTTATGAAATTACACCGGCAGAACTGATTGCCGCCATTCGCGCGCATGGAGCGAAATTACCGGGAGAATAACATAATCGCTAAATAGGCTTAGTCAGCATACAATGCGGTTCTGACGCGGTTTCAAACGTCCGGCACGATGTGAGGTGCGGGCCTGGGCGCGGAATCGAGTCTTCGGCAGTTCGTGGCGTTCCGGCGTGACTTCTCGCGCGCACATAAGTCGTGCGTCCGTCGCGCCGCTCCTCAAGCGGGCGTTTGCCCGCAATCGGCGCAAAAAACCTCGTAGCAATTCAGGCATTAACGCTTCGCGGCCTGGCGCAGATTATCAGCCACTGCGGTAAATACACTAATTGACGCGTGACAGTCACTGCGCCACGCTTCAAATACAACCATTCAAGTCATCGAGCCGCCCCGGTCCGCGCGGGGCATCGGTTCGTCTTCCGAAAATCAAAAAGCTGAATCAGGAAAGCCGTGGACGAAAGAAAGCGAGACAGCATCATTGCGTATTTGCGCGCACGCATGGCCGAGTTCGGCATTACGGAAAGCGCGCTGGCCGAGTCGTTGGCCGACGTGCCGGTCGTGACCGCACCGCCCGCATTTACCAAAACCAGCGTGGCGCAGGCCGCGCAGAAATTGAAGCGGCCGATGCCGCAACTTCCGACGCCTCCCCTCTCCGACGGCAATACCCCGATGTTCCGCAATGCCAGCGGCGATACGTGGGACGGCGCGGGTGACATGCCCGAGTGGCTCAAGCGCGCGGTGCATGCGGGACAGGACATCGAGTTCTACCGCGTCTGAAGCAGGTCGATTCGCCTCACGAGAAGCGAAACGCGCCATCACATGCATCCGGCAAAAGTAACGACCCAGCGAAAACTTGCCCGTCGCGACGCAATGCGTTTATTGCTTCCTCTTTGAGTCGGCGCGTCACGCACGCCGATGCTCGAAGTCGCCACTCGACGAGAGGCGCATGCTCGACGACGACGGTCCGCACGCGCATGCGCGCCTGAGCCATGCCTTCGCGCGCCGATACCTTGCTGAGCGTCGTGCGGCGCATGACGGCCGAACGCATGCTGCTGGAAGGCGCATCGGTGCATGCGGTCGCGCAGGCCTTGCATTTGTCGGAGCAGACGGTGCGCCGCTATCGCGCGATCGTCGCGACGGGCGGTCTCGACACGCTGTCGAAGCTGGGCGTCGGCGGCCGCGCCTCGGCGCTCGATCGCGAAGCGCTCGAATGGATCGCGACGGCCCTGCCAAGCTCCGCACGCCTTCACGGCTTTGATAGCGATGCCTGGACCAACGCGCGCCTGCGCGAGCTGATCGAACGCCGCTACGGCGTGCGCTATTCGCGCGTCTACGTCTGGCAGATCGCGACCAATCTCGGACTCGGACACGTCCTGTCCAAGTCGCGCCGGTGACGCATGTCTCACACGCGAAAAAAAGAACGTCCTTGTGAACGTCCCGCTTGCGATTCGACTCGAGCGCCTGATGACACCGTCCTCAGAAATGGAAGTTGTCGATGTTCGAGGAATCGAAGGTCGTCGGCGGCCCGAGGATCACTTCGCCGTTCTTGCCTACCGTGCGCTTGCCGAGCTTGCCCGCCTCGAACGAATCGCCTTCCTTGCCGCTGATCGTGCCCGACGCGAGATTCGCCGCCGCGAACGCCGCCAGATAGCCGAGCTGACCCGGATCCCACAACTGGAACGCCTTGACGGTGCCGCGTTCTTCACGAACGCGCGCATCTGATTCGGCGTGCTGAGGCCCGTCACGACGACCTTTCCCTTCGCCGGCGAACTCTGGATATAGTGGACCGCCGCCGCGATGCCGACCGATGTTGGCGCGACGATGCCCTTCAGGTTCGGATACGCCTGTAACTGACCCTGCGTCTCGGAACGACTTCTGATCGTCCTTTTTGGCAGGATTTCTATTGCTTTTGGGGCCTTCTTCGGCATTCTCGACAACTCGGCCTTCGCGGGCCGCGTGCAGCGCCTGCGCGAAGCGCCAGAGATGCCCGATATGCCCCGCCCCGCCGCCGCGCCGGTCGAACCCGCACCCGCGCCGTCGCCACTGAAGGAAACGAGCCCGGTCGCCACGCTGCAACTGCTCGGCCTGCTGCAACGCGACGCGCGCTTCATCGATTTCGTCGAAGAGGACATCGCCAACTACGGCGACGCCGATATCGGCGCGGCCGCGCGCCTCGTGCACGACGGCTGCCGCGTGGTGCTGCGAGAACATCACGATCCAGCCGGTGCGCCGCGAAGCCGAGGGCAGCTGCCTGACGCTGCAGGAAGGCTTCGATGCGGGCTCGGTGCGCCTGACCGGCAACGTCGTCGGCAAGGCCCCGTTCATGGCACCATCAATCATCGCGGCTGGAAGGTCGAGGACGTGCGTCTGCCCAAGCTCGCGCCGTCGCACGATGCGAGCGTCGTCGCGCCCGCGGAGGTGGAACTGTGAGCGATCTCCAAGACAATCGAACTCAGGCGCGCTACTCGATCGGCGTCGACCTGGGCACGACGCATTGCGCGCTCTCCTACGTCGGCATGAGCGCGAGCGACGGCGAAAAGACCGTGCAGGGCGTGCTGCCGATCGCGCAACTAACCGCGCCAGGCGCCGCCGAAGAACGCGACCTGCTGCCGTCCTTCCTGTATCTGCCGCACGAGAGCGAACTCGCGCCCGGCGATCTGACGCTACCGTGGACGCAAAAGCGGCCGTTCATCGTCGGCGAACTGGCGCGCAGCCGGGGCGCGGGCACGCCGATCCGACTCGTGTCGAGCACGAAAAGCTGGCTGTCGCACACGAGCGTCGATCGGCTCGCGGACATTCTTCCGTGGAACGCGACCGACGACGTCGAGAAGATTTCGCCCGTGATGGCGAGCGCAAGCTATCTCGCGCACGTCCACGCGGCGTGGAACGAGCGCTTCCCGGATGCGCCGCTCGATGCGCAGGACATCGTGCTGACCGTGCCCGCGTCGTTCGACGAGGGCGCGCGGGCGCTGACCGTCGAAGCCGCGCGCCTGGCGGGTCTGGAAACGCTGCGTCTGCTGGAAGAGCCGCAGGCAGGCGGCCTTTTACGACTGGCTGTTTCATCATCGCGGACGGCTCAGGGAAGAACTAGCCGCGACGCGGCGCGTGCTGATCATCGACGTCGGCGGCGGCACGACCGATCTCACGCTAATCGACGTCGGCAACGAAGACGGTCAGGGCGACGGCGATCCTTTGCTGACGCGCGTGGGCGTCGGCAATCACCTGATGCTCGGCGGCGACAACATGGANGTGCGCGCGTCCACCGAGGTGCTGCTGTCGCCATGGGGCGTTCTCTACGACTCGGCGGCGACCTTCGAGGAATTCGAGGACATCGTGTCGGATATCGAGCGTTTCCCGATCTCATCATCACGGATTTCCGCCTGCGCGACCTGAAAACCGTGCGCGAAGTCGCGATGCTCGGCACCGTGAAGCTCGGCAAGCCTTGTCCGTGTCTCGTCGTGACGGGCGAGCCGTCGGCGAGCATCGTGCCGCTCGCGTGCGAACAGGACGTGCTCAGCAAGTCGGTGAGCCCGGCCGAACTGCGGCGCGGCATGCTCGCGCTGATCGCGCGCGAATGCGAAACGGTCGAAGCCTGAGCAACGAGCGCATAAGCAAGCACAAGATCATCTACGACACCGATCCGGGCATCGACAACGCCATCGCGTTCGTGTTTCAGACGCTGCATCCGGACATCAAACTGCTCGGCATGACGAGCGTGTTCGACAATGCCGATATCGACACGACGACCGCCAACACGCTCTATCTGGCCTCGCGTTTCGCGCCGGACGTGCCGGTGGCGCGCGGCGCGGCGAAGCCGCTTCAAGACGATGCGTCCGCGCCGATTCCGCATATCCACGGCGACGACGCGCTCGGCAACATCGAACGGACGGGACGCGTGGAAAAGCGCGAGGAAGGCCGCGCGGCGCACCGCTTCATCGTCGATACGGTACGCGCGCATCCAGGCGAAGTGACGCTGCTCGCGGTCGGGCCACTCACCAATCTGGCGCTGTGCGAGGATCCGCAGATCGCGTCGCTCGTGCGCGAAGTCGTCGTGATGGGCGGCGCGTTCGGCATCCACGGCACGCTCGGCAACGTGACGCCCGCCGCCGAAGCCAACATGCACGGCGATCCGCTCGCGGCCGACATCGTCTTCGACGCGCCATAGAAGGTGTCGATCGTCGGCCTCGACGTCACGTACGAAACCGTCATGACGAACGCGTATCTCGCCGCGCTGCGCGACGCCGCCGGCGATGCGAGCCGCTTCGTGTGGGACGTGTCGCGCTCTTTTACGAGCGCTTTCATGTGGACAACGACGGCATCGAGCGCGGCATCTATGCGCACGATTACTCGGCGGCGGCCTTCGTCGTCGCGCGCGGGCTTTATACGACGCGCCGCGGACCGGTGCGCGTGTTGACCGACGGCATCGCGTTCGGCATAATCGTGCAGAAACCGTCGTCGATGAAAACGCCCGCGCAGGCATGGGACGCGCGGCCGCCCTGCGATGCGTGCATCGGCGTCGATGCGGACGCGGTGCTCGCGCTCTTCGCCGATATGCTGAAGAACGCGTCGCTCAGGCCCTGACGAGGCGCGCCGCGAGCCACGCGCGCAGCGCCTCGACCTCCTCCATGCATACCGAATGCGGCATCGGATAGGTATGCCAGTCGACCGTGCAGCCGTGCTCGCGCGCGAATTCCACGGCTTCCTCGCCGAGACCCACGTTCAGCACGTCGTCGAATNAGCCCGACAGCACGATCAGCCCCGCCAGCCGGTCCGGATGCGTGAGCCCCGCGCTGAGGTCATCGCCCCGCCTTGCGAAAAGCCCGCCAAAAAGATCCGCTCGGTCGGAATGCCGCGTGCGTTCTGCGCGGCGATCAGTTCGCGCACGCGCGCGCACAACGCCTCGATGCTCGCCTCGCCCACGCGCCGGTTGATGCCTTCGAAGGACAGGATGTCGTACCACGCGCGCATCACGTAGCCGTTGTTCGCGGTGATGGCTATCTCCGCCGCGTTCGGAAACACGAAGCGCATCGCGAGCGCATCGGCGAGACGCAGTTCGGGCACGAGCGGCACGAAGTCGTTGGCATCGGCGCCGAGGCCGTGCATCAGGATGACGGCGTACTCGGGATTCGGCGCGGTTTCGATCTCGACGGTATCGAGGCGATCGGCTTGATCGGTCATGACGGGCACCCCTGCCTTGCAAGGCTTCAGATGATGGGAACGAGCACCTGCACGATGCCCATGATCGACACCAGCCACACGAGCGAGCGCACGAACGGCACGCCCGCTGCATAGAGCGGCACGTAGACCAGACGCGCGACGAAATACGCCAGCGCGCCGTAGTGCGTGAGGGCGTTTTCGCGTCCCGTGACATGCACGACCAGCACGGCGATCGCGAACACCGGCAACATCTCGAAAAGATTCGACTGCGCGTGCATCAGCCGGCCGGACAGCTTGCCGAGCGGCGGCACGGCGGCATCGCGCGGGCCGGCCTGATATCGAAGGCCGACTTCGCGATTGCGCACCACGGCGGGCAGCAACACCTGCACCAGCGCGAGCACGAGGGTCCAGGCCAGCATGGTCAATTCGAAACTCATGGCATCTTCAGTTTCATCGATGATCGTCAACGACATCCGAGCCGCATAATGCGCGTGTAAGCTTGACGGCGTCTCCTTCGGATTCGCCACCATGCTTGCGATCACGCTCCGACTCTCCCCCCGGCGACGACCTGCGCGGCGCGCTGGACCGATTTTGCCGGGACCGCTCGCTGTCCGCGGCCTTCGTGCTCCAGGGCATCGGCAGCCTGTCCGTCGCGCAGTTGCGCTACGCGGGCCGCGACCATCCCGACACGCTGCGGGCGACCTCGAAATCCTCACGCTCGCCGGATCGCTGTCGGCGAACGGGCCGCACCTGCACATGAGCATCGCCGATGCCGGCGGGCGCGTGTTCGGCGGCCATGTCGCGGCCGGCTGCATCGTGCGCACGACGGCGGAAATCGTCGTCGCGCATCTGCCCGGCGAACGCTACACGCGCGAACACGACGACGCCACCGGCTTCCCCGAACTCGTCATCCGGCCGGCGTCGTGACCAGACCGGACGCGACGCCGTCGAGCAGCAGATCGTGGCGCGCGATCAGTTCGAAGCGCTCACTCGCCTGCGCGTAGTCCCAGCGCTCGACGGTCACGGCACGCGTCGTGTTGACGCCGAGCACCATCAGTTCATCCGACTCGAACGACGGCTCCAGGTCTGCGCCGAACGCGCGCCGGTGATTCGCATACGGACGGAACAGCCGTGCGATGGGATCGAAGAGCGGAATTCGTGATTGCCGGGGATCACGAGCGTCGGCGTGCCGCCGAGCGTGTCGAGAAATGCACGCGCCGCCGCGAACTGATGCCGGCGCGCGCTGTGTGATGTCGCCCGACACGACGACGAGCTCGGGCGAAGTCGCCTCGATCAAACGCAGCAGCGCCGCGACGACGGCCAGCCGTTCGGTCCCGAAGTGCGGGTCGGAAATCTGCAACAACACGGTCATGAGCGATTGGCTTCGGCCACCTGCGGCTCCGGCTTCAGCAGCCACAGGGGCTGATCGGACACGCGAAACGACAGCGGCATGTCGAGTAAGCGACTTCGCCGTCGGTCGCGACTTTCACGCGGCGGTGCTTCTTCTTCGGATGCGTGACGATGATCTTGTCGAACGTGAAGCTCGTCACATGATCCGAATCCGACAGACGCCCCGCCGCTCCGCGCAGCGACAGCAGCAGATGCGCGAGCCGCCCGACCGGGCGCGGCGCAATCGCGGCAAGCAAGCCGTGTTCCAGTGCGCGCGCTTCCCCCGGCATGCCGATCTGTTCCATCTGCAGGCGGTTGTTGCCGACGAAGAGCGTGGTCGAGCGGATCTCGCGCATCTGGCCGTCATGCTCGATATGCAGGCGCAAATGGCGATGCCGGCGCAGCATCGTGTAGAGCGCGGACCAGAGCGCGATCATCCGGCTGCGACCGAACTGCTGCTTGTAGGTCTCCCGGTCCTCGAGCAGCTTCGGATAGAGACCGAGGCTCGCGTTGACGAGAAACATCCGCTCGGTGACGAAGCCGGTCTGGACCGGATACGCGCGCATCGAGCGCAGTTTCGACGACTCGTCGAGATCGGCGAAGATGCCGTGATCGCGGCTGAAATAGTTGAAGGTGCCGCGCGGCAGCACGGCGAACGGGCAGCCGAGCGCGTAGGCTTCCTGCGCGACCGCGCACAGCGTGCCGTCGCCGCCCGCGCCGACCAGCACACCATCCTGCTCGCACGCGCGGCGCGCGGTGTCCTCGGCGGTGCGCGACAGGGGCCGCGCGAACCTTTGCCGCAGTATAGCGAGAAGCTTACAAAATGATGACGAAGCGTGCGCAAACCTGCTGCAACCCCGTTCCCTTAACGGGCCTGCTCGCCGCGAATGTACAACTCCAGTTGCTGGATGGTGAACTGCTGTTCCGAGATGATGTTCTTCACCAGATCGCCGATGGAAATCATGCCGACGAGCCGGCCTTCGTCGATCACCGGCAGATGGCGCATGCGCTTTTCGGTCATCAGCGCCATGCAGTCGTCGGTGGTCTGGTCCGAACGCACGTAGCGCACATGCGACGTCATGATGTCGCGCACGGGCGTCTGTTTCGACGAACGGTCCATCAGCACCACTTTGCGCGCGTAGTCGCGCTCGGTCACAATGCCGGCAATCTGATCGCCGTCCGTGACGATCACCGCTCCGATGTGCTTCTCGGCCATCATGCTGATCGCGTCGTAGACCGACGCGCCCGTCGCGATCGTGAAGACCGTCTGATCGGGTTTCGAACTCAGAACCTGTGCGACTGTTGCCATCGAGCGCCTCCGTCCGGACTGGGTGTGATGCGGAGAAAAGCCAGAGCGTCAGATCGAGCTAAGGCTTTGCGCGGCTTGCCTTCATCCGCATTAACCCGACCATTCGAAAAAAGTATAGGCGAACGCATGCGCGGGACGGGCCGACGCTTCAGTTTCCCGGAAACGTGCCGCTAATCAGGCATCGGGCGTCCAGACAATGCATCCAGAAGACACCGACCATCGAATGGACAGGCAGGAAGCCGCGTACGCGCGCACAGGGAGAAAAAGACGTGAGCCACTCACAACAAGACATCGAGCAGCGAGTACAGCTCGCCGGCAGCAATATGTTCGAACTGCTGTTGTTCCGCCTCGGCGAAGCGGAAGATTACGCCGACGCGGATCAGCGCGAACTGTTCGGCATCAACGTATTCAAGGTGCGTGAGATTCTTGCGATGCCGGAGATTACCGCCGTCGCGGGATCGAGCGGGAACATTCTTGGCGTCGCGGATATCCGCGGACAAGTGATTCCCGTGCTCGACCTGGCGCACATCGTCGGACTGAGGCCGAAAAACGGCCCGAAGATTCTGCTCGTCACCGAATTCGCGCGCACGACGCAAGGCTTCGCGGTCGAGGAAGTCGATGACATCGTGCAGCTGGAGTGGAACCAGGTGCTGTCGGCGGAATCACATTCGGGCGGACGCACGGTGACGAGTTTCGCGCGCATCGACGGCAATATCGAGGACACGCGCCTCGCGCAGGTGCTCGATGTCGAGCGCATCGTGCGCGACATACTACCGGCGAAGGAAAGCGAGATCACGCAGGAAAACACCGGGCGGCTCGTCATTAAGCCCGGCGAAGCCCGGCGCGCGCGTGCTCGCGGCTGACGATTCGGGCGTCGCGCGCGCTCATCGAACAGAGCCTGACCGCGATGGGCGTGCCCTTGATGACCAAGACCGGCCAGGAAGCGTGGAACGTGCTCGAAAGCGCGCGCAATCGTGCAAAGAAGGAAGGCATGGAGGTGAGCGATCACATCGCGCTCGTGCTCACCGATCTGGAAATGCCGGAGATGGACGGCTTCACGCTCACGCGCCGCATCAAGTCGGATGCGAGCCTGCAGCACATTCCGGTTGGTGATTCACTCGTCGCTGTCGGGCGTGGCGAACGAACAGCATGTGCGCAAGGTCGGCGCGAATGCGTGTATGTGTCGAAATTCGAACCGGTGGAACTCGCCGCGGTGATGCGCACCGCGCTCGGCCGCGCGGCATAGGTTTTCGTCGCCTGATGTAAAAAGCGCCTCGCGATGTGAATCGCGAAGCGCTTTTCTTTACTGCTCGGTCGATGCTGCCCGGATGTGCTTAGTGGCCGAAGAAGATCGATTGCGGGTTGTTGCTGTTCGTCTGCGAACGGCTGCCCGATTGAGCCAGGGTGTCGCGCGAACCGCCGAAAGCGGTAGTTGCCGTGCCGTTCGCGTTTTCTTCGGCGGCGATCGTTTGAGCGCTCGGGCCCTGTTGCGACGACGGCGCGCCGACAGCCGGACGGTAGAACGGAGCCGGACCGTAAGCCGCTTGCGAAAGCGGGAGCGGCGAGCGTGGCGGAAGCGGCGATCAGCAGGGTAGCGATGAGATTGCGTTTCATGATATGTGCTCCAAAGACGGTTGACGTTCAGTTCAGAAAGCGGCGCACAGAAAACGGCGCAGCGATCTTGCGAGAACTGGCTGCTACGTCGACTGGCTGCTACGACTGGCTGCTACGTCGATGGAATGCAGTGTATACTCTTACTATTGACTTTTTATCTCGATATATTTCAATTCACTTTTCATGCTCAGCCAACAATGGCTGGCCGTATGCGCGTGCGGTTTCGGCGCAAAGCCTTGTGTGGCAAGGTTTTGCGCGGGCCGCAATGCATCAAGTTGAGAACGATCGTTTTGCGGGGACGGATTCATACGGTCATGTGATGCTCCTGTTGGCCGCCCGAGGGCGGCCCCATCCCCGGGCGGCGCGGGTGGCCGGTGTCGGGCCGTGTCGCTGCGAAGGCGCGCTTTCGAATGACCAAAGGCAGACGTTCGATGCAGCCGGGTTGGAAGCCCGGTCGAATGCCGGCGTGAAAGCCTTGTCCGAAGCGCGAAGAACGGCCGCGCAGAGCCTGGCGCGACACGAGAAACGCTACCGCTGGCTATACCCTGGCTATACCTTATCCCGATATTTTCCATGATGTCGCGCTTTGGGGCGGGAAAAGCGCTGTCGGGACGGCGCGAAGGCCGCCATTCTCGGCATTTCGGCGCTCAAGTCAAGGCGCGGATCGGGAATCCGGCGAGATAGGACGCGGCCGTCGCAGAACGTGGCGGGCAGGTTGTCGGCGGGCATCGCGAGGCCGCGCGCGCGGCCTCGCGATAGAGCGCGGTCTGATGGACGTCCGCCGCAATGGCGTGGGTGACGTCGTCGGCATCGAGCATGCCCCAGCGCCGGTACTGCGTGACGAACCACGCACCGTCCGATACCCGCGGATAGTTGACCGCACCGCCATCGAAGAAGCGCGGCGCGTCGATGTGCGCCTCGATCAGCTCGCGCGGCACGCCAAGCAGATCGCGCCGGCATGCCAGCACCTTCTCCGGATGATCCGGCCAGATCTCGCCGGTATAGGCCACCGTGCGGCCCGCGCCGCGCGCCTTGGCGACCGCGTGCCACGGCTCGCCCGCGCAGAAGCCGTCGAGCGTGCCTGCGGCGAGCGCATCGGCCATTTGCGGCGGCGGAATCACGATGCTTTGCACGTCGCGCAGCGGATGCACGCCGTGCGCGGCGAGCCAGTAGTAGAGCCACATCGCGTGCGTGCCGGTCGGGAAGGTCTGCGCGAGGACCGGCGGCCGCCCGAGCGAGGCGAGCGCCTCGCCAACGCCCGCGCCCGCGCCCGTGCCAAAAGCATCGGAGAGCGCGTTCGACAGCGTGATGGCCTGCCCGCCGCGATTGAGGACCATCAGCACCGCCATGTCCGCCTGCGGCCCGCCGATGCCGAGCTGCACGCCGTAGACGAGCCCATAGAACGCGTGTGCGGCATCGAGTTCGCCGGACAGCAACTTGTCGCGCACGGCGGCCCACGACGGCTGCCGGCACAGTTCGATGCGGATGCCATGACGCGCGCCCATGTCGGCGATCGCGGCGGCGGGCGGCGCGGCATCGGAGAGGGCGACGAAGCCCAGCCGCAGATGCGTGCGTTCGGGCGTGATGGATTCGGGCGAGTTCGTGAGGTGTTCGTCGAGCCGGGCTAAAGCAGGTCCGCTACCGCGAGCAACTGGCGCGCGATTTCGGCGACCTTGATTTTCTGATCCATCGCGCGTTTGCGAAGCAGCGCGTAGGCATCGTTCTCGGACAGATTGCGGCGGTCCATCAGCAGGCGTTTCGCGCGGTCGATGACCTTGCGTTCCGCGAGTTCATTCTCAACTTGCGCGAGCCGCAGCCGCAACTGTTCTTCGTGCGCGAAACGCGCGAGCGCCACCTCGATGATCGGCGCGAGCCGTTCGGGCGCGAGGCCCTCGACCGAATACGCGGTGACGCCGGCGCCGACCGCCGCGCGGATGAACTGCTGATCCGCGTCGTTGCTGAACATCAGCATCGAGCGCGGCGCGGCCTTGTTCATGACGGCGGGTTGTTCGAGCGTATCGCGCGACGGCGACTCGGTATCGATGATGACGACGTCCGGCTTCAAGCTCTCGACGGTGGCGTGCAGCGCGGACGGCGCGGCGGCTTCGAGCATCTCGTAGCCGAGACGCGCGAGTTGCTCGCGCAAGTCGCCGATGGGCTTGTCGGTATCGGTGACGAGCAGGACGCGAAGTCTGCCGGAGAGCGAGGACGGAGACGGGGACGAAGACGGGGTCATGCGTGCGGCGGCGAAAGCGATGAAGGCAGGGCCGACTTTAACGCGCGCCGCGCGGCTTGAGAATACGGCCGAAAGGCATAGATCGACGAGCCCGCGTGCTGCACACGACGGCGGCGGGCGTGCCGGCGAGCAGGGCGGCGAGCAGCAACTGCGCGATCTTCGCGATGCGGCTCATGCCCATGTAGATCGCGAGCGTGGTGCCGGTCGCGGCCAGCGCAGCCCAGTCCGGTTCGCCGTGATCCTGCATGTGCGCGGTGACGAAGGTCACGCCCTGGCAATGATCGCGATGCGTGAGCGAGATGCCGAGGCCCGCCGCCGCGAATCCCGACGACACGCCGTTGACGATATCGACGGAGATGTGCGCGTCGCGCAACGCGGCGATCTCTTCGCCCGCGCGTCCGAAAAGCAGCGCATCGCCGCTCTTGGCGCACACGACGTGCAGACCCTTTCTCGCGTAACGGATCATCAGGCGCTGAATGAAAGCCTGCGGCGTCGACCTGCAGCCGCCTCGCTTGCCGACGCGGATCACGCGCGCCTGCGGCGCGAGCGTCGCGATTGTCGGCGTTGGCGAGATCGTCGACGAGCAGGATGTCCGCCGCCGCCAGCACGCGCGCGGCGCAGATCGTCAGCAGGTCGAAATCGCCGGGGCCGGCGCTCAATAGCGTGACCTTGCCCTCGGGCTTCGTGTTCGGGTTCATCGTCGCTTCCTGGTTCGGCTTTCGTGTGGAGAACTATCCGCTGGTCCGGAGTGAACGCAAACGGCGTCAGCTCATGTCGATGCACAAGGGGGCGCCGTTGTCCTTGTCTTCGATCGTGATGTTGCCGGATTGATGTTTCGAGTGCGCGCGGCGCCGTTGCCGTCTGCGCGCCACATCAGGCAAGGAGCGGGCCATTGTGCTTGCGCCCGTCGAAACGGGCTTCGCGTGCGCGCGAACGGCACCGCGATCGTGCATGCCGCCCCGCTTCGGCGCGCGCGTGCGTCGGCGCTGTGAACGCTGCGCCGCTCACGAACTAACCAGACGATACACAAGCAGCGGCCCGCCTTCGATGCATGCGCACCGCGAGCGCACGGACGAGGTGCTGCGTCGCACCATCCAAGTGCCGCGCTACATCGGAACGTGGCGCGCGCTGTGCCGAACGACTTCGCTCGCCGCCCGAAAAGCCTTGCCGGACAAACGTTTGCGGCCGATGCCGCGCGCATGGCATAGGCCTTGGTCGACGAACTCGCACTGGAACTGACCTTTGCCTGACCACCTGCGACGAGCGATTGCGCCAGGGTATTTCGATCGAGTATTTGCATTTGAATTCTCCTGAGTCTTGTTAAATGGATGCGGTAGCGGCAATGCGCCTTGATGAAGGATTTAAGCGCTCGCAACCGGAACCGATACCAATTTAGCGCTGCACGTAGACGATGACGGTCGTCTTGTTTTGAGCCGAACTACGCTTGCAACCGCCCGCCAATTGAGCCTGGGCCAATTCTTCACTACGCGCTACTTTCTGCATTTTTTCTTTCCTCTTACTGCTGTTGAAAACGTTGATTCGAATTCGACGCGAGCGAACGCGATCAACGACTTACACCAACGAACCCACCCGTACTGGCCTTGACGGCGACCACCACGTTCGTATTCGTCGACGCATTACTGGAGGCCTTTTCAGACCCGCCTGACACCTTACTGAAAGCAAGTTGATTACGGTCAATTCTTTGCATTTCCCTATTCTATTTACTTGGTTATGCTTGGTTTAACGACTCGAAAAGTGTCGTGGGCGAGAGTCTAGCAATTCGACCCGAATAGATGAACGTCGAAAACTCCTAACTATTAACGAACGAATTAAAGTCCGCTAAATAGCGAATTGAATTGCCTAAGAGCAGACATTAGTTATATTGGAAATTGGCGGTAGCGACGGCTGAAACCGTGCCGCCGCTCATCGTGCCGAGACGATAGAACTGCCCAACCATGGGGATGGTCATGGTGTTCGTGCCATCGACAACGCCGAGTGCAGAAGCGCTTCCCAACGTAATCGCCGTTCCGATCGTGTCGCTCGACTTTTGTGCTTTCAACAGTTGCACGCTAACCTGCGCCGCCGTGCCGGTGTTTTTCAGCACGCTAGTCAAGGTGTCCGACGTGCCACTGATGGTCATCGTCACGTTCGTGTTGGGCGCGCAGCTCACCAGTTTCAGATCGAACGCAGTCGCGTTCTTCGTGCTTCCGACCGCCGCGAAATCCGTCGTCTTGGCGGTGCCGAACGGCACCGTCTTGGTGACCGTATTCGTGTCGGGCGTGCAGGTGGGCAGAATGATCGTGCCCGTGAACGTCAGGGTGGCATCTGCCGCTTGAGCGGAAGTCGAACCCATGATGGCGAGCGCCGCCAAAGCGATGTTGAGTTGTTTCATTCGTCTTTCCTTGCTTGAGTTATCCACGCATGTACTCGACTATGCGCAGGATCGATCCACACATCATTCGTAAGTGACTGTCAGGATCATGACGGCCTCGGCTGGACCGGCTGTCAGCGTGCCGGTCCGGTAGTAGCTCGCCTTCATGAGCACGGTATAGTATAATTGGTGTACGTACTGTTGCGAAACCGTTCAAAGTCTGCGATTGCCCAAGCGAGAACACGTTGCCGGAGTTATGTACGTCCAGTTGTGCAAAAACCGGAT
>JAQFVI010000381.1 GCA_029439495.1 Caballeronia sp. BR6202001590007
CTCGCGGGCTGCGCGGCGTGCACACCTGCGCGGCCACGACGCCGTCCGGCGGCGTTTCGCCGACCGCGACCGGCGCGGCGGGCGCACCCTCGGCACCCTTCGTCTTGGCGACAGCGCGACGCCGCGCAATCAAACTGCGCGGTCCGCGGCGCAATCCGCGACGCGGACGATCGTCGCCTTCGCCGCCGCCGTCGTTGCGATCGGTACGCGTGCTTTCGCCGGCGTCGGCCGACTCTGGTGCGTCCGCGGCGTGCACGGGGTGCGTGGATTTGGGCGAATCGCTGTCGTGGGAGTGTGTCAAAACAACCTCAAATGTCGAGTCGCGCGCCCATCGCGGGCGCGTCAGAAATTTCCGCTGATCGGTCCGGCCATCGTCTCGAAATAATCTTTTTTGAGAGCCAGGAAGTCGATTCAGGGGCTAGTGCACTTGCTTTAAAGCATCAGGCGCGACGCGCCCGGGGTTCTTCGGAATCGTCGTCGAGATCGCTCTCGTCCGCGGACGACGGGTCCTGGTCATTTTCATCGACTGCGGGCGCCGGTTCGCCGAGTTCATCGAGTGCACCGGATTCGCCCGACGCGACGCCTGCTTCGGAGGCTTGCCGCGCAGCTCCGAGGGCGGCGGGCGCATCGACATCGGGGGAAGTGTTCGCAGGAACCGTACCGCGCGGCGCTTGCCACTGTTCGAACATGTCCTGCGCCGTGTCCGCGAGCGACGACGAATCTTCCGAGTTGACCAGTACGCTCGCGCCTTGTTCCCCGTTCGCGGCGATGTCGGCACCGGCGCTTTCCGCCGTCGCGAATTCGATCGAATGCTGTGCGAGCAGCGTCGCTTCCAGTTGCGCAGACGGATTGTCCAGCGCGGGCAATCCGTCGAGCGCGGTCAGGCCGAGATCGTCGAGGAATTGCTTGGTCGTCGCATAGAGTGCCGGGCGGCCGGGCACGTCGCGATGACCGATCACCTCGATCCAGCTGCGGTCTTTCAGTTGCTTCACGACTTGCGTGTTCACCGTCACGCCGCGGATTTCTTCGATGTCGCCCCGCGTAACCGGCTGCCGATAAGCAATGATTGCCAGCGTCTCGAGGACCGCGCGCGAGTATTTCGGCGGTTTTTCCGGATGCAGCCGATCGAGGTATGTCCGCATCGTCGGCTTGCTCTGGAACCGCCAGCCCGACGCCAGCGCGACCAGTTCGACGCCGCGTCCCGACCAGTCCGCTTTCAGGCTCTCGAGCAGGTTGCGCACGGTATCCGCCGAAATATCATCGACGAACAACTTGCGCAAATCGCTCAGGCGCAACGGTTCCTGCGCGCAGATCAAAGCAGTCTCGAGGACGATTTTCGCCTCTTGGGTATTCATGCAGCTTGGGTCAGCCCTAAGTGGTCAGATCCGATTGAATCGAGCTTGCACAGGTTCGAGCGCCGATGAAGCGCTGCGGACAAAGAACCTGGACACGGAATTTCTAGACGCGCTCGCCCGATTTTTGATCGGTCATATTGATTGGGAGCACGCACCGGAGAGGCGAATTGGGCGTTCGGGAACCGAACTACCGGGCCGTTCTACCGGACGAGGTGCGTTTTCAGGGATGAAAACGCGTGACTGCTTGTGATATTATGCAAAAAGGCCGGGGGCGTAAAGGTAAATCAAACATCGGCGCCGGGCTCACTTCGTCCGGCGCCTTACGGTGGTATTTCGAGCCGTCTCACGCATGACCGGGCGCGCCCGCATTGGACAGAAACCGCCTGAGCCGCTCGACGCCCGCGTCCAGACGCGCCGGATCGCATGCGAAGCCCTCGCCTTCCGCACCGAATACGCTGCCCGGCGCGAGTCCCAGATGCGCCTCGCGCACCAGCCGCTTGCACAGTTCGAGGCTGCGTTGCGCGCCGGGGAGCGAGAAGAACAGATACATCGCGCCGTCGGGCGCGCGCACGTCGACGCCTTCGATCGTCCGCAGCGCCGACACCAGGTGATCGCGGCTCGCGCGCAAATCGGCGACGAGCGAACGCGTGAACCCCTCGCCTTCCTCGACGGCCACGATGCCCGCCTGCTGCACGAACGACGGCGCGCACGACGTGTTGTACTCGACGAGCTTGCCAGACGCGTCGGCGCGACGAGCAGCCGAGCCGCCAGCCGGTCATCAGCCACGCTTTCGAGAACGAATTGACGGCGATCACGCGTTCGTCCCGCGAGGCGAGATCGAGGAAGGACGGCGCCACGTTGCCGTGTTCGCCGTAATAGAGGCAGAGGCGCTCGTAGACCTCGTCGGCAACGATCCAGATGTCGTGACGCCGGCAATGATCGAGCACGGCGCGCTGCTGCTCGCGCGTCATCGTCCAGCCGGTCGGGTTGTTCGGAGAGTTGATCATCAGCATGCGTGTCGCCGGCGTAAACGCCGCGAGCAGGCGGTCGAGGTCGAGCGTCCAGCCGTTCGGGCCGTAAGTCAGCGACACCGTTTCGACGCTCACGCCGAGGATCTTCGGAATCTCGACGAGGTTTGGCCACAGCGGCGTGACCGCGACCACGCGATCCGCTGCCGAACCAGAACGGCAGCACGTCCGGCACGCCGAAACCGGCGTTCGCCACTTCGCGGATCTGCGAAGGCCGCAGTACGCGCACCGCATCGCGCACGTTCGGTGCACCTGCCGCGCCGCCTCCCGTGGGAACGCCCGAAGCATTCAGTCCGCTCAATTCGCTCAATTCCGCCCGCACCGCGCCTTCCGATTCGCTCATCGTGCGCCTCGCCGAAGAAAACCGGAAGTCTAACGTGCCCGCTCGCGCCAGCCGAGTTCCTCCGCGCGCGACGGCAGCGCCGAAATCAGCGACCAGACGGATTCCGCCGCCGACGACAACGAACGATCGCGCCGGCGCACGATCTCGACGGTACGCTCCGCGCGCGGTTCGAGCGTCAGCGCGACCAGCGACGAATCCGCCGGCAGCGGCAGGAACAGCCACGGCAGCCCGCTGACGCCGACGTCCGCCTCGACGAGCCCGAACACGGTGGCCGAATGGCCGAGTTCCTGCACGACCTGCTCTTCGACGCCATGTTCCTGTATCATGGCATCGATGATTGGACGGCTGCCCGACGTGTAATCGAGCATGACGAGCCGCCGAGCATGACGAGCCGCTGCCCGGCGAGCGCTTCCCACGGCACCGACGCGCGCTGCGCCAGCAGATGATCGCGGCGCGCGACGAGACAGAAGGAATCGGTCATCACAGGTTCGCCGTGCAGATCGTCGGACGAGAACGGACCGATCACGACGCCGAAATCCACTTCGCCCGACTTCACCTTGCGCAGCACGTCCGACTGGACGTCGTCGCGCAGGCTCAGCGTGACGAGCGGAAACTGCGCGAGACACGCGGCGATCACGCGCGGCATCAGCCGGCAGGCGACGGTCGAGCTCGCCGCGACGATCACGCGGCCGCGCTTTTGCTCGCCGAGATCGCGCACTTCGCGCAGCGCCTCGTCGAGATCGGCGAGCAGGCGCGATACGATGCCGACCAGATTCACGCCGACATAGGTCAGTTGCACCTCGCGCGTCGTGCGATCGATCAGCTTGAGGCCGATCTCGCCTTCCAGTTCGCGCATGCAGCGGCTCACCGCCGACTGCGTGAGGCCGATTTAATCGCCGGCGCGGCTGAAACTGCGCAGCCTCGACACTTCGATGAAGACGCGAAGCTGTCTCAAGGTCACGTTCAGGGCGCGCTCACGCTCATATGCAAAGCTCATCAATGGTTCGGTTTGATGCAGAATATAGCAAGCGCGCCCGCGTTTCTGCCCTGCGAACGAGCGTTACGCCGCAGTGCAACAAATCGCGCTCACGCACGCCGGATGGGCCTATTGCACTTGATTGGTGATTGTCCCGATTTCTAACTCGGGCTATTTCGGGTCTGATACGGGCCATGCTAACATTGCATCAGCTTACTGCCATGCAGCTCTCCCGGGTTTTGCGAGTCGCATGGCACGGTTTTCGCATTTCATTGCGCACAGAGGTCGGGGCCACGCGGTTATAACGCGGTTATATCGAAAATCGTTCGCCGCATTCCGCTCCGGCTTCTCCTGGTATTCGTTCTTCGGATTCCGACCAGAGTGCGCGGCGCGGGGCAGCGCACCGGGGTTAGCTTCGCTGAGGTGAGATATGGTGCTGTTCGACGATTTAAGAGATAACGAGTGGGCGCTGGTCGAGGCGTTGTTCTGTTCCGAGCCGGCGCGTAACGAACGGCGCGGACGTCCGCGCGTCGAAGCGCGCGCGGTAGTCAACGCCGTCCTGTGGGTCCTGTCGACCGGCGAAGGCTGGTCGAAGCTGCCGGGCCGCTATCCGTCGCCGCCGACCTGCCGTCGTCGTTTCGACGAATGGCAAGCCGACGGCACGCTTGCCGAGATCGTGAAACGCCTGTCGGGCAACGGTCGCGAAGTGTCGCTGCGCGGCCGGATCGGATCGAGCGCGGCGAAGCCGCCTGCGCCACCGAGCCACGATCGCCTGCGTGGCGCGTTCTGGACCAATCCGGAATCGTGGCGCGCGCCGGCCAAAATGGCCTGAGCATCGTCGCACAGTCTCGCCGGGACCGACAACGCGCCGGTTCCTTCGATCCCTTCCGCAGTTGATTTCCGCGCAGGCTTCGCGCCTTGCGTGTTCCTTCCAATACTTCCGGTCAATCGTGTTCTGCCGCTTCGGCGCGACGATTTCGCTCGTCCGCGCTTTCGTGCACACGCACCGGGAGGAAACAACTCTTTACCAATGCTTACAGCGTGGAAGCGCCGGGCAGCTTACTTTGACAGGTGAACGAACAGGCCCCACGAGGGCTTAGGAAGCTCGCCATGAAGACATCGATACTGCTGGCCTCCGGCGCGCGCGTTCAGCGCGCTCGTCGGTGCGGCGACATCGGGACAAGCCCAGCCGCCGCCCGCATCGGATATGCATTTGGGTACGAAGACGTCGATGGGCGCATCGCCGGACATCGCCCGCGCCGCCCGGCGATATCGCAAGTAACGTGTGCGCGTGCCCGGATGGCGATCGGGAGTCGAGAGCGCAGCATCATTGAGGCGTATAAACGCGTGGCTGAACGGAACCACGTCGCGGATGGAACCACTTCGGCGCGCCTCAGTCACACCTCTTGCCATGAGCACAGCGTGACAACAGTGGATTCCGGTCTGCCCGTGTCCTAGCGATACGGGCTTTTTTTGGCTGAAGTAAGAAGACGGCGGCCGGACAGCATTGTCTGCGGGACGACGCCGCTCCCTCGGCGCGCGCCGATCTTCATCACCCGAACGAATGTGAACGGGCGCCCACCCGTTCCGCGTCCTCAGGCTCGTGCTTCGGCACAGCCTCCTGACCACCGAAGCTATAAGGTTCGTTGCGCCTCAGATCCCAGTCGACGGATCGCTCGTCGCGGGAGAGTCGCGAGAATTCCTGTTTGCCGCGTTCGGTCACGACGGCGATATCCACCGGTGCATGGAAACCGGGCGCGGGCGCGACGGTGCGTTGACGCGCGAGCTCGAGTAATCCGAGTGCGCGCAGGAGATCGAAACCTTTGGGGCGCTTGGCCCAGGGTACTTGACGATACTGCGCTCGGCGAAGTGCTTCGAGTACGGCTTCGTTAGAATACATGGTCATCTCGTTCTTTCTTCCTATGCAGCCGTGACGACACTCGTAACGGTCGCAAGACTGTCCGCGACGTCGACTAAACGCGGCGCGCCGAATTTCGCGCTGACACGCAAGTGAAAACTTGCAGTGCGAATGTTTGGCCGCCGCTTGCGTTAGGTGCTGCTTCTATTACAAGCCCCCGTTGTGAGCGCGCTGATCACGCGCTTGAGTACCGCTGTGCCACTGCATTGCTGCATAACCCACCGACGCGTTTCCGAGTACGCGATGACGGAACGTTTCTTCCGTAAACTGATACGTTACCCCAATCAAATTGGTTCTATTCATCTTATTGCTGCTTTTTTTGCATTATTTGCGCTTTGGCGACGCCGTCGCGCGCAGATTGCCGTCGTCATCGTCGTGCTCGTATGGTGTTTCGGCACGGGATGGTTCGCCAAGCCACTGATGAACCTCGCGCAATATGGCTACGTTCAGACGACGACCGAACCCGTGTTCGCACCCGACACGACGATCGTGCTCCTCGGCGGCGGCACCGACAAGACCGACGACGGTCTCGTGCCGAAAGCGGATTCGATGGCGCGCATCGCCTCGACGGCCACGCTCTATAAGCAGTGCCGCGCGTCCGGCGCGCATTGCCGCGTCATTCTGAGCGGCGGCGATCCGCAACGGCACGGCGAGGCCGAAGCTGACAACTACGCGCCCTATGTGATCGCGCAAGGCGTCGATCCCGCCGATCTCATCCGCGAAAACAAGAGCTACAACACGTACCAGAACGCGCAAAACGTGTCTGGCATTATCGGCCACGCACATGACAACGGTTTGATCGTCGTGACATCCGCCTACCATATGCGGCGCGCACTCGCGGCGTTCGGCGTCTTTGGTTATTCGCCGCAGCCGTATGTTTCGGACGAGCGAAGCAATCGAATCACCCTGCTGCCACGCTTTCGGACGTTCGAAAACAGCGAGCTTGCCGTGCACGAACTCGTCGGCATCGCGCGCTTTCATGTGTGGCGCTGGCTGAGGCTTTATTGACGGCGCATCGGCCGATGTTCAGGAATCTCAACTAAATCGATCGGCCGAGCGACACACCCTTGTCCGAATCACAGCCTATCATCGGTTAGTCCGATCGGGTCGTGTTCGCAACGGCTTTCGACGGTTCGGAGTCGAATCGACGCGCGCGAACGTTTGCTCGCGGCGAAAGCGCGGAAGCAGGCCAGAAAGCGGAGCGTTTTTTTGCTACTCACTTTTGGTTTTTCACCGGATCGGACCGGCGATTCCCGGGTCCAACTGCCACTAGGAGGTAAGTGTCCCTGGCTGTTCTATTCCTTTGGCGCGATCGCAGGCGCCTACGCGCAAAGCGATCAAGGCGTGACCATGAGCACCGATCCCGCCAAGATCGCCGACGTCGAGCAGCGTGCGCAAGCTTTGCAATCGCAGCAGGACACGATGCAAAACACGCAATCGCAGGCGCCTTCCTACAAGTCGATGCATCACAAGAAGTCGCACGGCAAGTCGTCGGGCACGACGACGCAGTAAATCGACGTCGCGCCGCCTCGGTCGCATCGCGCCGCCTTTCGGACGGTGAGGCGTCTGCGGCGGCGTATGACCGTGCGGTGTGCGATCCGCGTGATTCGCGTTAAGCCCGCGCCGCACGATGCGCGGCAGCCCTTTCATGGCCGTTGCCGCCACGGGATAGATGAGGCAATCGACGGCGGCGGCGCATCGTTGAGCGATACCTCGGATATGCAGCCGATGAGCGCGAAAGAGCCCCTCGACGCCCGGATACACCTCTTCGATCTCGTCGAGCACAGGAACGAGCGCATCCTCGATCAGATAGACATCGCCGCGCACCGGTTCGCCCGCTTCATCGAGCACGAGTCCCGGGTAAGTCCCGAAATCGAACAAGCGGCCGCTTACATGCGCCGCGCCGATCTTCTCAGGCTGCGCGATACCATGCCGCTCGGTCGCGCGATTGATGTCGTTGACCTCGCCGGCGCGCAGCGTTCCGTAGACCAAGACGTGTTGCATCGAGAAAGCGCTCCTTTCGGTGAATGGATGGGCGTGAAGCGGGCATTATGCGCCGTCCAAAAGGCGTCGCCGCCCCGAACGTGCATCGATTAAGATCGTCGGATTGCACGGCCGATCCGCGGCCGGCCCGCCCACCCGCCTTCCATGACCACGCTTGCCGATGTCCGCGCCGTGGGCGAAAAAGTCAAGCATCTCGACATCCCGCCCGAACATTCGCCGACGCTCGATCATCCGATTCGCGTGCGATCGCGGCCCATGTCGGCCGGCGNACCTGAATGGTGCCACCGTCGCGCGCGATCTGGGTGCCGCCGAACATCACACACGAGGTCGTCGTCATCGAAGACGCCTACATACGCACGCTTTATGTCGATGCGAGCGTCATGCCCGCCGGACTCGGCGCGTGCCTCGTGGTGGAAGTGTCGGGGCTCATGCGCGAAGTGATCGCCGCGCTCGACGATCCGTCGATCTCACGTCATCGCGAACGGCTGCTCGGCGCGCTCGCGCTCGATGAAATCATCTGTTCGCAGCCGTTGCCCTTGTCCGTGCCGATGCCCAATGAAAAGCGCCTGCGCGCGCTCTGCGACGCGGTACTCGCCGATCCGTCCACGTCCGATCTGGAGCGCTGGTCGTCGGAAGCCGGCGCGAGCACGCGCACCATCACGCGGCTCTTTCGGCACGAACTGGGTGTGAGCTTTTCGCAATGGCGTCAGCAGGCGGTGCTGGCACGCGCGATTCCGTTGCTGAGTCAGGGACGGCCGCTCGCGCAAGTCGCGCACGAACTCGGCTACCAGAGCCAGAGCGCATTCTCGGCGATGTTCCGCCGCGCCTTCGGCGAAAGTCCGCGCGCGTTTTTCGCCCGCGACGGCCACGACGAGCCCGGCGAGCGCGCCGATCCGGATGACGCGAAGATCGGCTGATCAGACCCGCCGCACCATATGCCGGATCGCGCCGAGCTGCGCGAGACGCGGACCCCGCGGGGCGATAGCCGAGCCAAGTGTAGAGACGCGCCGCCGGATTGTCGACGAACACGTGCAACTGGCACTCCGCGAGTCCGCACGCCCGCCGCCCAACGATGCGCGGTATTCAGCAGGAAGGTCCCCGCTCCGCGTCCGCGAAAGCCTTGCGCGATCTGGACATCGCGAATATATCCTCTTCAGTGACGCACATAACGCCGATGGGCACGCCGTCGGCCTGCAGGATGAATTGCAGGATGAATGAAGTTTTTGGATTCGCGCCAGCTCGACATGAAGAGATCGCCGCGCCAGACGAGGTTGTGGCGCCGGCAATAGCCGACCATGTTGTCATGCGTGAGCGCTTCGGCGAAGGCGGACATCGTCGCCTGACGGAGCTAGTAGAGCGAAAGGTCTTCGGTGGGGTCGAGCATCGCACGCGGGCCGGGCACGAGAAACAGGTGCCTCAACACTAGGACAGTGCGCGCGGGCTGGCAATGGACATTACTACGGTCTGAAGAAATTCCTGTCGCTAACAGAGAGGAAGACGCAGCGAATAGACAAGAGCAAGCAAAAATCCAGCCTGAAGGCTAGATTTTTTCATTTTGGCGGAGCGGACGGGGCTCGAACCCGCGACCTCCGGCGTGACAGGCCGGTATTCTAACCAACTGAACTACCGCTCCACTTCTTTTCATCTGTTCGCCATGTTGCCGACGAACTTGCAGCGCTCAAAGCAGCCGCCAGATGTTATGGCGTCCCCTAGGGGATTCGAACCCCTGTACTCACCGTGAAAGGGTGATGTCCTAGGCCTCTAGACGAAGGGGACAGAAACTTGTGCTTCCGTCTTTACTTTACTACTGTCCGCTGCCTGCCGGTTACTGCTGCCTGTCAGCAAAGACCGAGATTCTTATACAACTTCGTGTTTCCTGTGAAGTATTTTTTGCGACTTCACTTGTTCTTTGGTGGAGGTAAGCGGGATCGAACCGCTGACCTCTTGCATGCCATGCAAGCGCTCTCCCAGCTGAGCTATACCCAGTCCCCCGTGGACCACGTGCATAAAAACACGAAATTTTATAGGACATTTTCGGAGTTGTAAATACCCTTTGGTGCGTGAAGCGAAACTTTTTGCCTCGCTTCACGCGTTCGGCCGCAACGTATGTCAGGACGCGCCCTTTTCCAGACGCTTCAGGACCGTCTCGCGGCCGAACAACATCAGCACGGCGTTGATCGACGCCGTGTGCGTCGTGCCCGCGACGAGCAGGCGCACCGGCATCGCGAGCTGCGGCATCTTCAGCTTGTGCGTGCCGAGTGTTGCCTTGAACGCGGCGGAAATCGCTTCCTTCGTCCATTCGACGTCCGCGAGCGCCGTGCGCAGATCCGCGATGGCCGGTTTCACCGCATCCGTTACATGCTGCGCGAAGGCATCCGGTTCGATGACCGGCTCGCAATAGAACATCGCCGCGTTATCGGCGATTTCCTTCACCGTCGATGCGCGGTCCTTCAACAGCCCGATGGCCCGATCGAGCGGCGCGCCGCCGTCGATCTTCGCCGCGTCGACGCCCGCTTGCAGCAGGAACGGCCGCGTCAGCTCCGCGAGGCGCGCGTTGTCCGCTTCCTTGATGTAATGCGCGTTCAGCCAGTTGAGCTTGTCGTGATCGTATTGCGCGGGCGACTTGCCCAGATGCTCCAGATCGAACCATTCGACGAACTGCTCGCGCGAGAACACCTCGGCATCGCCGTGCGACCAGCCGAGCCGCGCGAGATAGTTGACGACCGCTTCCGGCAGATAGCCGTTGTCGCGATAGCCCGTCACGCTCATCGCGCCGTGGCGCTTGCTCATCTTTTCGCCCTGCTCATTGAGCACGGTCGGCAAATGCGCGTACACCGGCACTTCGCCGCCGAGCGCCCGCAGGATGTTGATCTGGCGCGGCGTGTTGTTGACGTGATCGTCGCCGCGAATGACGTGCGTGATCTTCATGTCGAGATCGTCGACGACGACGCAGAAGTTGTACGTCGGCGTGCCGTCGGAACGCGCGATGACGAGATCGTCGAGTTCTTCGTTCGAAATCTCGATGCGCCCTTTCACCGCGTCGTCCCATGTGACTGCGCCGGTAAGCGGATTGCGAAAGCGCACGACGGGCTGCATGCCTTCGGGAACCGGCGGAAGCGTCTTGCCCGGTTCGGGACGCCAAATGCCGTCGTAACGCGGCTTCTCGCCGGCGGCACGCTGGCGTTCGCGCAGCGCGTCAAGTTCTTCTGTCGACATGTAGCAGTGGTAGGCGAGGCCCTTTTCCATCATCTGCGCGACGACTTCGCGATAGCGGTCCATGCGCTGCATCTGATAGAACGGGCCTTCGTCGAAATCGAGGCCGAGCCAGGACATGCCTTCGAGGATCGCATCGACCGATGCGTCGGTGGAACGCTCGAGGTCCGTATCCTCGATGCGCAGGATAAACGTGCCTTTCATCTTGCGCGCGAACGCCCACGGATACAGCGCGGAGCGAATATTGCCGAGATGGATGAAGCCGGTCGGGCTCGGGGCGAAGCGGGTACAGACTGGGCTGGTCATTGCGGTTTAACTCGATGAGGGGCGCGCGGCACGCTTACCCGGATGCGGTCTGCTGAAGTGCGAAGCGCGGATCTCGCGGACGTTCGCGCGACCCCGGGCGCTGCTTCGAAACGAGCACGAATTATACTCGCCGATACTCGCCGGCCGTTTTCTGTCGGCTCGCGCGCCTTTGTTTTATGATGTGCGCGCCCTTTCGTCCTACGTCCGATGCGCCGCGCGACCCGCCGTCGCCGGTCGGCGCACCGGGCTTTCACCGCCTCGCTGGAGTTCATGTTGAAGCCATCGTCACCCGCCTTTCGCGCCGCGCCTTTTCGCTCGCCGCGGCATCGTCCGTTCTCGCCGCCTGCACGACTTCTGGCGGCGGCACGGTCGTCGCGAAAGACGGCCAGTCCGCGCGCTCGACGATCACCACGCACGCGTGGCAGAGCCCTGCCCACAGCCGAGCCGCGAACCCGTCAGGCCCGCGTATTCGTACAGAAAATCGATCATCGGCAGGCCGGAGGGCATGTCGATCGGGCCGAACGCTTGGCCGTTGAGCGTCATCGAAAGCGGGCACATCTCGACACCCTTTGCATGCTGGATGTCCGTCATGCGAGCACCTCCTGAATGTTGTGCGGCCTCCGGCAAATCGGTGAAGCGGGCCGATCGCGTTGACGATGGCGCCGACCACCGGAATCATCACCACTTCGGCGATGCCTTTCGGCGGATCGGTGTCGCTGAGCGGCGGCAGCGCTTCGCTGGTCTGCGTCCACACGGCGACGTCGCTCGCGCGCGGCAGGCGATAGCGGTTGATTCCATGTGCCGTTGCCGTGCCCGTCTTCGTAGAGCGGCAGATATTCGTGCAGCGCGTGCCTGATGCCCATCGCGATGCCGCCCTGCACTTGCCCCGACACGAGCGCGGGCGACAGCGGATTGCCGCATTCGAAGATCGAGTGATGGGACAGCACCTCGACCTTCCCGCTCGCCGTGTCGATGGCGAGTTCGACGAAGGTGCCCATCGCGCTGTCGCGCTGTAATAGGTGACGGCCGCGTGATTGCACGACACCGGCGGCACGAAGACTTTCCGGCGGTCGAGCACCGTGTAGCCGTTCGGCATGCGCTTTACGGCAAGACCGTCGCTCTTGCCGTCACCCTTGCCGCGTCGCATCGACAGCCCGTCGATCGGCAGACGTTCGACGCCCGTGCCGAGATCGAACTGCGCCTCGCTCCATTGGCGATTGAACGCGTGCACGGCCGCGCCGGTGACGAAGCCGAGTTCGTGCGCCTTCGCCGCGAGCCCCAGGCCGTTGGCGCAGAGCTTGCCGTCGCGCCAGCGTGCATCCTCGATGCGCACGACGAAGGACGCCGACTGTCCACCGCCGATGCCCTGCGACCAGATCGCCGTGGCGGCAGGCCACAGGCCCTGGCGGAACACGACGCGCGCCGCTTCGCGCGTCGCATGGGTGTAGTAGTAAGGTAGTAAGCCGAGTTCGTCGCGCTCGCGGGCGAAGCGAGCGCCGGCGACCAGCGCGGATTCGCGCTCAGGCAATCCTGTTCGGCCTGCGACATCAGATACGGATCGCCGCTCGACACGACCAGCAGATCGGCCCAGTCGGTGATCGACATCCGCACCTGCGACGCCGGCTTGCCGAGCCACTTCGCGACCGCGAGCGCCTGTGCGGTGGACGCGCCCGTGCCGATCTCCGTGCCCGAATGCGCGAGCGCGATGCGTCCGTCGGCATCGAACTCGACCTTGGCGAACGCGCTCTCCGCGCCGGTGCCGAAGTCCCTCTGCGTGCAGGCGAAACTGATGCCGTAGCGCTTGCCCGGATGCGCGGCTTCGTATTGCCTTTGCGCACCGCGCGCTCGGTCCACAGCGGATGGTTCTGCGCCTTTCTGAGCACTTCCTCGGCGCGCAACGCGCCCGCGGGAATCGCGCCCTGCGTGTTCTTCATGCCGGTGCGGAACACGTTCTTCAAGCGCAGTTCGATCACATCGACGCCGAGCTGCGCGGCGATGTCGTCGATCATCATCTCGGTCGCGGCCATGCTCTGCAAGGTGCCATAGCCTCGCGCCGATCCGGCGTCGACCGCGCGAGGACGTCGCGACCGCCGTCAGATCGCTCTTCGGGATGTAGTAGATCGATTGCGCGGCCGTCGCGCCGACCATCGCGACCGAAGAGAGAAGTTACAACGGCCGCCGCCGTTGGCTGCGAAATCGCCCTTGAACGCCTGGATCAGGCCGGTCTGCCTGTCGACGGCCATGCGATAGTGCATGTCGAAGGCGTGACGCTTGAGCAAAGTCTGGAACTGCTCGAAGCGGTCGTTCGCGAGGCGCACCGGACGGCCGTCGCCGTAGAACGCCGCGATCATGCCATAGAGCGAAAAGGAGCGGAAAGCTGTAGTGATCCTTCGAGCCGTAGCCGACCGTGTAGCACAGATGCAGAAAGAACTGCTTCACCGCGACACGCGACTTCGACGCCATCTCGACCACGCCCTGCGTCACTTCCAGCGGACCCGGCGTTGGCACGACCATGTGCAGCGATTGCGTCGCCGCGTCGTACCAGCAGTTCGCGTTGTCCGGTTCGAGCACGGCCGTATCCACCGATTGCGTGCGATACGTCCGGTCGACGACGAGCCAGCCCAGCGGCGGATAGTCGAGCGCGCTGCGAATCGCGCCCGCGTAATGCGCGCCCTGCTCGTCGAGCGTGCCGCGCTCGTCGACATCGGCCCAGACGGGCAGGCGCTTTTTCATCATGTGCGGAAAGAGCGGCGTGTCCTTGAGACTCGAAAAGACATCGTCGTCGTAAGGCGTCTTCCCGCCGACGCACACGAAGCGGAACGCCGCCCACGGGTCGCGTTCGAGCGGGCCGGTCGTCGCGCCGTAACGGATCACGTCGTCGCGAAACTGCAGCGTCTCTTTCGCGAACCGAAAGCGCGCGAAGTCGTGGAAGATCAGCATCGCGACCGCCTGACCGAGATACGCGGGCTTCGATGCCACGCGGCAGGAACATGTCGTCGCCGTAGAACGCCGGGAACGCGAGCCCGTCGCGCGCGAGATCGTCCGCGCTCACGATGCGATCGGGCGCGAGTCCGGCGGCATCGAGCATGGACAGATCAAAGCCTTCGTAGAGGCGATCCGCGAGCGTCGTGCGCAGGATCAGCGCATGCGATTGCGCGTTCGGCCAGTGCGGCATGTCGGCCGAACGGATGTTGCGCGCGAACACCTTCGCGCCCGTCACCTTCGCGACGCCGTCGATGCGAAAAGCCGCGTCGCCCTTGGCCGCATCCCACTGCACGGGCGTGAGGATCTTCTCTTCGAACAAGGCCGCGAACGCGCGGCTGCCCGGCGGCGCGACGAACACCGCCACGCCCGCGAGCGTGCCCGCCTTCAGAAAACCGCGACGCGAAAGATCAAGTTTCCCCATGTACTTCTCCTTCGATGCATTTCGCCGCCGCGCCGGACGCATCGGACCGGTGCGCGCCCGCCAGGACGTGGCGATTGGAAAATGGGTGTGGACCATACGGCGCATCGTCGAATGGATGCGTTGCACAGCGGGTCAGCGAGGGCCGGCATCGGTGGTTGCCGACGCGCAGCGGGCGCGATTCTAAGTGGCGGGGAAAGGTACAACAACGCGCGCGGCGTCAAGTTCTGTCAAAATTGGCGAGCGCGGCGCGGGAGAGGAAANTCAGTAATCCGCGTCTTCGATCCACGCGGCCTGAATGGCTTCGAGAATCTTCTCGTTGGATTTTTCGGAATCGTCGTCGAAACCGTCGAGTTCCATGATCCAGCGATGCAGGTCAGTGAAACGCACATATTGGGGATCGACATCCTGGTGCGCGGTGGTCAAAGCCATCGCGATCTCCTGAGTATCCGTCCACTTCATGGGCGAGCCTCCTGTCAGTGATTTTCTTTGGCGTGGTTGATGGTGTAGAGCGGAATCTCGACGACGAGGTCCTCGTCGGCCGGCACCATTGCCTGACATGATAACCGCGAAGTCGGTTCCAGCCCCCACGCTTTGTCGAGCAGATCGTCCTCGAGTTCCTCGGACGGCTCGAGCGCGTTAAAGCCCTCGCGAATGATGACGTGGCACGTCGTGCACGCGCACGACTTCTCGCACGCATGCTCGATTTCGATGCCGTAATCCAGCAGGTTGTCGCAGATGCTCTTGCCGACGTCGGCATCGATCACCGCGCCGTCGGGACAGAGTTCGACGTGAGGCAGCATAACGATTTGAGGCATGTTTCGGCTTCTCGCTTTCTCGAATGGGGTGATTTAGACGTCGTCGAGCTTAAGGCCCGCCAGCGCGCGCCGGATGCTCTTGTTCATGCGGCGCGCGGCGAATTCGTCGGTGGCGCTCGCGAGCGCCTTGGTGGCGTCCTCGATCTTCTCGACCGAATCGGTCTTCACCACGCTCGCGAGTTCCGCGGCGAGCGCCACGACCTGCGCACGTTCGTCGTCGTCGAGCAGTTCGCCGTCGTCGTCGAGCGCGACCTGCGTCGCTTCGGTCAGACGATCCGCTTCCACTTGCGCTTCGCGCAGCGCACGGGCGCGCATGTCGACATCCGCGCTCTTGAAACTGTCTTCGAGCATGCGCGCGACTTCGTCGTCGGCGAGGCCGTAGGACGGCTTCACCACTATCGATGCCTCCACGCCCGAGGTCTGCTCGCGCGCGAACACGGACAAGAGGCCGTCGGCGTCGACCTGGTAGATCACACGAATGCGTGCCGCGCTGGCCGCCATCGGCGGGATGCCGCGCAGCTCGAAGCGCGCGAGCGAGCGGCAGTCGGCCACCAGTTCGCGCTCGCCCTGCACGACGTGGATCGCCATCGCCGTCTGGCCGTCCTTGAAGGTCGTGAAGTCCTGCGCGCGCGCGGTCGGAATGGTCGAATTGCGCGGGATGATCTTCTCGGTCAGCCCGCCCATGGTTTCGACGCCGAGCGACAGCGGAATGACGTCGAGCAGCAGCCAGTCGTCGCCTTCGCCGCGACGGTTGCCGGCGAGCAGATCGGCCTGGATGGCCGCGCCGAGCGCGACGACCTGGTCCGGATCGAGATTGACGAGCGGCGGCTGGCCGAAGAACTGTTCCACCGCGCGGCGGATCACCGGCATGCGCGTCGCGCCGCCGACCAGCACGACGTCCTTGATGTCCTTCGGCGCGACCTTCGCATCGCGCAGCGCCTTTTTCGTCGGCCCAAGCGTGCGCGCGACCAGAGCTTCGCTCAGCGTCGCGAACTGCGCCTCGGTCACGGCGACGTCGATAGTGACGCCCGTCGAAAGCGTCGCCTGCACGCGCGTTTGCGGCACATCGGAGAGCGCTTCCTTGGCCGCGCGCACGCGATCGAGCATCAGACGCACGTCTTCCGGAGCGTCGAGCGTCGCGTTGGACTGCGCGAGCACATGGCGATACAGCGCGTGATCGAAGTCGTCGCCGCCGAGCGCGGAATCGCCGCCCGCCGCGAGCACTTCGAACACGCCCTTGGTGAGCTTGAGGATCGACAGATCGAACGTGCCGCCGCCCAGATCGTAGACCGCGTACACGCCTTCCGTGCCGTTGTCGAGCCCGTAGGCGATCGCGGCCGCGGTCGGCTCGTTGAGCAGGCGCAGCACGTTCAGGCCCGCGAGCTTCGCGGCATCCTTGGTCGCCTGACGCTGCGCTTCGTCGAAATACGCGGGCACAGTGATGACCGCGCCAACCAAGTCTTCGCCGAGCGTGTCTTCCGCGCGGTAGCGCAGCGTGGCGAGGATTTCCGCCGACACTTCGACCGGGCTCTTCACGCCGTCGACGGTACAGATCTGCACCATGCCGGGCGCGTCAATGAAGTCATACGGCACGTTCTCGGCGCCTTCCACTTCGCTCTTGCCGCGCCCCATGAAGCGCTTGACGGAGACGATCGTATTGCGCGGATCGGTGACGGCTTCTTCCTTTGCGACACGGCCGATGCGCCGGCCGCCCTTCTCCAGATAGCGCACGACCGACGGCAGCAGCACATGGCCATCCTCGTCGGGCAGCGCTTCGGACACGCTGTTGCGCACGACCGCGACGAGCGAGTTCGTCGTGCCGAGATCGATGCCGACCGCCACGCGCCGCTGATGCGGCGCCGGCGCCTGACCGGGTTCTGAGATTTGCAGTAAAGCCATCGTTGGTCTTATGGGGTGTTATGCGGTGAGCGCGTGCGCATTCACGCGTGCTCCAGCCGCTCGATTTGCGTGCCGATTTCCTGCGCCACGCGCTCGATGAACATCAACTGGCGCACGGCTTCGCTCGCGGCCTGATCCGACTGGCTGTCGAGCAGCGCCGCGAGTTTCTCGAAGCGCACGCGCTCTTCGTCGCGCAGTTCGTCGAGCAGCGCCTCGAGCGCGCCGATGTTCTTCGCGCCCGCGGCATCCTCGATGTTTTCGCGCCATTCCATTTGCTGCATGAGGAAGGCCGGCTCCATCGCGGTGTTGTTTTCCGCGCCGACGTCGATGCCGCGCAGCGACAGCATGTAGCGCGCGCGCGTGAGCGGATCGCGCAGCGTCTGGTACGCCTCGTTCGCGCGCGTCGCCCATTGCATCGCCAGACGTCGCTGCGCGTCGCCCGCGGCGGCGAAACGGTCGGGATGCACCTGCGCCTGCACGGTGCGATAGGCGTCGTCGAGCTTCTGCGCATCGACCGCGAACATCTGCGGCAGATCGAAAAGTGCGAAGTGACTGTCGCTCAGGAAATGTGACGAAGCCATGCTGTTCCAGTGATTTCAGTGCGTGCGAATGAAAAAGGCGGCCCGCGCCGCCTCTCTTGCCGAACCTGCCGGCATCCTCCGCATCAGGCGCGGAACGATTCGCCGCAGCCGCACTCGTCCTTCGCGTTTGGGTTGTTGAACCGGAAGCCTTCGTTCAGGCCTTCGCGCGCGAAGTCCAATTCGGTGCCGTCGAGATACGGAAGACTCTTCGGATCGGTCACGATCTTCACGCCAGACGATTCGAACACGGTGTCTTCGGGCGCAAGCTCATCGACGTATTCGAGCTTGTACGCCAGACCGGAACAGCCCGTCGTGCGCACGCCTAGGCGCAGGCCGACGCCCTTGCCACGCCGCGTCAGATACTTCTGCACGTGTTGTGCCGCTTTATCCGTCAACGTGATTGCCATAGTCTTTCGCTTCTCTTCGTCCGCTTCTCTTATATCGCTTGCGCGCCCGCCTTGGGCGAGCGCGTCGGGCGCCAACTGCCTCGTGTGCCTGTGCCTATACGCTTACGCCGCGTACTGCTTGGCTTCCGCGGATGCCGCTTCTGGCGCCGCGATGCCGTGACGCGTCTTGTAGTCCGCGACCGCTGCCTTGATCGCGTCTTCCGCGAGGATCGAGCAGTGGATCTTGACCGGCGGTAGCGCCAGTTCTTCGGCGATCTGCGTGTTTTTGATGGACATCGCTTCGTCGAGCGTCTTGCCCTTCACCCATTCGGTGACGAGCGAACTCGATGCGATGGCCGAACCGCAGCCGTAAGTCTTGAACTTTGCGTCCTCGATGACGCCGTCCGCGCCGACGCGGATTTGCAGCTTCATCACGTCGCCGCAGGCCGGCGCGCCGACCATGCCGGTGCCGACGGTGTCGTCGTCCTTCGAGAAAGAGCCGACGTTGCGCGGGTTTTCGTAGTGATCCAGAACCTTGTCGCTATAAGCCATGATTCAAACTCTCCGTGTATTCGTGTCGATGCGTCCGTGTTGGCCCGCGGCGTTCAGTGTGGGGCCCACTGGATGGTCGAGATGTCGATGCCGTCCTTGTGCATTTCCCAAAGCGGCGACAGGTCGCGCAGCTTCGCGATCTTGGTCTTCAGCAGGTTGATGACGTAGTCGACGTCCTGCTCGGTCGTGAAGCGGCCGACGGTGAAGCGGATCGAGCTGTGCGCGAGTTCGTCGTTGCGGCCGAGCGCGCGCAGCACATACGACGGTTCGAGCGACGCCGACGTGCACGCCGAACCCGACGACACCGCGACATCCTTCACCGCCATGATCAGCGATTCGCCTTCGACGAAATTGAAGCTGATGTTGAGGTTGTGCGGCACGCGACGTTCCATGTCGCCGTTGACGTACACCTCTTCGATATTCTGCAGGCCCTTCAGCAAACGGTCGCGCAGCATGCGAATGCGCTCGTTTTCCGTCGCCATTTCTTCGCGCGCGATGCGGAAGGCTTCGCCCATGCCGACGATCTGATGCGTCGCGAGCGTGCCCGAACGCATGCCGCGCTCGTGACCGCCGCCGTGCATCTGCGCTTCGATGCGCACGCGCGGTTTGCGGCGCACGTACAGCGTGCCGATGCCTTTCGGGCCATACGTCTTGTGCGCCGAGAAGGACATCAGGTCGACCTTCAGCTTCTGCAGATCGATGGCGATCTTGCCGGTGGCCTGCGCCGCATCGACTTGGAAGATGATGCCCTTCTCACGCGTGATCTCGCCGATCGCCTCGATATCCTGAATGACGCCGATCTCGTTGTTCACGCTCATCACGGAAACGAGGATCGTGTCCGGGCGAATCGCGGCCTTCAGCACGTCGAGATCGATGAGGCCGTCGTCCTTCACGTTCAGATACGTGACTTCGAAGCCTTCGCGCTCCAGATCGCGCATGGTGTCGAGCACGGCCTTGTGCTCGGTCTTCACCGTGATCAGATGCTTGCCCTTGCTCTTGTAGAAGCGCGCCGCGCCCTTGATCGCGAGGTTGTCCGATTCCGTCGCACCCGAGGTCCAGATGATTTCGCGCGGATCGCAATTCACGAGCGCCGCGACGTTTTCGCGCGCTTCCTCGACCGCACGCTCCGCATCCCAGCCGTATTGGTGGCTGCGTGAGGCCGGATTACCGAACTGCTCGCGAAGATACGGGATCATCTTGTCCACCACGCGCGGATCGACCGGCGTCGTCGCGCTGTAGTCCATGTAAATGGGCAGGTGGGGAATATCGTTATTCATCTGTCGCTCCGGGAAAGCGTGTCATCCGGCCAGATTGAAAATGGAATTCGGACCCTTGGGCACGACGCGCGGCGCTTCGACGCCGGCCGCATCCGTACGCCGGTCGCGCAGCACGGAAACCGAGCCTTCGCGGACGCACTGCTGGTCAACGAGGTCTTTCAGGGAGACGGAATCGAGATACTCGACCATCTTCTGATTCAGCGTCGCCCACAGTTCGTGCGTCATGCAGTGGCCGTCGTGCTGCTTGGTGCCTTCGCACGTACCCTTGCCGCCGCACTGCGTGGCGTCGATCGGCTCGTCGACCGCGATGACGATGTCGGCGACCGTGACGTTTTCCGCCCGGCGCGCGAGATTGTAACCGCCGCCCGGCCCGCGGACCGATTCGACGATTTCATGCCGCCGCAGCTTGCCGAACAACTGTTCGAGATAGGACAGGGAGATGCGCTGGCGCTGACTGATGCCTGCCAGCGTCACCGGGCCCTGCTCCTGGCGCAATGTCAGGTCGATCATCGCTGTGACGGCGAAACGGCCTTTCGTGGTGAGTCTCATAATGGGGGCTAACCACAATACTCGATGATTTTTATCAAGTATAAATAGCCCACAGTTTTAGTCAAGTATCCGGGGCGAAATATGTAGGCGCTTAACTGGCTTTCTCGCTGCCGACCGCGCGCTTTAGGCCACTAGCTGCGCGCGCAGCACCTTCAACAGCCCGTCGTAGGCGTCTTCGCACTGATCAAGCACTTTTTCGAAGCCTTCGTCGCCGCCGAAGTACGGATCGACGACGCGCGTATCGTCGCTGGTCGCGAATTCCATCAGCAGGCGGATCTTGTCGCGATGCTCCGGCGGGCACAGCGCCGCGAGCGCGGCGACGTTGGCGTCGTCCATCGCCGCGAGCAGTAGGTCGAAGCACTCGAAATCCGCCTCATCGACTTGACGGCCGCGCAGCCTGGACAGATCGTAGCCGCGCTTCTTCGCCGCGCGCTGGGCGCGTTCGTCGGGCGCGTGGCCGATATGCCAGTCGCTGGTTCCCGCCGAATCGACGACGATGCGGTCCGCCAGCTTCGCCGCTTCGCCGCGATCGCGAAACACGGCTTCGGCGCTGGGCGAGCGGCAGATGTTGCCAAGGCAAACGAAGCAGACGGCGATCTTGTTCATCGAGGTAATCGGCAGGAGTCAAAGTGCCGCAGCTGCGGCGCGGAAATTATACAAAGCGTCACGAATTCACGCCGGATCGCGCGGCGTCGTCAGCGCTCGTCGCGATGAATGTCGTGCGTCACGAAACGCGATTCGTTGTCCGGCATTTCGAGCCAGTCGCGATGCGCGAGCGTGCGGCGGATGTCGTCGAGCCCGCTCGCCCAGTGTTCGCGCATCGTCGAAAAGCCGAACTGATAGTCCTTGAAGTGCCCTTCGTACTCTTTGTGGCGATAAATGAGATGGATGATGTTGTAGTGCTTCGAGCACGCGAGCAATTCGGCGAGCCTGCACCATTCGTCGCTCTTGCACACGTCCTCGGGAAGCAGGTCCAGCACATGGCGCAGCACGTTGCGATAGCGCTGCGCGCGCTGCATCTGATCGGTGACAGACGCATGCGGCTCAAATACTGCACGTCCTTCATGCGGCTCATCACATCGACGATGCTGTCGGGCACCGGCCCTTTCGCGCTCCACAGATCGACCTGGAACGCGAGCGTATCGCGGCGCAGCGTGGCCTGCGCGATTTCGTAGAGCGGCGTGTTCGACATCAGGCCGCCGTCCCAGTAGAACTGGCCGTCGATCTCGACCGCCGCGAAACCCAGCGGCAGCGCGCCCGACGCGATGAAATGTTCCGCGCGCAAGGCGATGCGCGTGTTGTCGAAGTACGCGAAGTTGCCTGTCGCGACGTTCACCGCGCCGACCGACACGCGCGTTTCGCCAGAATTGATGCGATCGAAGTCGCAGAGCCGTTCGAGCGTGGCCTTGAGCGGCGTCGTGTCGTAATAGCTCGCGGTTTGCGGCGAACTCGAGGCGATCGGCGACGGCGGCGGAACACGCGGCACGAAAAAGCTCTTCTGCCCTTCGACGATCGCGCTCGCGGCCTGGTAGGTCGTGAAAGCCTTGCGGATTTCGTCGTTCGAATCGAACAGCGAGCGCTCGACAAACGCCGGCAGCGGAAAGCCGAAGGCGGACTGGCAGATCGTGTCCCAGAATTCCTGCAGATGCGCCACGCGATGTTCAGGCGCGTTGCCCGCGATGATCGCCGTGTTGAGCGCGCCGATCGAAATGCCCGCGATCCAGTTCGGCAGAATGCCGGCCTCGTGAATGCCCTGACGCCCGCCTGATACGCACCGAGCGCGCCGCCTTGCAGCATCAGCGCGATGGGTTTCGTAGGGCGGCAGATCGATGCGTTGCTGCCGGGCCGGCGTGCCGGCGGTTTCGGTGTTGTCGAGTTCAACCATGCGGTCGCCCTGTGCTGTGCGGATCGCGCCAGTGTCGGCCGGATCCTGTGGGTCGGGAGCGGCTATTGTGCATGAAGCCCGCCGCCTCGCAGCACGGCGAAAGGTGCGGCCGAAAGTGCATGAAGGCGCGCGGTCCGCCGCGCGGCCTCGGCTAAAATGGAGCCCTTTGCACCCGGCGTGCGCCCGGCGGCGCCCGTTTTCGCGTCGTTCCGAGCCGCCTCATCGCCCTGTTTTGCGGGCCGTTCTACCCGGTTTATCGTCATGCTCAGTTACCGTCACGCCTTCCATGCGGGCAATCACGCCGATGTGCTGAAACACGCGATCGTCGTGCAGATGCTTCGCTATCTCGGCCTGAAGGACAAGCCGTACTGGTGACACGCACGCGGGCGCGGGCGTTTATTCGCTGACCGAAGGCTACGCGACGAAAACCGCCGAATTCGAGACCGGCATTGCGCGTCTGTGGGATCGCACCGACCTGCCGCCGCTGCTCGCCGATTACGTCGACGAAATGAAGGCGCTGAACGCCGGCGGCGATTTGCGGTTCTATCCCGGCTCGCCGTACATCGCGTACCGGACGATGCGCGAGCAGGACCGCATGCGACTCTACGAACTGCACAGCACCGAAATCGACGTGCTGCGCCACAATTTCCGCGACGCGGGCCACCGTGCGATGATCTACGAAGGCGACGGCTTTGACGGCATCAAGGCGATCCTGCCGCCCGCGCCGCGCCGGGCGCTCACGCTGATCGATCCGTCCTACGAGGACAAACGCGATTACGCGCGCACGCTCGCCTGTCTCGAAGCGTGTCTGAAGCGCTTCGCCACGGGCACGTATGCGGTGTGGTATCCGCTCGTCGCGCGGCCAAAATCGCAGCGCTTCGGCGAACAGTTGAAGACGATACAGCCGAACGGCTGGCTGAACGCGACGCTGACAGTCAAGGCGCCGCCAGCGGACGGTTTCGGATTGTTCGGCAGCAGCATGTTCGTGCTGAACCCGCCGTACACGCTCGCGCAAGATCTCAAAGACGCGCTGCCTTTTCTCGTCGATGCGCTCGGCGAGGATACGAACGCGTCATTCAAACTCGAACATCGCGGCGACTGATTACGGCGCGGGCGTCGTGCGAGGCGGCCGATGACGCCCGCCGTTGCCGCCGTTGCCATACTGCCTCGGCATGTTCGGACTTTGCGGCTGAATCTGCATCTGCACCATGCCGGGACCGCCAAGCGTGCCGCTTTGCAGGACCGTTCCGGGGACGCCGCTGTGAATGCCCGTTTGCGTATCGAGGACGAGCGGCTCGCCGCCCGGCTTGGCAAACGCCACCGGCGCAAGACCGAGACCGGCGATCGCCGTCGCGCAGACCTAGAAGCAGCGCCCTTGTGCTGTGGATAGAGGCCCGCATCGCTCGCTCGTTTATGTAGACGAAAACGGCTTTACCTTACCCGGTGGCAAGCTTTAGGCTAGCGTTTCGCGACACCCTCGTCAAAGGAGCATCGATAAAATCAACAAGAAACCTGCTTGCCTTGCTCGTCGCATTCGGCGCGTCGAGCGCCTTCGCGCAGAAAGCCGCGCCCGCATCCGACGCGATGGCCGGCATGCACATGGAGCATCAGACGGCGAGCCACGCCGATTCATCCACGACGGCGGCGTTCCAGGCCGCCGACAAGTCGATGATGTCCGGCATGTCGAACATCCAGTACACGGACGACACCGATCGCGATTTCGTCGCGCACATGATTCCGCATCACGAAGGCGCGGTGGAAATGGCGAAAGTCGAATTGAAATACGGCAAGGACACGAAGTTGCGCAAGCTGGCGAAGGACATCATCGCGGCGCAGGACAGGGAAATTGCGTTCATGAAGCAGTAGCTGGCCGCGCATCCGCAGAAGTAATGCAGTAATGCGGCGCGCGCAGGGACTTCGAACGCTAACGCAGATTACGCGTTGTAGCCGTTCGATTCGAGCGAGCAGATGCGCTGCTCGAGCTGGACGACGTCCGACGATTGCGCGAGGCACTCTTCGCGGCGGCGACATTCAGCCGTTTCGAACCAGAAGCTCAGCTTTTCGATGACAAATGCAAACATGATGTTCTCCAGGGATTTCGACGGTCCCTAGCTTGTTATCTAGGCAAAGTATAGTGTGGACATTTTTGGCGATGTGTTAGTGAAATGTCTGGATTCGGTGCATCGTGTCATGAAATAGTGCATTCACGCAACAGCGACAAACGACTTATTTTTCATATGATGATTCCAGATATCGCGCTGCGATCGCGCTGCGCATTGGCACTAATTTGGTGCATTTCTCGGCCAAACTGTCCAGAATCGGGCAGTCGGGCCGATCGTCACCGTGACAGTGCCGGGCGAGATGCAACAGCGTGTCGCGCATGTCGGTGAGTTCCGCGATTCGCCGATCCAGCTCCGCTACATGTTCCAGCGCGATCGACTTCACTTCGGCGCACGGCCGCGAGCGGTCCTGCCACAAGGCCAGCAACTTGCGGATGTCTTCGACCAGGAAGCCAAGCCGCCGCGCCTGCCGCACGAAGCGCAGCGCGTGGACTTCCTGCGTGCCGTACACGCGATATCCCGACGACGTTCGCCCGACCGGATTCAGCAGGCCGACGCTTTCGTAATAGCGGATCATTTTCGCCGTCACGCTCGAAGCGCGCGCCGCTTCCCCGATATTCATCGCTCGCTCCCAGGAAAAAGTTGGAAGGACTCTACACCTTCCCATCATGGCAAGGTATACGATGACGATGTCGCTCATCGATGCCATTTTCAGGAAGAGGACACTGCAATGACCGAATTTAATGCGAAAGGAATGAGCTGCCAGCATTGCGTTGCCGCCGTGACGCGCGATCCATGAAATCGACCCGAACGCGCAAATCAGCGTCGATCTCGCGTGCGGCAAGGTCGCGATCGACTCCACGCAATCATCCAACGACGCGCTGAAGGACGCCATCGACGAAGCGGGCTACACGGTACTCGGCGTCGCGTCCGCATGAGCGCGGGCAAACTGTTCACGGTCGTTCTGATCGGCGCGTCGGGCTTGCTCAGGCGCGCGGTCGCCCGCGAACTCGCGACGGTCGACGGCTGGCGCGTCATGCGCACCGCGCATAGGCGGGCGAGTGCGGGCAGCGTGAATCTCGACATCCGCGATCACGATGCGATGCGTTCGCTGCTGTGGGCCGAAGCGCCCGATGCGATCGTCGTCGCGGCGGCGGAACGCAGACCGGACGTATGCGAAAACGATCCCGAACTCGCTCGCGCGCTGAACGTGGATGCCCTCGACGCCACCGCCACCGAAACGCGCGCACTCGGCGCGTGGGTGCTGTCGATCTCGACCGATTACGTATTCGACGGTTCGTCGCCGCCCTACGCGAGCCGATTGCCGGCATTGCGCAATGGCCCGGCGACGAACCGATGACGAAGTTCGACATTGCCGAGCGCATCGCGCGCGTGCTGAAGATCGACGCGAAACTGATCGCGCAGCGCACGCCGGCGGATGTGAAGCCGCGTCCGCGCAACTGCCATCTCGATTCGGGCCGGCTCGAAGCGCTCGGCATCGGGCAGCACACGCCCTTCGATACCGCGATCGCGGGCATCGTCGCGCATTATCCGGACTTGCCGGACGTTCAATGAAAATCGCTGCTCGGCGCGGCAAGCCGCCCGAGCAGCGCGCTGTGATCCTCGAGCCGCTGCGCCACCAGATGCCGCACATCGCCGTCTTTCCGCCAGACGCCATTGACGCCGAGCAGCGATGAGCCGAGCAAAATCTTGCGCTGCTTTTCGACGAGCCCCGGCCAGACGATCACATTGATCGCGCCGGTTTCGTCCTCGAGCGAAAGGAAGATCGTGCCGTTCGCCGTGCCCGGCCGCTGCCTCACCGTGACGATGCCGCCCGCGCGCACGAAGCGCCCGTTGCGGGTATCGCCGAATTCGGCGGCGGTCTTGAAGCGCATCGTGGCGAGTCTTTCACGCAGCAGCGCGAGCGGATGACGATTCAGCGTGAGCCCGAGACTCGCGTAGTCGTCGACGATCTCGCGGCCTTCCGATGCCTGCGGCAGCGCAAGCGGCGCTTCGGACATCGGCGCGTCGCGCAGCAGTTCTGGCGCGCGCTGCTGCGCGGTGACCTCCCACCACGCCTGACGCCGATGCCCCGCGATGCTCGCGAGCGCATTGCGGCGGCGCGCGCTTCGAGTTCGCGGCGCGACAGGACCACGCGGCGCGTGAGATCGTCGACATCGGTGAACGGCGCCTGCGCGCGCCAGCATGATCCGTTCGGCCGCCGCCAGATTGAAACCCTTGATCAGATGCAAGCCGATACGCACGCCCGGCCCATGTGCGCCGTATTTCCGTCGACAGTCGGACGCGCCTAGAACTACTGACGCCGCCGCTCCATGTCTTGGTCGAGCAGAACCCGCTCGCCGACGCCCGGCGGCTTTTCCAGCACCGATTCCCAGTCGCTCAGCGATACGTCCGGCGCGAATACCTGCACGCCGTGGCGCCGCGCATCCTGCACGAGCTGCGACGGCGAATAGAAACCGAGCGGCTGGCTGTTCAGCAAACCGGCCAGAACCGCCGCCGGCTCGTAGCGTTTGATCCACGCGCTGAAGTACACGAGCAGCGCGAAGCTCGCCGAATGGCTTTCCGGAAACCCGTATTCGCCGAAGCCCTCGATCTGCTTGCAGACACGCGCGGCGAAATCGTGTTCGTAACCGAGCGCGAGCATCTTCTTCATTAGATCGGCCTGGTATTCCTCCAGGTGACTGCCGCGCCGCCACGCGGCCATCGCGCGGCGCAGCGCATCGGCCTGTTCCGCCGTGTAGCCGGCCGCGACCATCGCGAACTTCATCACCTGTTCCTGAAAGATCGGCACGCCGAGCGTGCGGCCAAGCACGGGGCGCAGTTCCTCTTTCGGATATTCCGCTTCTTCCAGCCCCTGCTTGCGCTGCAGATATGGATGCACCATGCCGCCCTGAATCGGGCCGGGACGCACGATCGCCACTTCGATCATGAGGTCGTAGTATTTTTGTGGCCGCAGCCGCGGCAGCATGCTTTGCTGCGCGCGCAACTCGATCTGGAACACGCCGATGGTGTCCGCGCGGCAACACATCTCGTAGACGGCCTGGTCCTCGCGGCGAATGTGCGTCAGCCCGAATTCCGGCACGCCGCGCCGCAGCGTGACGAATTCCATCGCACGCCGGATCGCGGACAGCATGCCGAGCGCGAGCACGTCGACTTTCAGCAGCTTTAGTTGATCGATGTCGTCCTTGTCCCACTGGATGACGCAGCGATCCTTCATCGCGGCGTTTTCGATTGACACGAGCCGCGACAGCCGCTCGCGCGCGATCACGAAGCCGCCGACGTGCTGCGACAGATGGCGCGGAAATCCACGCAATTCACGCGTCAGGCGAATCAGATGCTTCGTGATGTGCGAGTCCTCCTTGAAGCCCGCCTCCTTCAGATAACCCGCGACCGCCGACGGTCCGTCCCACCACTGCTGAGACTTGCCGATGCGCTCGATCAGCGAGGCCTCCAGCCCGAGCGCGCGGCCGACATCCTTGAGCGCGCTGCGCATGTGATACGTCGTGACCGATGCCGCCAGCGACGCGCGATGCCGCCCGTACTTCTTATAGATGTACTGGATGACTTCCTCGCGCCGCTGATGCTCGAAATCAACGTCGATGTCGGGCGGCTCGTTGCGCGCCTGCGAAATGAAGCGCTCGATCAGCAGGCCCATGCGCACCGGATCGAGTTCGGTGATGAACAGGCAATAGCAGATGATCGAGTTCGCCGCCGAGCCGCGCCCTGACACAAAATCTTCTGACTGCGCGCGAACGAGACGATATCGTAGACCGTCAAGAAATACTTCTCGTATTCCAGCTTGGCGACGAGCGAGAGCTCCTTGTCGATCAGACCGATGGTGTCGGCGTCGATCCCGTTCGGCCAGTGCACGCGCGCCCCTTCAGCTGGCGGGCGTTTCACCGGGCGGCACAAGCTCCTCGGGATATTCGTACTTCAGTTCGTCGAGGCTGAAGGTGCAGCGCGCCGCGACGTTCAGCGTCTCCGCGATCGCCTGGCGCGGATACAGCGAACCGATGCGCAAACGCGTACGCAGATGCCATTCCGCATTCGCTTCGAGCGCGTAGCCGCATTCGGCGAGCGGCCGGCCAAGACGGATGGCGATCAGCGTGTCCTGCAAGGGCTTGCGCGAGCGCGCATGCATCAACGCGCCGCTCGCCGCGATCATCGGCAGACCGCTCGCTTCGGATATCATGCGGCACGAGGCGAGACGCTCGTCATCGCTGCCGTCCTGCCACAATTCCAGTGCGATCCACGCGCGGCCGGCTGCGAAACCGGAAAGCCAGTGCGCGCGATCGAACGTGTCGGCGAGCGTCGCCGAACGCTGCGGCACGAGAATCAGCAGACAGTCGGGCAAATGTTTCAGATGCGCGATATCGCCGCGCAGGTCCGTCGCATCAAGCGCGTTCGACGAAGCAGCGGGATCGGTGAAGTCGTCCGGCCCGATGCGATATCGACCCTTTGGCGAACGCGAGCGCGCGAGCGAAATCAGTTCCAACAAGTTGCCGTGGCCCGCGCGATTGGTCGCGAGCGCAATCAACGTGCAGAATGGGGGCGCCGTCGGCATCGGTAAGCTGCAATTCGCTGCCGACGATCAGCTTGAGCGTTTCTTTTTTCGGCAAGGGTTTGCCCGTACGCGCGCGCTTCGGCGACCGCGAGTTCGGCTTTGGCCTGAATGTCCTTGATCGCGCCGTGCGCACGCACGACGCCCGCGAGCGAGCATTCGTCCATGATCGCGAGCACGGTGTAACCGTGTTCGAGCGCGGTCGCCGCCAGTTCCTGCGAATGCAACGCGCCGCGCAAAAACGAAAAGTTGCTCAGGCAATGCAGCTCGACATAGTCGGGCAAGAGCGCCGAAGAAAACACCGCGTTTTCTTCGTTGCCGCTCATGTCGACGATATCGCTCAAATCGTCCATCGCGGCCTCATCCGAAAAACCCGTGCAGGAACCAGCCACCAGCCGCCGCTCAGACGCTCGCGATACACCCAGAACATGCGGATATGGCTCGACGACCATCGCCGCTTCCGGGCGATGATCGTCCTTCGCGACCAGTTGCACGACGTTCTCCGCACCGAGACGCGCGCTCAGGTGCTCGAGCAGTTGCGCCATGGAATCGCTGTCGGAACCGGGCATCGGAAACAGCATGTCGGGCGGCGGCGCGTGTTCGCTGACCTTGTCGGTGAACAATTTCATCTCGATCACCGGCGCGACGAGTGCGGTCTGATTCAGCTTCTCGCGCATCAGCCAGAGGATGTGGTCGGCATCGCGCGTCGGCACGGCCCACGCGACCTTGAGCGACGAAGTTTTCGGCGCGTTGCGCGCGGCCAGTTCGTGTTCGAGCAAAAACGAAAACCTGACCGCCGAATGATGTGCACTCAGCCAACCCGCCAGTTGCAACACGAGCCGGCGCGACGCGAACAGCAATGCTTAGGCGCTATCGACGCGCGCCTGCAAATTCGAGCCGAGCTTCGAACGATGCCGGCGCGCAAAATGCTTCGCGCGAATCGAGCGCTTCGCCGTAAGCCTGCGCGAGCCAATGCAAGATGCCTTGACCGAAACGACGCGCGACGCCTTTGCGCGGCAGCTTGCGCAGATCCGCGAGCGTCGCGCAGCCGATCTGTTCGAAAGCGTTGTCATGCGCCTGCGCCGACGGCACGAGCGACACGGGCAAGGCATCGAGCACGCGGACGAGCGTCGTGTCCTTCACGATGCGCACGCGCCGCGCCACCCGGCACGTGCGCGCATGTGCAAGCAACCACGCGCCCCACGCGGTCGGCGCGCACGCCATGCGCGAAGTGAAGCCGCAGTCTTTCACCGTCGATGTCACTTTCAACAGCAACGCGCGCAGTCCGCCGAACAATCGCGTGTTCGCGCCGACTTCCAGCAGCACCGTATTCGCATGCGCGAGCACGACTTTCGGCGTGAAAGCAAGCAGCGTCAGCGCCACCGATTCGAGCGCACGCTTTTCCGCATCGATGTCGACGGACAACAGCGTCATGCGCGGCGCGAACGCATACGAGCGCGTGCTGCCCGGCCGCACGCCGAGCCTGAACGCGATGAGATCGGGCATCAGGATGCGCGCGTGATCGGCCAGCGCGAAACAGGGCTGTTCCATGTCGTCACTCTGGATCGATCTCGCTCCAGGCGAAGTCGGACTCGCCGATGCAGAGGGCATCGATGGCGACTTGACTGCTTCGAGCGATAAAAGCGGAAATGTCACCGCTATCCACAACATGATTGACCTCTCGTACTTTCCTTGCCTGCCTGGCTTGCTGCGTGCGGCGAATGTGCTCGGGCAGCGCGGGCATCTGCACCGGCAAACGCAACTGCAACGGTCTGGCCAACAACGGCCCGCGCCGCTTGATGATGTCGATCTCCAGCATGACCGTCTGCATCCATTCACGGCAGTTCATCGTCGGCGCTTGAGCGGGGAGCGTTGGCTTGCAGATCATTCGCAGCGGCACCGCCGACGACTGCTCGGCCGCCTTGAGTGGACGAAACAGAAACACCAACGACTGCGATTCCTGCGCCGCGACCTGTAACCTGCGCAACGCTTCCGGGCGCTGCATATTTCAGCCGAAGGTGACTGGCTGTT
>JAQFVI010000382.1 GCA_029439495.1 Caballeronia sp. BR6202001590007
CATCGTTGCGAAAGCCCGAAAAATCCCCACCGATTCGCGCCGATTTTCCCTCTGCGCGATCGCCCAATTTGCCCCAACTTCGCGTATCTGCACTACAAACGAAAGGTGAAATCGGTGAACTACCGGCCTTTTCGCAGGTTGCACCAGCGCTGCCGGATTGCCGAAGAGTTTTCGGCATTCACAGAATGCGGCGCGTGCCCGGCGAGACACTGGAGAAAGACGTGACTCAAAGTTCGATAAAACGAAATATCGGCCCGGTGGCGCTCATGCTGACGGGCCTTGGCTCCATCATCGGTTCCGGGTGGTTGTTCGGCGCGTGGAAGGCCGCGAAGATAGCCGGTTCCGCGGCGCTGCTGGCGTGGGTAATCGGCGCGGTCGTCATCATGGCCATCGCGCTGACTTATGCCGAACTCGGCGCGACGTTTCCCGAATCCGGCGGCATGGTGCGCTATGCGCGCTATTCGCACGGCGCGCTCGTCGGCTTCATCAGCGCGTGGGCGAACTGGATCGCGATTGTTTCGGTCATTCCGATCGAAGCCGAAGCCTCCATTCAATATATGAGCACCTGGCCGTATGACTGGGCGCACGCGCTCTACGTCAACGACACGCTGACGACCATGGGCATCGTATTGTCGGTGTTCCTGGTGATCGTGTACTTCATGCTGAATTATTGGGGCGTGAAGGTGTTCGCGCGCGCGAACTCGCTGATCACCGTCTTCAAGTTCCTGATTCCGGGCCTGACCATCGCCGGTCTGATCTTCACTGGCTTCCACGCGGACAACTTCGGCTCGGCCACCAGCTTCGCGCCCTACGGATGGCCGGCGGTCCTGACGGCCGTCGCGACGAGCGGCATCGTGTTCAGCTTCAACGGATTTCAAAGCCCGGTAAATCTCGCGGGCGAGGCGCGCAATCCGTCGACGAGCATTCCGTTCGCCGTCGTCGGCTCGATCCTGCTCGCGCTCGTCATCTACGTGCTGTTGCAGGTCGCGTATATCGGCGCGGTGAATCCCGCCGATGTCGCCAAAGGCTGGTCGCATTTCAACTTCGCGTCGCCGTTCGCCGAACTCGCGCTCGCGCTGAACCTGAACTGGCTCGCGATCCTGCTCTATGTCGATGCTTTCATCAGCCCGAGCGGCACCGGCACGACCTACATGGCGACGACCACGCGCATGATCTACGCGATGGAGCGCAACAACACGATGCCGAAAATCTTCGGCAATGTGCATCCGTTCTACGGCGTGCCGCGCCCGGCGATGTGGTTCAACCTGTTCGTGTCCTTCGTGTTCCTGTTCTTCTTCCGCGGATGGGGCACGCTCGCGGCGGTGATCTCCGTCGCGACGGTCATTTCGTATCTGACGGGCCCGGTCAGCCTGATGGCGCTGCGTCGCGTTGCGCCGGACCTGCATCGCCCGGTCAATATTCCGCTGATGGGACTGGTCGCGCCGTTCGCCTTCGTGTGCGCGTCGCTCGTGCTGTACTGGGCGAAGTGGCCGCTGACGGGCGAGATCATTCTGCTGATGGTGGTCGCGCTGCCGGTGTACTTCTACTTCCAGGGCAAGACCGGATTCTCCGGATGGGGCCGCGATCTGAAGGCCGCGTGGTGGCTGATCGCCTATCTGCCGTCGATGGCGGTCTTGTCGCTGATCGGCAGCAAGGAGTTCGGCGGCAACGGCACGCTGTCGTACGGCTGGGACATGGCCGCCGTCGCCGTGCTGCCGCTGATCTTCTATTACTGGGGCGTGCACACCGGCTATCGCAGCAGCTATCTCGAAGAACGCGAGCGTCACGAGGACATCGAGAACGAAGTCGGCGCGTAAAGCAAGCGTCTGCGCGAGTCAGTCGAAAGCCCGCCCGAGCGATTCGGGCGGGCTTTTTTTCAGGCATCCGCGAAGACGTAGTTCGTCATCGCGAGCGCGCGCTGGAAGGTGCCGAGCGATTGTGTATCGACACGATACCGATCCGCCGCCGCGCCGAGCGCGCTGAACACGGGCAGTAGATGCTCGTCGGTTGGATGCATCAGCGCGGCGTGCGGCGCGCGCGATAGTCGAGCAGGGCGTCGATATCGTGATCCGCCATGCGCGCCTCGAACCAGTCGGTGAATTCCGCGCCGCGCGGATCGGCGTCTTCGGGACGCGCGCCGAAATCGGCCATGCGCAGGTTATGCGTGATTTGCCCGGAACCGGCGATCAGCACGCCGTCCTCGCGCAGTTCGCGCAGCGCACGCCCGACGCGGAAATGATGCGCCGGGTCCATGCGCGGTTGAATCGACAATTGCGCGACGGGAATGTCGGCATCCGGAAACATCAGCAGCGGCACCCACGCGCCGTAATCGAGACCGTGTTCGGTCACGGCGGCAGGTACGCCGTGCTCGTTGAGCATCACGGCGGCGCGGCGCGCGATGTCCGGCGCGCCCGGCGCAGGATAACGCAATTCGTAGAGCGCGCGCGGAAAACCGTAGAAATCGTGAATCGTCTCCGGCCGCGCGGCGATACTCGCGACCGGCTGCGCGGTGTCCCAGTGCGCGGAAAGCATCAGGATCGCGCGCGGACGCTCGATCCGTTCCGTAAGGGACGCGAATTCGGCGGACAGCATCGACGGATCGATGGGCAGCGTCGGCGCGCCGTGGGAAATGAAAACGCTAGGAAGTCGGCTCATGGCAGTGCTCGATTATCGTGAATTGCCGTGGAATGTAAGGCCGCGCGGCGCGTGAATAAACGGCGAATGCGTTGACGCATTGTGTCGCCGCTGTTGCTAATCGGCCTCGCCGCCGCGCATGCCTTGCCACGCACGCATCACCGGTTGCGCGAGGCCGAACAGATCGATCACGCGCTCGACTGTGTGATCGACCATCGCGTCGATGCTGTCCGGTTTCTGATAGAACGCCGGCACCGGCGGAAAGATCACGCCACCCATTTCCGTCACCGCCGTCATGTTGCGCAGATGCGCGAGGTTGAGCGGCGTTTCGCGCACCAACAGCACGAGCCGGCGACGCTCCTTGAGCACGACGTCGGCGGCGCGGGTGATGAGGTTGTCGGAGAAGCCGTGCGCGACGCTCGCGAGCGTGCGCATCGAACACGGAGCGACGACCATGCCGTCGGTGGCGAACGAACCCGACGCGATGCTCGCGCCGACGTCGCGCACGTTGTGGATGACATCGGCCAGTGCATGCACGGCGGATTTTTCGAGTTCGAGTTCGTGCTGGATATTGAGCCAGCCGGCGCTGGAAACGAGCAGATGCGTTTCAACTTCGCCGAGGCGGCGCAGCGTTTCGAGCAGACGCATGCCGTAGATGGCGCCCGTCGCGCCGGTGATGGCGACGATCAGCCGTCGCTTCGCGGCGTGGGGCGCGCTCACTTCGGGGACGACCGGGATATCAGGCGGCCGCGAACAGTTGCTGCAATTCGCCCGACTGATACATCTCCATCATGATGTCCGAACCGCCGATGAATTCGCCCTTCACATAGAGCTGGGGAATGGTTGGCCAGTTCGAGAATTGCTTGATGCCCTGGCGGATGCCGTCGTCTTCGAGGACGTTCACGGTCATGATCTGGTCGACGCCGCAGGCCTTGAGCACCTGGATCGCGCGGCCGGAGAAGCCGCACATCGGGAACTGCGCGGTGCCCTTCATGAAGAGCACGACCGGGTTTTGATCGACGATTTGCTTGATGCGTTCTTGCGTGTCCATGGCGTTCCTGCGCGTGAGAATTCGGTGGGGTGAATGGTCGAAATGATAGCGGATTTCGCTTTTCAGGGCTGACGGCCGGGCCGCCGGCGACGCGCGTGCGCGCCGCGCTCAGGCGGTGAATCGGCCGCCGGTGCAGCGTTCGATTCCGGTGAGATCGCGCATCGAACGGACGTCGGTGAAGACGCGCGCCTGTAGCAGGAGGCGCACCGCATCAGCCTGATCGTAGCCGTGCTCGATCCATAGCGCGCCATTCTTCGCCAGCATGAACGGCGCCGATTGCACGATCGCGCGAATCGCGGACAGGCCGTCGGCCTCGTCGGTGAGTGCGCTGCGCGGCTCGAACCGAAGATCACCCTCGTCGAGATGCGGATCGCCGCTCGCGATATACGGCGGGTTCGTCACGATTGCCTCGAACAGCAGCGACGGATCGAGATTCGCGGTCCAGTCGCTTTCGACGAAAACGAGCGATCCGCCGGCGCGTTGCGCGTCGATTAGCCGCGCTGCATTGCCGCGCGCGACGGCGATCGCGTCGGCCGAACGATCGACCGCCCAAACGCGCGCATCGTCGCGCGCATGCGCGATGGAAGCGGCGATCGCGCCGGTGCCGGTGCCGAGATCGAGCACGCGTGCGCCGGGTTTCTCAGCGATGGCCTCGAGCGTCAGTTCGACCAGCAGTTCGGTTTCGGGACGCGGAATCAGCACGTCGGGCGTGACGTCGAATTCGAGCCCGAAGAACTCGCGCTTGCCAATGAGCTGCGCGATCGGCTCGCCGTTCGCGCGCCGATCGGAGAGCGCGCCGAAACGCTCGACGGCATCCGACGGCAACCCTTGGTGATCGCGCGTGATGAGTTCGGTGCGCCGCCAGCCGAGTATATACATCAATAGAATGCGGGCTTCGAGCGGCGGCAGCGACGACGCGCGCAGCAATTCCGACGCGGTCATCGCGCGTTACTCCGATTCGCCGAGCGCGGCGAGCTGTTCCGCCTGATGCTCGGACACGAGCGCGCCGATCAGTTTGTCGAGATCGCCGTCCATGATGTATTCGAGCTTGTACAAGGTCAGGTTGATGCGGTGATCCGTCATGCGTCCCTGCGGGAAGTTGTACGTGCGGATACGTTCCGAACGGTCGCCCGAACCGATCAGGCTCTTGCGCGTCGCGGCTTCCTTCGCGTGCTGCTCATGATACTGCTTGTCCTTGATGCGCGCGGCCAGCACCTTGAGCGCGCGATCCTTGTTCTTGTGCTGCGAGCGGTCGTCCTGGCATTCGACGACGATGCCCGTCGGCAAGTGCGTGACGCGCACCGCCGAATCCGTCTTGTTGATGTGCTGCCCGCCCGCGCCGGACGCGCGGAAGGTATCGATGCGAATCTCCGCCGGATTGATCACGACTTCGCTGATTTCATCGGCTTCGGGCATCACCGCGACGGTGCAGGCGGATGTGTGGATGCGGCCCTGCGTCTCGGTCGCCGGGACGCGCTGCACGCGATGTCCGCCCGACTCGAACTTGAGCCGCGAATATGCGCCCTGACCGGCGATGCGCACGATCACTTCCTTGTAGCCGCCGAGATCGGACACGCTCTCCGACATGGTTTCGGCGCTCCAGCGATTGCGTTCCGCATAGCGCAGATACATGCGCAGCAGATCGCCCGCGAACAGCGCGGATTCGTCGCCGCCCGTGCCCGCGCGGATTTCGATGAAGATATTGCGCTCGTCGTTCGGATCCTTCGGCAGCAGCATCATCTGCAGATCGCTTTCGATCTTCGTCATGCGCTCGCGCGCTTCGCCGATTTCCTCCTCGGCGAAATCGCGCATCGACGAGTCGGCGAGCAGTTCCTGCGTGGTGGCTTCGTCGTTCAGCGCCTGTTTCCACAGCGCGTATTGCTCGACGATCGGACTGATTTCCGCATGCTCGCGCGTGAGCTTGCGGTATTGGTCCATGTCGGAGGTCACGTCCTCGCGGCTCAACAATTCGTTCAGATCGACCTGCCGTTTTGCAAGCTGGTCGAGCTTGCTTTGCATGCTCGTTTTCATCGGGCGGAATCGGAACTTCGGGCTCCAGAGAAACTGCGTAAGGGAATGGGGGCAAGGCCGCCGCGCGCATGCGCTCAGGCCTTCGAGAATAGCAAGAAGACAGCCGCTAACGATCGGACGATTTGTCCGCGCCATGGCGATAGAAACCGCTCATCAGGTCGATGAGCTGGCTGCGCTCCTCGCTGCTCGCGCGATTGAGCGCGTGCGTGGGGCCGTGGATCAGCTTGTTGGTCAGCGACTGTGATAACACTTCGAGCACCGCGGCCGGATCGTCGCCGCGCGCGAGCATCTTGCGGGCGCGGTCGAGTTCGGCGCGGCGCAGCGCGTCGGCCTGCGTGTGCATGTGACGGATGACCGGCACGATGCTGCGCGCATCGAGCCACTGCATGAAATTCGCGACGCGCGTCTCGATGATCGATTCGGCTTGCGCGATCGCCGCCTGCCGCGACGCGTTGCCTTCGCGCACGATCGCGCCGAGATCGTCGACGGTGTAGAGGAACACGTCCTGCAGATTGCCGACTTCGGGTTCGATGTCGCGCGGCACGGCCAGATCGACCATGAAAATCGGCCGATGGCGGCGCGCCCGCACCGCGCGCTCGACCGCGCCGAGCCCGATGATCGGCAGGGTCGACGCCGTGCACGACACGATGATGTCGAACTCGTGCATCCGCGCGGGCAGATCGGACAGCGGAATGGCGCGGCCGTTGAAGCGTTCGGCGAGCTTTTCGCCGCGTTCGGCCGTGCGGTTCGCAACGACTAGTTCGTGCGGATTCTGCGCGGCGAAGTGCGTCGCGCAGAGTTCGATCACCTCGCCCGCGCCGATGAACAGCACGTGCTGGCTCGAAATGTTCTCGAAGATGCGCTGCGCGAGGCGCACGGCGGCGGCGGCCATCGAGACCGACTGCGCGCCGATTTCGGTCGTCGTGCGGACTTCCTTCGCGACCACGAAGGTGCGCTGAAAAAGCTGGTTCAGATAGGTGCCGAGCGCGCCGGCTTCGGACGCCGTGCGGACCGCGTCCTTCATCTGTCCGACGATCTGCGTTTCGCCGAGCACCATCGAATCCAGTCCGGACGCGACGCGAAACGCATGGCGCACGGCTTCCGACTGCGGCAGCGCGTAGACGTGCGGCGCAAGTTCGGGAACGGGAATGTTGTGGTACCTCGACAGCCACTGGATGGCGGCTTCGCGCGCGGCGGAATCGTCGGTGGCGCAGTAGAGTTCGGTACGGTTGCAGGTCGAGAGGATCGCCGCTTCGGGCGCCGCCTTGGCGAGCGGGCCGAGCCAGATGTCCTTCAGCGCGCCGAGCGCGGGCTTGAGTTGTTCAAGCGGAAACGCCACACGTTCGCGCAGGGGGACAGGCGCAGTGTGGTGGTTGATTCCGATCGTGAGGAGCTGCATGTTATTGGCGATGCTCAGGGCCTAAGCTGATGGTCTTTCAGATAACTTGATATTATAGCGTTTTACAGTTTCATTCATTTATACGTGCTATTCGGGGCGCGAACGCCGACGTTGAGGCGCATCGCACGGTCGTGCGCGCCTCGGCGCCATGGCCCGCGCGGCTTGACGCTATATCGGCAGACGGCGCCAAAACTTGTTTTCGTGAGGCGTTTTGTCGCGATCGTCGCGAAAATCGTCCCGCCGGCGGCAATCTGTCGCGCGCTTGCAATGCCGGACATGGCTCCTTTAAACTCGACCATCGCATCAAAATCGGAAGTTCATGCTCATGCCCGCTTACGCCGCATCCGCCGCCGCGCCGCATTCCGCCGATTCCACGCCGCCGGAGCGCCGCCGCTGATGGGCTGAATCGGGCTGATCTTTCTTGGTGCGGTGATCGACGCGGCAGGCTGGTGGCTGCATCCGCTGCGCCGGGCCGAGCGCGTGAGCCACGGCGCGGCGGGGCGTATCTGGACGGCGATCGCCGCGGGCATCTTGGCGACCGTCGTCGCGCGGATGCTCGGCAATATCGTCGGGGCGTATCACGACGGCGAGACGCTCGAATAGTTCGCTTGCACCGTGTTCGCGTTCGTCGTCGTCACGTTGACAGTCGCGCTGGCCGGGCGGCGCTGAACTTCCCGCTGAACTCTTTTCGATGCGCGGCGCGATCGTCGCGATGCCGGCAAATTGCCCGCCGATTCCTCCGCGCACTTTCCTGCAGGTGATTTCATGAACGATCGCATCGCCATTCTCGACGCTTCCACGTTCGCCGAGCGCATTCGGATCCTGCGCGCGCAACTCGCGCGCAACGGCCTTGCCGCCATGCTGTTTCCTTCCGCCGATCCGCATCTGTCCGAATATCTGCCCGAGCGCTGGCAAGGCCGGCGGTGGCTGTCGGGGGCTCACCGGCTTGGTCGGCACGCTCGTCGTCACGGCGGATTTCGCGGGCGTGTGGGTCGACAGCTGCTACTGGACGCAGGCCGACGCGCAGCTTGCGGGCACCGGCATCCAGTTGATGAAGATGACCGGCGCCCAGCAATCGCGCCGCACGTCGACTGGCTCGCGCGGAACGTGCAGCTCGGCGGCATCGTCGCGGTCGACGGCGCGGTGCTCGGCGTCGCGGCGGCGTGCGCGCTCACCGATGCGCTGAAGGCGCGCGGCATCGCGCCGCGCACGGATATCGACGTGCTCGATGCGGTTTGGCCCGAGCGTCCGAGCCTGCTCGACGCGCCGGTCTACGAGCACGCCGCGCCGCACGCGAGCGTTCCGCGTGCCAACAAGCTGGCGCAGGTGCGCGCGGCGATGCGCGAAAAAGGCGCGCAGTGGCCAGTGGCACTTCGTCTCGACGCTCGACGATCTGGCGTGGATCTTCAATCTGCGCGGCGGCGTGCGCGTCGCGTCCTACGCGCAGGCGCCGGACGCGCTCGCCGTATTGCCCGCTGATGCCACGCTGCTCATCGATCTGTGCCGTATCACGCACGGCCTGTTCGAGCGCGTGCCGTCGAACGTGACAATCGTCGAAGGTCGAAGCGGTGAATCCGTCGACCTTCGCGAAGTCGCGCAAGACGGCCGAAGAAGCCGCGCACATCCGCGTGACGATGGAGCAGGACGGCGCGGCGCTCGCCGAATTTTTCGCATGGTTCGAAGACGCGCTCGCGCGCGGCGAACGCATCACGGAACTGACCATCGACGAACGGCTGACGGCGGCACGCGCCTGGCGGCCGGGTTTCGTTACGCTGGGTTTCGGGACCATCGCCGGCTTCAACGCGAATGGCGCGATGCCTCACTACCGCGCGACTGAAGCGTCGCACGCGGTGATCGAAGGCGACGGCCTGCTGCTGATCGATTCCGGCGGCCAGTATCTGAGCGGCACAACGGGCATCACGCGCGTGGTGTCGGTCGGCGAGATCACGGCGGAGCATCGGCGCGACTTCACCATCGTGCTGAAGGGCACGATGGCGCTCTCTCTCGCGCACTTCCCGCGCGGCATCCGTTCGCCGTGTTCGACGCCATCGCGCGCGCCGATCTGGGAAGCGGGCGCGGATTACGGTCATGGCACGGGGCACGACGTCCAGCTACTTCCTGAACGTGCACGAAGGTCCGCAAGTCATCTCGCACTACGCGAACGCCGAGCCATGGACGGCGATGGAAGAAGGCATGATCACCTCGGTCGAGCCGGGGGCATCTACCGGCCGGGCAAGTAGGGCATCCGCATCGAAAATCTGGTGATGAATCAGGCGGCGGGCAAAACCGAGTTCGGCGATTTCCTCTCCTTCGAAACGCTGACGCTGTGCCCGATCGACACGCGCTGCATCGACACCGCGCTCCTGCGCGAGGATGAGCGCGCGTGGCTCGACGCCTATCACCGGACGTGTGGGAGCGCGTGTCGCCGCTCGTGGACGGCGCACCCGACCGATCGCGAACTGACACTGACAAGGAGTGGCAAACGATGACCATCAAGGCTGTGGTGTTCGACTTCGGCGGCGTGCTGATCGACTGGGACCGTGAGTATCTCTACAAGCAACTGATCCCGGACGACGTCGAACGCCGCTGGTTTCTCGACAACGTCTGCAAGATGGACTGGGTCGTGCAGCAGGACGGCGGCCAGACGACCGAGGAAGGCAGGGCCGAACTCATCGCGCTCTATCCGGAACATGAAGCGCTGATCCGCGCGTTCTATGCGCGCTGGCCGGAGATGGTATCGGGCGTGCTGGAAGAGGGCGTCGCGCTCGTCGACCGGCTGAAGGCCGAGGGCATGCCGCTATTCGGTCTCACCAACTGGCCGGCGCAGACCTTTCCGTATGCGTGGGAACGCTTCGACGTGCTGCGCGGTTTCCGCGAGGTGATCGTGTCGGAACTCGTCTTCATCGACAACGACCTGAGAAACGCGCAGGCCGTGACGCTGCTCGGCTGGCACGGCGGGCAGTACACCGGCGCGATGGAAGCGGAAACCAGACTGCGCGAGCTGGGCGTGCGAATCTGAGCGTTATCGAGGTCCGTCGAAGGTGGCGCGCTATTGACCCAGCAGGTTCTTGAGCGCGTTGCCGATGCCGCGCACGGTATCGGTCACGCCCTTCGCGACGCTTTCCGCGCTCACGCCGAGCGCTTTCGCGAATCCCGTCGCCAGTTTCTTCGACAGACTTTCGGACAGCGAGAACTTCGGATCGCGCAGGTCGCCGTCGAGCGTGAAATCGAGCTTGATCTGCTCCTTGCGATCCTTCAGCGCGGCGATGGCGATCTTCGTCGGCAGCGACATGAAGGTGTTGGCGCCGTTGCCGCTGTTGCCGATCTGCAGATGATTGAGCGTCAGCGATCCCGGCGCGTGGATGCGATAGTTCTGCACGGTCGCCGACGGTCATGTCGAGCGTGCCACCGGTCACCGCCGCTTTCTTCAGCAGGTACGGATCGAGCGTCGACACGTCGACGTTGCGCAGCGTCGCGCCCGTCTGCGAGTCTTTCGTCGCGATCACCATCCAGCCGCCGAAGGTCACCGGTGTGCGTCGGACCCTTGATCGAGCCGGATATCGCGAGATTCGTGCGTTCGTCGAGCTTCGGCAGATGCAGATGCTCGCCCGTCGCCTTCGCATCGCTGATGAACACGAGATAGGGCGGCTTCTGCACGGATTCGTCGTAGAACTCCATCGAACCGCGCTCGAACGAGACGCGATCGAGCAGCTTTTCCTCCAGCGCGTGCGCCGAGGCGTCGTCGTTGGGTTTCGCGTCGGCGTTGCTCGCCGTCTCGCGGATGCCGGGCCAGGCGCTTGCGCTTGTCGGCCTCATATTCCTGACTATTTATTCCTGATAGTTGTGCCGTCGAAGAACTCGACGTGCGAATCGCCTTCGAACGCGATGATGTGCGTCGCGATGCGGTCGAGGAACCAGCGATCGTGCGAGATCACCATGACCGAGCCGGCGAATTCGAGCAGCGCGTCTTCGAGCGCGCGCAGCGTTTCCATGTCGAGGTCGTTCGACGGTTCGTCGAGCAGCAGCGCGTTGCCGCCCGCGATCAGCGTCTTCGCCAGATGCAGGCGTCCGCGCTCGCCGCCCGACAGATTGCCGACGAGCTTCTGCTGGTCGCTGCCCTTGAAGTTGAAGCGGCCGATGTACGCGCGCGACGGCGTTTCGTACTTGCCGACGGTGAGCACATCCACGCCGCCCGAAATTTCCTCGAAGACCGACTTGTCGCCGGCAAGCGCGTCGCGGCTCTGATCGACATAGGCGAGCTTGACGGTCGGACCGGTGACGATTTCGCCTGAATCCGGCTGTTCCTTGCCGGTCAGCATGCGGAACAGCGTCGACTTGCCGGCGCCGTTCGGTCCGATGATGCCGACGATCGCGCCGGCCGGAATGAAGATTTCCTGCGTTTCGTTGCGCTTCTGATATTCCTGGCTGTTCAGTTCCTCGAAGCGGGCGATACGCGCCTTCGACTTGGCCTGACGGCCCTTCGGGTTCTGGCGCACCCATTCGAGTTCCTTCTTGATCGCCTTCTGGCGCGCGGATTCGCTCGCTTCTTCCTGCTTTAGGCGGTCTTTCTTCTGATCGAGCCAGCTCGAGTAGTTGCCCTTCCATGGGATGCCGTGACCGCGGTCGAGTTCGAGGATCCACTCGGTGGCGTTGTCGAGGAAGTAGCGGTCGTGCGTTACCGCGACGACCGTGCCCGGATAGCGCGTCAGGAACTATTCGAGCCATTCGACGGATTCGGCGTCGAGGTGGTTGGTCGGCTCGTTGAGCAGCAGCATGTCGGGCTTTTGCAGCAAGAGCTTGCACAGAGCGACGCGGCGTTTTTCGCCGCCCGACAGATGCTCGATCTTCGCGTCCCATGCGGGCAGGCGCAGCGCGTCGGCCGCGACTTCGAGCTGTTGTTCGGGACTGCCGCCGTCGCTCGTCGCAAGGATGGCTTCGTATTTCGCCTGTTCGGCGGCGAGCGCGTCGAAGTCGGCATCGGGTTCGGCGTAGGCGGCGTAGATTTCGTCGAGCTTCTTCTGCGCTGAAAGACGTCGCCGAGTCCTTCCTCGACGGCCTGACGCACCGTTTGCTGCGGATCGAGCTGCGGTTCCTGCGGCATGGGCATCGGCGTGGCTTCGCCTTCGATGTCCTTGTCGACGCCCGCCATGATGCGAATGAGCGTCGATTTGCCCGAACCGTTGAGACCAAGCAGGCCGATTTTCGCGCCCGGGAAAAACGAGAGGGAAATGTCTTTCAGGATCTGACGCTTCGGCGGGACGATCTTGCCGACACGGTTCGTGGTGAGGACGTATTGGGCCATGTCGATGTCTGTGCTTGAGAGTATGAAGACGCGCGCCGGCCGGCGCGCGATGAATTCTGGTGGCGCGGATTCACGCGTCCCGAGGCCGCGCCGTCGATGCGCGCGGGCGGGGTCACCCGGCATTGTACTGTGCCATGCGCGAGCATGAAAAAACGGAGCGCCGTTCGATCGGACACTCCGTTTGTCGGGAACGACGTTCCGCCGTGTGCTGCGGGATCAGACGTCGATCACACGTTGAACAGGAAGTTCATCACGTCGCCATCCTGCACAACATATTCCTTGCCTTCCGCCCGCATCTTCCCGGCTTCCTTCGCGCCTTGTTCGCCCTTGAACTGCACGTAGTCGTCGAAGGCGATCGTCTGCGCGCGAATGAAGCCGCGCTCGAAGTCGGTGTGGATTGCACCGGCCGCCTGAGGTGCCGTATCGCCGATATGGATCGTCCACGTGCGCACTTCCTTCACGCCCGCGGTGAAGTACGTCTGCAGGCCGAGCAGCTTGAAGCCCGCGCGGATCACGCGGTTCAGGCTCGGTTCGTCCATGCCCATGTCGGCGAGGAAGTCGTTCTTGTCGGCATCGTCGAGATCAGCGATTTCGGCCTCGATTGCCGCGCACACCGCGACCACCGGCGCGTTCTCCGCTTCCGCGTGCTTGCGGACCAGATCGAGATACGGATTATTCTCGAAGCCGTCGTCCTTGACGTTGGCGACGTACATGGTCGGCTTGGAAGTGATGAGGCAGAACGGCTTGATGAGCAACTGCTCGTCGTCGGACAGCGACAGCGCGCGGACCGGCTTCGCCTGATCGAGCTGCGCGCGAACCTTGTCGAGTACGGCGACGAGCTTCGCCGCTTCCTTGTCGTTGCCCGATTTAGCGGCCTTCGAATAACGCGTGAGCGTCTTTTCGACCGTCGACAGATCGGCGAGGGCGAGTTCGGTGTTGATGACTTCGATATCCGCTAGCGGGTCGATCTTGCCCGCGACGTGGATCACGTTCTCGTCTTCGAAACAGCGCACGGCGTGCGTAATCGCATCGGTTTCGCGGATGTTCGCGAGGAACTGATTGCCGAGCCCTTCGCCCTTCGACGCGCCCGCGACCAGCCCGGCGATATCGACGAATTCGACGACGGCCGGAAGAATGCGCTCCGGCTTGACGATTTCAGCGAGCGCCGCAAGGCGCGCGTCCGGCACTTCGACGACGCCGACGTTCGGTTCGATCGTGCAGAACGGATAGTTCTCGGCGGCGATGCCCGCCTTGGTCAGTGCATTGAAAAGCGTGGACTTGCCGACGTTCGGCAGGCCGACGATGCCGCATTGGAGGCTCATGGAATCCTTCGGGAAATCAGTGGGTTGCGTGGCTCGCTCGACGAATCGGGGCGAATTTGGACGATTCAGGGCGCCAACTTTAGCGCAAAAAAGAAATTGTAACCCTTCGCGCGGGCCCGATCGTGCCCGGCCCCGGCCAAAGCCCGTCACGACCGCGCGCAGCGGCCGAAACCCCTCCGACCCTCGCGGCTATAATGCCCGGATGACTTCGCATTCCTTGACCTTCCACGCGGTCGTCGTCGGCGGCGGGCTCGTCGGCAAGACGGCGGCGCTCGCGCTCGCGCAATCGGGTCTGCGCGTCGCGCTGTTCGCGCCGCGCGCGGCCGGCTTCGCGCCCGGCGCGGTCTTCGACTCGCGCATCTACGCGCTGTCGTCGAGTTCGCAGATGCTGCTAGAATGCCTGCGTGTCTGGCAGGCGCTCGATCGCACGCGGCTCCTACCGGTGCTCGACATGCACGTATTCGGCGATGCCTTCGCCGAGCTGCATTTCTCCGCCTTCCAGGCTTCCGTGCCACAACTCGCGTGGATCGTCGAATCGACGCTGATCGAGCAGTCGCTTGATGCCGCGCTGCGCTTCTCGCCGTCGCTGTCGTGGTTCGAGACGCGCGCGCAAGGGCTCGTCATCGACGACGACGCGGCGCACGTCACGCTCGAAAGCGGCGAAACGCTCGAGGCCGATCTGATCGTCGGCGCGGATGGCGCGCATTCTTGGGTCCGCGCGCAAATGGGCGCGAAAGTCGACCGTCGTGATTATCGTCAGACCGGCGTCGTCGCGAATTTCAAGGTGGAGCGCGCGCACGGCGAAGCGGCGTATCAATGGTTCCGCGATTCGGAAATCGTCGCGCTGCTGCCGCTGCCGGGCGATCACGTTTCGCTCGTCTGGTCGGCGCGCACGGAACACGCCGACGAACTGCTGTCGCTCGATCCCGCGCAACTGGCCGCGCAGGTCGAACAGGCGACGCAGCATCACCTCGGCGCGCTCGAATGCGTGACGCCCGCGCTAGGCTTTCCGCTCGCGCTGCAGACCGTGGACAAGCTGATCGCGCCGCGCGTCGCGCTGGTCGGCGATGCTGCACATCTGATCCATCCGCTCGCGGGGCAGGGCATGAACCTCGGCCTGCGCGACGTCGCTGCGCTCGCGGATGTTATCGCGAACAAGGAAAGCTTCCGAAATCTCGGCGACACGATCCTGCTGCGCCGCTACGAACGCGCGCGCCGCGAGGATATCCACAAGCTCATGCTCACGACCGACGGCCTGCAACGGCTCTTCGCTGTGCCGGGCACGATCGCGCGCGCCGTGCGCAATACCGGCATGGCTTTCGTCGGCGCGCAGCCGCTCATCAAGCGCTGGCTGGTTTCGGCGGCGCTGGGCTGACCTCACACATTCGATCGCCCGCTCGCGGCGACTCACGGGAAAACGCATGAACACCAAACTTCGTCTCGCCCTCGCCGCCACTGCCGCGCTGGTCATGACGCTCGGCATCGGCTGCTTGGCGCAAGCCGATCAAACCACCGACAAGCTCAAATCCACGCTCGAATCGCGCATGGGCGATGTGACCATCAAGAGCATCGACAAGACGCCGATTCCCGGCCTCTACGAAGTCAATCTCGGCACGCAGATCGTCTACAGCGACGCGAGCGGCAACTACGTGCTGATCGGCGACATGGTCGATACGCGCAGCAGCAAGAACCTCACCGAAGCGCGCCTGTCGGAAACCAACAAGATCGATTTCGCGAAGCTGCCGCTCGAAAACGCGGTGAAGGTCGTGGAGGGCAACGGCAGCCGCAAGATCGCCGTGTTTTCTGATCCGAATTGCCCGTATTGCAAGCAGCTCGAAACCACGCTGAAGTCGATCGACAACGTCACGGTCTACACCTTCCTCTATCCGGTGCTGTCGCCGGATTCGACCGCGAAGTCGAAGTCCATCTGGTGCGCGAAGGATCGCGCGATGTCGTGGGAAGGCTGGATGCTCGATCACAAGGCGCCGACCACCGCTGGCACCTGCGATACGGCCGCCATCGACAAGAATCTGAAGCTCGGCCGCGCGATGNCCGGCGCCTTCTGTGTTTTGGGGCCCCGCTTTTCGGCCACGCCCGCAAAAAGAACAAGGACACCGCGATGACTCCACTCATGCAACCGGTGCGTTACAGCATCGTTCCGAAGAACCCCGCCACGCATCTGTTCGAAGTGACCGTGACGGTCGCCGAACCGGATGCCGCCGGCCAGCGTTTCATGCTGCCGGTGTGGATTCCGGGCAGCTATATGATCCGCGAGTTCGCGCGCAACATCGTCACGCTGAGCGCTTTCAACGCGGCGGGACGCAAGGTCGCCATCGAAAAGACCGACAAATACGCGTGGCAGGCCGCGCCGGTCGACGGGCCGCTCACGCTGCGCTACGAAGTCTATGCGTGGGACATGTCGGTGCGCACTGTGCATCTGGACGATACCGTCGGCTTCTTCAACGGCACGAGCGTGTTTCTGGCGGTGGNCGTGTCGCGACCGCGCTGCCGGAAGCGCGCGGCACGTGCCGTTACGGCTTCGGCAACTACGAGGCGGCGAACTACGACGAACTCGCCGATCATCCGGTGACGCTCGGCGAGTTCGCGCTCGGCGGCTTCGAAGCGCATGGCGTGCGGCACGACATCGTCATCTCGGGACGCGTCGTGAATCTTGACATGACGCGGCTCGCGGCGGATCTGAAGCGCGTCTGCGAAGCGCAGATCGCGCTGTTCGAACCGCGCACGAAGAAGGCGCCCGTCGAGCGCTACGTGTTCATGACGGTGGCCGTCAGCGACGGTTACGGCGGACTGGAGCATCGGGCATCGACGGCGCTGATCTGCAACCGCTCCGACCTGCCGGTGCGGGGCCGTCCGGAAATGACCGAAGGCTATCGCACGTATCTGGGGCTGTGCAGCCACGAGTATTTCCATACGTGGAACGTGAAGCGCATCAAGCCCGCGAGCTTCGCGCCTTACGATCTATCGCAGGAGAATTACACGACGCTGCTGTGGCTCTTCGAGGGCTTCACATCCTACTACGACGATCTGATGCTCGTGCGCTCCGGACTGATCGGCGCGGGCGAGTACTTCAACTTGCTCGGCAAGACCATCGGCGGCGTGCTGCGCGGCACGGGGCGGCTCAAGCAGTCCGTTGCGCAAAGTTCGTTCGATGCGTGGGTCAAGTACTACCGCGCGGACGAGAACGCGTCCAACGCCATTGTCAGCTATTACCAGAAGGGCTCGCTGGTCGCGCTGGCGTTCGATCTGTCGATTCGCGCGCAAACCGCCAACCGCAAATCGCTCGACGATGTAATGCGCCTGCTGTGGCAACGCTACGGCCGCGATTTCTATCGAGGCAAGCCGCGCGGCATCCTCGAGGAAGACGTCGAGGCGCTGTTCGCGGAAGCGACCGGCGCCGACCTGCGCGCGCTGTTCCGCGACGGCGTGCGCGGCACTCGCGATCTGCCGCTCGATGCGCTGCTGGAGCCGTTCGGCATCGCGCTGACGCCGGATCTGCCGACCAACGGCACCGCGGGCAAACCGTCGCTCGGTGTGCGCGTGCGCGGCGGCGCGGATTGCACGCTCGCGGCGGTCCACGAAAACAGCGCGGCGCAGAAGGCGGGGCTGTCGGCGGGTGACGTGCTCGTTGCGATCGACGGCCTGCGCGTGACCGGCGCGAATCTCGATGCGCTGCTGTTGCGTTATCTTCCCGGCGCGAAGATCGAAGTGCATGCGTTCCGTCGCGACGAACTGCGTCGCACCGAAGTCAAATTGGACGCGCCCGACGTCTCGCGCTACACGCTTACGGCCATCGACGGGCGCGGTCCGTCGAAGCAATGGCGCGAGCGTTGGCTGAAGGGCTAGATCGGGAGCACCGGCCGTCCGCCGTGGATTGTTCTATTCCTGCAACGATCCTTTACGACCGGACGGCTTTTTCCCGATCGTCGAAACTCTAAGAATGCTTCTTAACCGGGCTCCGGACGGCGCCCGAAACCAACACAGGACAGGAAGCCATCATGACGACGATTCTGCAAATCAGTTCCGCTGCACGTTCGCAAGGCGCCCAGTCGACGCTGCTCGCCGACGAACTCGTGGCAAAGCTGCAACAAAGCAATCCCGGCGCGACGCTGGTCAAGCGCTCGCTGCTGGCGGACAACCTGCCGCACCTCGACGACGCTACGCTGGGCGCGTTCTTCACGCCCGCCGATCAACGCACGGCCGAACAGATCGCAATCAACGCGAGAAGCGAAGCGCTCATCGCCGAACTGCAAGCCGCGGATATCGGCGTGATCGCACGCGGCGCTATATAACTTCGGCGTGTCGTCGCAACTGAAGACGTACTTCGACTGGATCGCGCGTGTGGGCATCACATTCTGCTACACCGCGACGGGCCCGGAAGGTCTGGTGAAGGGCAAGAAGGTGTATGTCGTCTCGGCGCGCGGCGGTGTCTATGCCGGCACCCCGAACGATTCGCAGACGCCGTTCCTCAAGACCTTCCTCGGCTTCTTCGGCATGACCGATGTCAGCTTCATCTACGCGGAAGGCCTGAACATGGGGGTCCGGCCGCGGCCGGTGCGGCGCTGGCTTCGGCGCGCGAGGCGATCGCGGCCGTCTGAGTCTGCCGCTTGCCTTAGAGGCGAGCTCGAATGAAATAAGCCCGCTCGATGCGGGCTTATTTCATTTTACGCGAGCAGTTGCGCGTCGGCCGGCAGACGCCAGTCGATCGGCGCGCGACCGTGCTTCGACAGATAGTCGTTGGCGAGCGCGAAGTGATTGCATCCAAAGAAACCGCGATACGCCGACAGCGACGACGGATGCGCCGACTCGAGCACGCAATGCGCCTTCTGCGCGTCGTCGATCAGCTTGCGCTTGGCCTGCGCGTGCGAACCCCACAGCATGAACACGAGCCCGTCGTGACGCTGCACCATCTCATGGATCAGCGTGTCGGTGCAAGCTTCCCAGCCTTTCTTCGCGTGGCTGCCGGCCTTGTCGCGCTCCACCGTCAGCGACGTGTTGAGCAGCAGCACGCCTTGCTTCGCCCATGAGTCGAGACAGCCGTGCGACGGCGCGTCGAAGCCGAGACTCGCGTGAATCTCCTTGAAGATGTTCTTGAGCGACGGCGGCGGACGCACCGGCGCAGGCACCGAGAACGCGAGGCCATGCGCTTGCGGCAGACCCTTGTTTTCGCCGTGATACGGATCCTGGCCGAGAATCACGACCTTCACGTCGCCCGGACTCGTCAGCCGCAGCGCGCGAAAGACGTCGACAGGATAGACCGTCTTGCCGGCCGCGCGCTCGGCATCGACGAAAGCGCACAGCGATGCATAACGCGGGCTGTCGATGAACGGCGCGAGATGCTTGCGCCAGTCGGCGGGCAGGGCGTCGAACTGGCTTTCGAGCGTCGCGTGCGCGGACGACGCACCCGCGCCCAATGCCTCGAAAAGCGATGTCTGGCGATTCATGCGTCGGCGCTGTCTTTCTCGGACTGCTCGCGCAGACGATATCCGCGCGCCGCCTTGCTCAGGTCCTCGGGCGTGAGATCGGGAAACGCGCTGCGCAATTCGGCGGACAGCATCGACAGCGCGCCGGGATCGCCCGACTTCAGTTCGAGTTCGAGTTCGCTGATTTCCGCGTGACGCGTTTGGCCGTTCACGTCGGCGACGATGCGGCCGCGATCCAGCGCGACTTCGATCTGCGAGCCTTCGCGCTCCATGTTCCAGGTAATGCGGCGGAAATCGGTCTTGAACAACGCGATCAGGTCCGGCGCGGCGTGTTGCAGTGCTTCGTGTGCGGCGTCATCGTCGTCGCATTCGGCGAGCAGCGCGTCGATTTCCAGCGCTTCGCCTTGCACCGGCAGTTCCCATTCATGCCGCTCGCTCAGGCCCGCGTGCGACACGCCGAGCATCTTGTACGTCTGCAGCCACTGATCCGGCGTGCGGCGCAGACGCAGCGCCGATTTCGCCTTTGCGAGCGCATTGTCCGGTGTGTCGAAGTAGACGTTGGTCAGTGTGATCGGTTTGCCGGGACCCGTGCGTTCGTCGAAGAATCGCGATACGTCGTCGTGACGCGACGGCGACAGTCCCAGCTTCAGTTCGCGTTCGATGCCCATGAGTTGTGGAGAAAAAGTCGATCAGAAGAACATGCGCGCGAGTTCCGCGCCGGGGTGGTTGGCGCGCATGAACGCTTCGCCGACGAGGAAGGTGTCGACGCGCATCGCACGCATCCGTTCGACGTCGACGCGCGACAGAATGCCGGATTCGGTCACGACGATGCGGTTGTCCGGAATGCTTTCCAGCATGCCGATGGTCGTCTCGATGCTCGTCTCGAAGGTGCGCAGATTGCGGTTGTTGATGCCGATGAGCGGCGTCTTCAGCGTGAGCGAATGGCGCAGTTCGTCGGCGTCGTGCACTTCGACCAGCACCGCGAGGCCGAGCGAATGTGCATAGGCTTCGAGATCCTGCATCTGCGACAGTTCGAGCGCGGCGGCGATCAGCAGGATGCAGTCGGCGCCCATCGCGCGCGCTTCGATGNCCGCGCGCGCTTCCTGCAAATACGCGACGCTGCCCTTGAAGAACTGCACGTCCGTCAGCACCGACAGGCATGCGGCGCCGCCGCGTTCATACGAGCGCGCGATGTTGGCGGGTACGAAGTGTTCGCGCAGCACGCCCTTGGACGGGCTCGCCTTCTTGACTTCGGCGATGACCGCTGCCTGTTGCTGCGCGTGCTCCGCGCGAATCGCGCCGACGAAATCGCGCAGATCGCGCGAACTCGCCTGAAGTTTCAGCTCTTCGAGCGGCGCGCTCAGTTCGGCCGCGCGAATTTCCTCGCGCTTGACCGCGATGATGCGATCCAGAATGTCACTCATGTTGGCTTTCCGTTATTGCTTTGCGAACTGCTGCGTGAATGTGACCAGCGCCTCGACCTTCCCGCGCGCCGCGCCGCTCGCAATCGCCTCGCGCGCGGCATGCATGCCTTCTTCGATCGATCCGACGACATCCGAAGCATAAAGCGCGGTTCCGGCATTCAGTGTGACGATCTCGCGCGCGACGCCCGCCTTGTTGTTCAGCGCGCCGAGCAGCATGGCCTTCGATTCCTGCGCGTCCTGCACCTTGAGCGACCGGTTCGACACCATCTGAAGGCCGAAATCCTCGGGATGAATCTCGTATTCGGTGACTTCGCCGTTCTTCAGTTCGCCGACTTTCGTCGACGCGCCGAGCGACACTTCGTCCATGCCGTCCATGCCGTACACGACGAGTACGTGCTTCGCGCCCAGCCACTGCATGACGCGAACCTGGATGCCGACCAGATCTTCGTGGAACACGCCCTGCAACTGATTCGGCGCGCCGGCCGGGTTGGTCAGCGGCCCGAGAATGTTGAAGATGGTCCGCACGCCGAGTTCTCGGCGCACGGGCGCTATGTTCTTCATCGCCGGATGATGATTCGGCGCGAACATGAAGCCCATACCAGTTTCGGCAATCGATGCGGCGACTTGTTCCGGTGTCAGATCGATATTGACGCCGAGCGCCTCGAGAACGTCGGCGCTGCCGGACTTACTCGACACGCCGCGATTGCCGTGTTTCGCGACCTTCGCGCCCGCCGCCGCCGACACGAACATCGACGCCGTGGAAATGTTGAACGTGTGCGAGCCGTCGCCGCCGGTGCCGACGATGTCGACGAAATTGGAGTTGTCCGCGACTTCGACGTGATTGACGAACTCGCGCATGACGGTCGCCGCGGCCGCGATCTCTCCGATGGTTTCCTTCTTCACGCGCAGGCCGGTGATGATCGCGGCGGCCATGACGGGTGACATCTCGCCGCGCATGATCGTGCGCATCAGATGCAGCATCTCGTCGTGGAAGATCTCGCGGTGCTCGATGGTGTGCTGGAGCGCTTCCTGTGGGCTGATGGTCATGATCTCAGGCACGCTTTCCGGATGAAGTGTTCTTGACGAAGTTTTCGAGCAGCGCATGGCCGTGCTCGGAAAGAATCGATTCCGGATGGAACTGCACGCCTTCCACTTCCAGTTCGCGGTGTCGAACACCCATGATCTCGCTGTCAGGCGTCCACGCGGACACTTCCAGACAGTCGGGCAAAGACTCGCGTTCGATGGCCAGCGAGTGATAGCGCGTCACATTGAAGTGTTTCGGCAGATCGGAGAACACGCCCTGACAGTCCGTTTCGATCTGACTGACCTTACCGTGCATGATCGTCTGCGCGCGCACCACACGGCCGCCGAACGCTTCGCCGATGGCCTGATGGCCGAGGCAGACGCCGAGAATCGGCAGCTTGCCGGAGAATTCGCGCAGCACGTCGAGCGTGATGCCCGCGTGCTGCGGATTGCTCGGTCCCGGCGACAGGCAGATGCGCGCGGGCGCGAGCTTCGCGATGTCGTTGAGCGTGATTTCGTCGTTGCGGAAGGTGCGCACGTCCTCGCCGAGTTTGCCGAAGTACTGGACCAGGTTGTAGGTGAAAGAATCGTAGTTGTCGATCATCAGCAGCATGGTCGTTCTCCTCAGAAGTCGCTGTCGAGGCCGTCTTGCACTTGTTCGGCGGCGCGCAGCACGGCGCGCGCCTTGTTCTCGGTCTCTTGCCATTCGGATTCGGGCACCGAATCGGCGACGACGCCCGCCGCGGCCTGCACGTACAGATTGCCCTTGTGGATGAGACCGGTGCGAATGGCGATCGCCAGATCCATTTCGCCGCTGAAAGACAAATAGCCGACTGCGCCGCCGTAGAGGCCGCGCTTGACCGGTTCGAGTTCGTCGATCAGTTCCATCGCGCGGACCTTCGGCGCGCCGGACAGCGTGCCCGCCGGGAAGGTCGAGCGCAGCACGTCGAAGTTGCTCATGCCTTCTTTGAGCTTGCCCTCGACCGAACTCACGATGTGCTGAACGTGCGAGTACTTTTCGATGATCATCTTGTCGGTGACGTCGACCGAACCGGTCTTCGCAATGCGTCCCACGTCGTTGCGCGCGAGGTCGATCAGCATGACGTGTTCGGCGATTTCCTTCGGGTCGTTCAGCAGTTCGGTCGCGAGGTCGGCGTCGCGCTCGGGCGTGTTGCCGCGCGGTCGCGTGCCGGCGAGCGGGCGGATCGTCACAATACGATCGTCCGCGCGCTTTGCTTGCCGCACGAGAATCTCGGGCGACGCGCCGACGACGTGCACTTCGCCGCCGAAGTTGTAGTAGTACATGTACGGCGACGGATTCAGCGAACGCAGCGCGCGATACAGCGACAGCGGATTGTCGCGGAACGGCTTGATGAGACGCTGGCCGACCTGCACCTGCATCAGTTCGCCGGTCGCGATGTACTCCTTCGCCTTGCGCACGGCGTTCAGATAATCGTCCTTCTTGAACTCGCGGAAGGTTTCGGTGCGCACGCTCGCGGAGGTGACCGGCGGCTGCACCGTCACGCGCAGACGCGCGCGCAGTTCGCGCAAGCGTTGCTTGGCTTTCGAGTAGGCTTCCGGTTTGGTCGGATCGGCGTAGACGATCAGATAGAGCTTGCCCGCGAGATTGTCAATGACCGCGACTTCCTCGGTCAGCAGCAACTGGATGTCGGGCAGATTGAGATCGTCGGGTGGGGCGGTGTCGGCGAGCTTCTTTTCGATGTAGCGCACCGCGTCATAACCGAAATAACCCGCGAGACCGCCGCAGAAACGCGGCAGGCCCAGGCGCGTCGCCACCTTGAAGCGCTTCTGGAATTGCTCGATGAACGCGAGCGGATCGCCGTCGTTCGTCTCGATGACATTGCCGTCGGTGCTGACGGTCGACACGCCGTTCTGCACGCTGAGCACCGTGCGCGCCGGCAGGCCGATGAACGAATAACGCCCGAAGCGCTCGCCGCCCACGACGGATTCCAGCAGAAACGAGTTCGCGCCGTTGCGCTCGGTCTGCGCGAGCTTGAGATAGAGCGACAGCGGGGTTTCGAGGTCGGCGAGCGCTTCGGCGATCAGCGGAATGCGATTGACGCCTTCGTTCGCGAGCGATTGAAATTCGAGTTCGGTCATGTTGCGATCCTTGAGCAACGCGCGCTAGTTGAGTGGGCGCGGCATCGGGAGGCGTAGGGCGCTGCGGCGAGTCAAATCCCGTAATGATCGCACACGCCGGCCCGCCGCTTCGGTTGGGACGAGGCGGCTAAGACAGCGTGATGCACACGCGATGCGCCGAAAGGCGAATCACGATGTACGGCGGATCAAAGGAAACGGCGCGGAAAAGCGCAGCGAAACAAAAAACGGATGCCGAAGCGCGGACGGTTAAGTTGGCTTCGGCGAACCTCAGGTGAGGTTAGCGCGACCAGCGACGCCAGGGCCAGGCTCCCCGGTCGATGCTGCTCAGACTCAGTTTTCTGTTGAGAAACANTTCAGTCAGGGCGGTGGTCGGTGGCGCCAGAGTGGCGACTATCGCTGATGCCGCGGTTCGCAGCGAGGAAACTATACCATCGGATTTCACCGATTGCACCGGTTTTCCATGGTTGTAGTCGTATGGAACCGTGAGCGTGGCAAGGCCCGCCGCGCGGCCTGCAAGCGCGTCGTTTTCCGAGTCGCCGATGGCGACGGCTTCGCGCGTATCGACGTCGAGCCGCTCGCAAGCAGTCAGCATCGGCAGCGGATCGGGCTTCTTCGCGGGCAGCGAATCGCCGCCGAGAATCACCTTGAAAAAGCCGGCGATGCCGAAGTGCGTGAGCAGTTCCACCGCAAAGCGATGCGGCTTGTTCGTCACGCACGCGAGCGGGATGCCGAGTTCGCGCATCGCTTCGAGCCCTTCCTTCACTTCGGGAAAGAGCGTCGAATGCTTGCCGTTGATCTTCGCGTACTCGCTCTGATAGATGGCGAAGATGGCGAGCGCATCGTCGAATTGCGCGATGGCCTGCGTGTGCGGCAGCCGCACCGCGNCGTGACGAGCCGCTCGATGCCGATGCGCGCGAACATTCCGTTGAGGCCTGCGACGAAGTCGTCCGCGGTATCGACTATCGTGCCGTCGAGATCGATGATCGCCGCGCGGATCGGACGGTTCACGAAAGGCGCCGAGCTTCCCGCGATCTCGCTCATTGCTGCGCTCCCGATTTGGCCAATTCGGCGCGCATCGCATCGATGACCTGCTTGTAATCCGCCTTGCCGAAGATGGCCGAGCCCGCGACGAAGGTGTCCGCGCCGGCCGCCGCGATTTCGGCGATGTTGTCGACCTTCACGCCGCCATCCACTTCGAGATGAATGGAGCGGCCGGTGCGCTCGCGGTACGCATCGATGCGCGCGCGCGCTTCGCGCAGTTTGTTGAGCGCCTCGGGAATGAACGATTGCCCGCCGAAGCCCGGATTCACCGACATGATGAGCACGAGGTCGAGCTTGTCCATCACATGATCAAGGTAATTGAGCGGCGTGGCTGGATTGAACACGAGGCCCGCCTTGCAGCCGTGATCGCGAATGAGCGACAGCGTGCGATCGATGTGGACCGAACCTTCCGGATGAAAGCTGATCACATTGGCACCGGCTTTCGCGAAGTTCGGCACGATGTGATCGACCGGCTCGACCATCAGATGCACGTCGATGGGCACGTCCACATGCGGGCGGATGGCTTCGCAGACCATCGGGCCGATCGTGAGGTTCGGCACGAAATGGTTGTCCATGACGTCGAAGTGGATCCAGTCGGCGCCGGCTGCGACGACGTTGCGGACTTCCTCGCCGAGGCGGGCGAAATCGGTGGACAGAATGCTGGGAGCGATGTGAAATTGCGCCATGGACGTATGCGGGTAGCGGCCAGAATGCGGCCTTTGAATTGAATTAGTGATTTTAACCCGCGTTTTTTGGCGGCGTGATTCAGCCAGACGGCATAGGCCGAATGACGGAAAGTCCGCCTCAAACGCATGGAAGAGCGTGCCCGAAAGCATTCGTAATTCGTATTGCGAGTGCGGGCGGCATCAAGCAGAATGCGTCACCAGCAACGACGGCGCACCCGCGCGCGATATTCTTCGGCGGCGCAGCGGCAATTTGAATTGGAACGACGATGAGCCAGTACGAATTCAGCGTATCCGTGGAGACGCGTTATCTGTCGGAGCAGTCCGACCCGGATGGCCGCCAGTACGCGTTCGCCTACACGCTGACGATCCGCAATACGGGCGAGATCCCGGCGCAACTGATTTCGCGTCATTGGGTAATCACCGACAGCGACGGGCATGTGCAGGAAGTGAAGGGACTTGGCGTAGTCGGGCATCAGCCGTTGATTCCGCCGGGCGAGCGCTTCGAATATACGAGCTGGGCGGTGATCGCGACGCCAGTGGGCACGATGCGCGGCGAATTTTTCTGCGTCGCGGAGGACGGCGAGCATTTCGAGGCGCCGATCGCGGAGTTTGCGCTGCATATGCCGCGCACGCTGCATTAGCTGGTTCGGTCGCGAAGACCTCAGCGGCGTTTGGCCGCGTCGTTCGAGACGTCGGTAGCATTGGAACCACTCGGCGCACGCCGGCTTTTTTTCTTGCCTGATGACGTCCACACGACAATGAAGATCAGCAAGCCGAGCGCGACCAGCGCTTCGAGCGCGAAAACGAGCATTGGATATTCGTCGAACAGATCAGACATGGCGGTTCCCATCAAGAACGAGCATTGTATGCGTTTCGCGCGGCCGACCGTGCGCGTAGCGGCCTGGGCCGCATCGATAGCGACCGCTGTCCTGCTTGCTTCATGCGGCGACGGAAAGTACGTGAAACCGAGCAGTACGACGGCGAGCGCGCCGGGCGGCACGGCGATCGTTCCGGGCCCGGGCCAGCGCGCGTCGTCGCGTCTGACGGCGGTGAGCTGGCAGCAGGTCGCGGGCTGGAACGACGACACGCTGATCGGCGTGACCGCCGCGCTGCGCCAGAACTGCAGCCGTCTCGTGCGCCAGGCCAACTGGGCGCGCGCCTGCGCAGCGGCGGCGCGGCTCGACGACCTCGACGCGTCGTCGGCGCGCAGTTTCTTCGAAACCTACTTCACGCCGTTTCAGCTTGCCAATACCGTCGGCACACTCGACGGTCTCGTGACCGGCTACTACGAACCGCTTCTGCACGGCTCGCGCACGTGTCACGGCCCGTATCAGTATGCGCTGTATCGCTGGCCGTACCGCTTCAAGGCGGGTACGATGCTGCCGACGCGCGCGCAGCTCGAACGCGCCGGCGTGCTGAACGGCAATGAACTCGTCTGGATCGACGATCCGATCGAAGTGTTTTTCCTGCAAGTGCAGGGCTCGGGCCGCGTCATCATGGAAGACGGCAGCGTGATGCGCGTCGGCTTCGGCGGCACCAACAATCAGCCGTATCGCTCGATCGGGCGCGAGTTGTTCGATCGCGGCGAACTCACGCTGGCACAGGCGACGATGCAGGGCATCAAGGCGTGGGCGAAGGCCAATCCTGCGCGCGTGGATGCGTTGCTCGACGTCAATCCGCGCTTCGTCTTCTTCCGCGAGATGCCGTCGAGCGATCCACTGTCGGCAAGCATGGGCGACGGACCGGTCGGCGCGCTCGGCGTGCCGCTCACGCCCGAACGGTCGATCGCGGTCGATCCGTCGGCAATCCCGCTCGGCACGCCGGTGTTCCTGCAGACGACGCGCCCGCTCAGCAATCAGCCGATGAACCGTCTGGTGTTCGCGCAGGACACCGGCACGGCCATCAAGGGCAGCGTGCGCGCCGACTATTTCTGGGGCCTCGGCGACGACGCGGGCGATCTCGCCGGCCGCATGAAGCAGGGCGGCCGGATGTGGCTGCTGCTGCCGAATTCGTGATTCCCTTCAGGGCCGGGGCGTTGCGCTTGTCGACCACGCGCCACGCCTTGCCCACCGAACGCTCGATGCCGTTCACCGCAAGCACGTTTACTTCAGCGCTGACGCCAATCAGCGCCTTGATGTCGTAAGCAAGCGCGGTTCGGGCGCTATCGAGCGTGACGGCATCGGGCGCCGACTCCGGACACGGCTCGACGTTGAGCGTCAGCACGTCGAGTGGCCCTTCCTTGGTCAGCACGATCTGATAATGCGACGTGAGTACCGGCCGCTTCAGCAGCAACTCCTCGATCTGCGTCGGAAACACGTTGACGCCGCGCACGATCATCATGTCGTCCGAGCGGCCGGTGAGCGGCCGGTGATCTTTTCCATGCGCCGCATCGTGCGCGCGCTGCCCGGCAACAGCCGCGTGAGATCGCGCGTGCGATAGCGAATGATCGGCAGCGCCTCTTTCGTCAGCGACGTGAACACGAGTTCGCCGAATTCGCCGTCGGGCAGGACTTCGCCGGTGTCGGGGTCGATGATTTCCGGATAGAAGTGGTCTTCCCAGATGGTCGGACCGTCCTTGGTCTCTGCGCATTCGGACGCGATGCCCGGGCCCATCACTTCCGACAGACCGTAGATGTCGACCGCATCGATGCCCATGCGCTGCTCGATCGCGCGGCGCATGTCGTTGGTCCACGGCTCCACGCCGAAGATGCCCACCGCAGCGAACAACCCGCCGGATCGATGCCTTGCTGCTCGAGTTCGTCCGCGATCGACAACAACATATAGCTCGGCGTCACCATGATGATGTCCGGCCGGAAGTTCTGAATCAGCTAGCTGAACCTGCTTCTCAGTCTGTCCGCCGCCAAAGGGAATCACAGTCAGCCCCGCGCGTTCCGCGCCGTAGTGCGCGCCGAGTCCGCCGGTGAAGAGGCCTTAGCCGTAGCTCACATGCACCTTGTCGCCACGACGCGCGCTCGCCGCACGGATCGAACGCGCGACGAGATTCGCCCATGTGTCGATGTCCTGCGCCGTATAACCGACGACGGTCGGCTTTCCGGTCGTCCCTGACGATGCGTGAATGCGCGTGATCCGATCCTGCGGCACCGCGAACATGCCGAAAGGGTAGTTGTCGCGCAGATCCTTCTTCGTCGTGAACGGAAGCGCGCGAGATCGGCGAGCGAACGCACGTCGGCCGGATGCACACCGGCTTCGTCGAACTTGCGGCGATACACCGGCGAATTCTCATAGGCGTGCGCGAGCGTCGATTTGAGCCGGTCGAGCTGCAGTGCCACGAGTTCGCCGCGGCTCGCCTTCTCGATCGGTTCGAGCGGCAGTGGGGTCGTCATTGTCGTCTCCTGGATGCTCGGTATGCGTCGCGGTCTGCGGCCGCGTGCGTGTCTGTTTCTTTGCCCGTCACACGCGGGGATCACGGTGCCTTTGATCTGCGCCGACTCTGTTTGACCGCTTCGGCGCTGAGCCGGTCGCCGCCATGCACCGGCCGCAGGAATTCGATCGAGCAGCCCGCCGCGACCGTGCTGACGTTGTACGAGTTGTACGCGAAAGCGAACGCCGCGTCGGCCAGCGTGAACATCAGCCCGCCATGACAGATGACATGTCCGTTGAGGAAGTCCGGCCGCACGTCCATTTGCAGACGCGCGTAGCCCGGCCGCACTTCGACGATTTCGATGCCGAGCGCGCGCGAGCATGCTTCGGCCTCGTACATGGCTTTGACAGTGGCCTCGGCGAGTTGTTGTGGCGTCACGACTGTCTCCGGAAACGAATTGAGCGTTGCGTTGCGGCGGGCTTCACAGTCCTTCGAAGCGCGGCGCGCGCTTTTCCTTGAACGCGGCGACGCCTTCCATGTAATCGTGCGAAGTGCCGAGTTCGCGTTGCAGGTCGCGTTCGAGATCGAGCTGTGCGCCGAACGAGCGGTTCGCGCTTTCGCGAGTCGCGCACTTAATCGCGGCGACCGCCCGCGCCGGCTGCCGCGCGAGTTGCGCGGCCAGTTGTGCCGCCGACGCCTGAAGCTCGCCATCGTCGACGACGCGCCACACGATGCCCCACGCCTCCGCCTTCTCGGCGCTCAGCTTCTCGCCCGTCAGTGCAAGACCGAGCGTGCGCGCTTCGCCGATGCGTCGCGGCAGCAGCCAGGTGCCGCCCGAGTCTGGCACGAGTCCGATCTTCACGAAGGCCTGAATGAAGCTCGCCGAGCGCGCCGCGACGATCAGATCGCAGGCCATCGCGAGATTGGCCCCCGCGCCCGCCGCCGTGCCGTTGACCGCCGCGATGATCGGCAGCCGCGACGCTTCCAGCCGGCGCACGAGCGGGTTGTAGTGCGCATCGAGCAGATCGCCGAGATCGGACATCGAGTCGGGCGTGAAATCGAGATCGGCCAGATCCTGGCCCGCGCAGAAACCGCGTCCCGCGCCCGTAATGACGAGTGCGCGCGCGTCGCTCGCTTCGATTTCCGTGAGGGCGAGCAGCATTTGCACGCCCATTTCGCGCGTGAAGCTATTGAGCTTGTCGGGGCGATTGAGTGTCAGCGTGGCGACGCGCGTTTCACCGTCGATTCGAAACAGAACGGACTGCTCGGACATGGATTCTCCTCGTCACTGGATCACGCTTCGATACTAAGCGGGCGTCGGGCGGCTTTTCACTCGGCCGAATGGCATAGGCCAAACGGCACGACCTTCGACGGTGCGCGGCTTTACTGGACGAATGGCGTTTCGGCCTATGCTGTTTGGCCGACTGCCGCAGGCGTGGCCTTGGGCGCAACAAGCACTCGACTCTGAACGACGCGGAACCGATTCGCGACGAACGCGGCATCCGAGAGCGCGGAATTCGCGGCCGGATTCGCGCCGGTGCCATGAAAGTCGGAGAAAGCCGCGGTCTGATTGACGAACACGCCGCCGGTCAGATTGATCGACAGCGCGACGCCGCCGCGAATGGCGGCTTCGTGGGCGGCGTCGATCACCGTGTCGTCGGTACTGTAGACGGAAAAGGAGAGCGCCCCGTGCGTCTGAGCGACGGAACCTGCGAGATCGAGCGACTGCGTCGTCGAGTCCGTGGCGATCACGAACGAAACCGGTCCGAACCATTCCTTCGTGAAGGAAGTGGCGTCGGTACGCGCGTCGAGCTTGAGCATCAGCGGCGAGAGCACGGTTGCATCCGCGAATGCGGGATGCGCGAGCGGCCGGCTGTTGAGCAGGACGTTGCCGAGCGCGCGCCTCGTCGACGCGACGCGCGACGCCGTCGTTCTGTATCGCGCCGGTCAGCTCGACAGCGCGGGCGGGATCGGACGTGAGCTTGTCGACTGCGCCGGCGAGCGCGGCAGCGACATCGTCGAAGCTCAGATGGCCGTCGGCGGCGGTGCGGATGCCGTCGCGCGGGACGTACATGTTCTGCGGCGCGGTGCACATCTGGCCGGAATAGAGTGCGAGCGAAAAAGCAATGTTGTGCGCGGCCGATTTCAGATCGTCGACGGAATCGATGACGATCTGATTGACGCCGGCCTTCTCGGTATAGACCTGCACCTGATGCGCATGACGTTCGAGCCAGGTGCCGTTGAGACTGCTGCCGGTGAAGTCGATCAGCTTGATTTCGGGGCGCACCGCGAGCGACTGGACGAGTTCACCGTCGTCCCGGATCGGTGGCGAGCAGCGTGACGACATTGGGATCGAAACCGGCTTCGCGCAGCACGTCGCGCGCGATGCGGACCGTCCGCCAGCGGGAGAATCGCGCCAGGATGCGGCTTGACGATGACGGTATTGCCCGTCGCGAGATCGGCGAAGAGTCCAGGATAGCCGTTCCAGGTCGGAAACGTGCAGCAGCCGAGCACGAGTCCGGTGCCGCGCGGAACGATGGTGAAGCGCTTCTGCATCGCAAGAGGCGGATTCTTACCCTGCGGCTTTTCCCAATGCGCTTCGGCGGGAATGCGGCGAAGCTGGTCCCACGCGTAGACGACGGCTTCGAGCGCGCGATCCTGCGCATGCGGGCCGCCGGCCTGAAACGCCATTATGAAGGCCTGACCCGTGGTGTGCATGACGCTATAGCCGATCTCGAAGCTGGCTCGGTTCAAACGCGTAAGGATCTCGAGACTCACGCCGGCCCACGCTTGCGGCCCGGCCGCGCGCCATTGCGCCTGTGCCTGCGCGGCGGCGCGGATCAGCGCGTCGGGATCGGCTTTGGGATAGCGGATATCAAGCACGATGCCAAAAGGCGAACGTTCTTTCCCGACGGTTTCGCCGGTCGAAGGCTGATCCAGGTCGAAAGTCTTGCCGAGATGAGCTTTGAACGCGGTCTCGCCGTCCGCGTTGGCGGTTTCCCCGTACACTTTGGGACTTGGCATTTCGCTGAACGGGCTCCAGTAACCGCGCGATTCGATAGCTGCGAGCCCTTGCTGGAGCGTCGCTTCATGCTTCGTGAATAGCGGATGTGTCATGGTCGCGAGAGGATGATCGAGGACAGTGTCGAGTCCAATACAGTGTCGAATCCAATAATTAAAATTAACCGACCACATTAACCGACCACATTAACC
>JAQFVI010000383.1 GCA_029439495.1 Caballeronia sp. BR6202001590007
CAGTCACCTTCGGCTGAAATATGCAGTGCGCCAGCGACGGCCCGAGAAAATGCCGTAATGGCCGGCTTTTTCCGCGGTGAAATGGCGCTTGTGCTGCTTCGCGATGCCCGTGCACAGATCGTGCGCGGCGCGCGTCTGGCCGCTGCCGGAGATGTCATCGAGTTCGCCTTCGATCGTGAAAAGCGCGGTGTTCCTGATGTCCTGCGGACGCACCATCTCGCCGTTCACTTCCCAGGTGCTTTCCGCGAGACGGAATTCTTGGAACACGATGCGGATGGTCTCGAGGTAATACTCGGCGGCCATGTCGAGCACCGCGTTGTATTCATCGTAGAAGCGGCGATGCTGCTCGGCGTCTTCGTCGTCGCCGCGCAGGAGGTTCTAATAGAAGTCCCAGTGCGCGCGGTCAGATGGCGCTCGGGGTTCATCGCCACGAAGCCCGCATGCTGCAGGAAGCCCGGATAGTTCGCCGGCACCGTATAGATGACGTTGTTCTCGAACCATTCGTACGAGTGCTCGTTCGCGAGCGAGTTGACCGAGGTCGGGCTGCAGCGCGCGTCGATCGGGCCGCCCATCATGGTCATCGTGCACGGCGTGTCCTCGCTACAGCTTGCCATCAGCAAAATGGCGGCGAGCACCGGCACGGTCGGCTGGCACACGGAGATGACGTGCAGGTCCTTCGCACCGATATGGCGAATGAATTCCTGGATGTATTCGACGTAGTCGTCCAGATGGAACGCGCCGGCTTCGAAGGGCACCATGCGCGCGTCGATCCAGTCGGTAATGTACACCTTGTGGTCCTTGCAGCAGCGTCTTGACGGTGTCGCGCAGAAGCGTCGAATGGTGACCCGACAGCGGCGCGCAGACCAGCACGATCGGTTTGTTCTTCAGCTTCGTCACGGTCGCGCTGTCGTCCGCGAAGCGCTTGAAGCGCAGCAGACGGCAAAACGGCTTCTCAATGACCGTCTGTTCGACGATCGGGATGTTGTGGCCGTCCTTGACGACTGATGCAGGTTGAACTCGGGCTTTTCGTAATCCTTGCCAGCCGGTAGAGCAGTTCATAGCCCGCGGCGAAGCGGCTCGAACCCGGAATGTAGGCAAGCGGGCTGGCCAGATTCACAAGGGATTTGGAAGCGGCGGCCTGGGCCCAGGCTGTGAGGGGGACAGCATGGCCCGCTGGAATTCGTGAATTTGATAGAGCATGGTTGCCCCAGTGACTCCGGTTCGGACCGTTGCGTCCGCGGATGCCGGTCCATGTCCGGCGAAAGGTCGCAACGGTGTTCGACGACTCCCCGACGCGCGGCGGCTGTTGCCGCGCTCCGAGGCACTCTGTTCCTGCGATGCTTCTTCGACCGCGCGATGCCGGCGCCGGCGCGCCTTGCGGCAATCGCGCGCTCATCCGGACGATTACGGCCTCCGATGGGCTGACCTTGAGCCGGTGACGCAAGGTTTTCCGCGCATTAAATGTTCAATTCAAGCAACCAGTCCAAATTACCGGCTTTTATGCAACGCTCAGGCGGAAAACTGCATTTTGTGCAATGTACCAATAGTAGCCGCCCGCGCATCTTTCGCCAAACGAAACAAATGCTTATCGGACAAATATTTCCGCAACGCACGCGCGCGCTTACTGCTTTCCGCTCGCGGTGTTCATAAAGGCGTCGACGCGCGAGTCGTCTCCACGGTCGCGATCGTCCGCACGCCCGTTGCTGGACGGCTGTCCGGTCGCCTTGGCCATTTCCTCCTCGTAGCGCATCAGGTTCATGCCGGTGTGAACCAGCACGACGTGCGTGAATGCCTGAGGGAAATTACCTACCATCCGTTTCGCCACCGTGTCGTATTCCTCCGCGAGCAGGTCGACATCGTTCGCAAGGCCGATCAGACGCTCGAACATGCGATGCACTTCGTCCAGCCGTCCCTGCAGCGCAAGGTTGTCAACCAGCTAGAAGCTACGAGCCAGAAATGTGCCTTCCCCCGGCGGCAGGCCGTCCGACACTTCGGTCGTGTGATAGCGCTTGACGAGGCCATCGTGCGTCAAAGTGGTTTCGATCGCATGTACGGTTCCGGTCACTCGCGGATCGTTTGGCAGCAAAAAACCAAGCAGCGGCAGTAACAGCAGGCTCGCATCGCTGCCATAGCCTGCGAACGAGTTCAGCGACGAATTCCAGCTCTTCTCCAGCACATCGGCGCGGATGCGCTCGCGCATGTCGCGCCAGTGCTCGATCGGGCCTTCCAGATCGAAGCATTCCGCCGATTTGATCGCGCGATCGTAGGCGACCCACGCCATCACCTTCGAGAACGTGAAGTGCTGCTTGCCGCCGCGCACTTCCCAGATGCCTTCGTCCGGCTGTTCCCAGACCGTATCGAGGTGTTGCAGCATCGCGTACTGGATGGACCACGCGGTTTCGTCGCTTTGCAGGCCGCCGACGCGCGCGAGATGCAGCGCGTTCATCACTTCGCCGTAGACGTCGAGCTGCAACTGATCGACCGCGCCGTTGCCGATGCGCACCGGCGACGCGCCTTCGTAGCCGGGTAGCCACGGAATCTCATATTCGGGCAGACGCCGCTCGCCCGCGATGCCGTACATGATCTGAATCTGCGACTGGGACCCCGCCATCACGCGCCCGAGCCACGCGCGCCAGGCGCGTGCTTCGTCGTAGTAGCCGTCGCGCATCATCGCGAGCAGGGTGATGGTCGCGTCGCGCAGCCAGCAATAGCGGTAGTCCCAGTTGCGCGTGCCGCCTAGCTGTTCGGGCAGCGAAGTCGTCGGTGCCGCGACGATGCCGCCGGTCGGCTCGTAAGTAGGCGAGCGCCTTGAGCGTGATGAGCGAACGGCGGATCGCGCTCGCATAGCGGCCGCTCAGCTCGCTTCGCGCGGACCACTCGCGCCAGTGGTTTTCGGTGCGCGCGAGTTGCGTATGCGGATCGTGCGCGGGCGGCAGCCGCAGGTGCGACTGCGAATAGCACAGTGAGAATCCTCTCCGCCGTCAGCCGCGTCCGCGAAACGGATGCGCTGCTCGCGATCGATCACACGCGTCTCGGCCTGTCGCGCAACGCGATGGTCAATGCCGCGGTTTTCCTCACCGAGCGCGGCTGTTTCTGTCATTACACGCTGGATGTCGGCCAATACTCGGTCGGCGCGCTGTCGCTGCAAGGGCGCATGCGCCTCGATCAACTGGCCAACGGCTGATACGCGGCCACGCAGGTCTCGTTTTCAGATCGCCCGTTTCTCTCGCGCACGCACGCAGCCGGTCCGCCTGCGTGCGCGCTTGTCTTTGCGATTGCCTTTCGGCGCGGAACCGCGCGGCCGATACGGCGTCACACGTCGAGCGCCGTGCGATCGGGCGCTGGCAGACGCGCTTAGCTTAGAAATGGGCGCCGCCCATCCCGAACAAACCGATCAGGCCGATGATGATCAGATAGATCGCCACGATGAAGTTCAAGAGTCGCGGCATCACGAGAATCAGAATGCCGGCGATCAGCGAGACGAGCGGCCCCAGGCTTACGTGGATGGTCATGACGGTTCCTTTCTTGTATCGAATCGTTGGAAGAGCGATGCGTCCCGCTGCGCGCCGTGGAGGCCGGCCGAAGGAAGACGTCGCGGCGCGACACGAGGAGCAGAACTTGCTCGTTGAACCCTTCCCGGTCTTTCGATAACAAGCCGCAAACAAGCAGACGATGAGGAGGTCTCATGCACACTCACCAATCCGGCCGCATTCCGGCGCGCCATTCGGACATGCAAGCAGCGCGCCAGCTTCAATCGAAGCGGCGCCGCGCATGGTCGCGAGGCTGTGCGCTGATGTTGTCGCTCGCGGCTGCACAGGTGTTCGCCCAGGCGCCCGCGAGTGCGCCGTCTTCGTCGGGATCGCCGGATGCATTGGCGAATCTTGAGGTCTATGACCTCCTGATCGGCACCTATACCGGCAGTGGCAAGAGCGAAGGTATCTATGTCTATCGCTTCAATACGGGCAGCGGCGAACTCACGCGTCTCGCTTCGGCGCAAACGGTGAATCCTTCCTATCTGGTCGTGAACCGCGACCGGAATTACGTGTACGCGGTGAACGAACTGCCCGGCGACAAGGGGCCCGCGTCGCAGCGCGGCGGCATCAGCGCATTCCGCTTCGATCGCGCGAGCGGGCAGTTGAGCTTTCTTAATCGCGTCTCGTCCGACGGCAACGATCCCTGCTATCTCGCGCTGTCGCCTGACGGCAAATATCTGCTGACGGCTAACTATTCGGTCGTGGCCAATCCCGGCGGCAGCTTCGCGGTCTTTCCGCTCGCGTGCGACGGGCATGTCGGCGCGTCGGTGCTGACGGTTCATCACGAAGGCGGCGGCCCCGTGAAAGGGCGGCAGGACAATTCGCATGTCCACTCGACCGTGTTTTCGCCGGACGGCAAGTATCTGTTCGCGCAGGATCTCGGCGTCGACAAGGTCTACGCCTACCACCGCTACACGCCCGATCCGTCGGCGACGAGCCGCGGCCTGTTCGGCCCGACCGATGCGCGCTATACGCCGAGCCCGGCTCCGGCCCGCGCCATCTGGTGTTCGACGCGAGCGGCAAACACGCGTATCTGACGACCGAACTGAACGCGTCCGTGCTCGTCTTCGACTATCGCGACGGCGAGCTGAAGGAAACCCAGACGCTCGCGATGACCACGCCCGGCTTCAAGGGCAAGGTCGGCGGCGGCGCGATCCATCTTTCGCCGGACGGCCGCTTTCTCTACGCGACCAATCGCGGCGACGCGAACGAACTGGTGGCGTTTTCCGTCGATCCGTCGAACGGGCATCTGAAGCTGCTCAAGCGCTATCCGACGCTCGGCAAGACGCCGCGCGAGTTCGCGATCGATCCGACAGGGCGCTGGCTGATCGTCGGCAATCAGGACAGCGATACCGCGTACTTCTTCCGGCGCAATCCGATGACGGGCGAACTCGCGTCGGACCCGAAGCAACTGAAGATCGGCTCGCCAGTGGATTTCAAGTTCGTTTCGCCGTCCTGAGACCGGTGTGACATGACGCGTTCACAGCCGTTCGCGGTCCGACGACAATGAAAAAAACGCTGCTTCGAACGCTCGCCGTTTCCGTGTTGTGCATGCCGTTCGCCGCTTCGCGCGCGGCGACGGCCGACGACGCTTCCTGCGACTACCGGCGCGACTGGCTGTCGTCGGCGTGACCGCACGCAGCGACGTCGCGCACTATCTGCCGCTGCCGCTCGCATTGCCGATCGCCTCGGTGCGCTACCGGAAGGCGTCGCTGATGGGCACCATCATTCCGCGCCTGCCGGGGTTGAACGACGGCGACGTCGCGTTCTTCTTCTGGGGCCGCTACGAGTTTTGATGCGATACCGTTGGCCTCGCATCGGCAGGCAGCAACCGCATTCGACCAAAAGGCATCGAAGCACTCGGAAAGGTAGGCAAAATTGAATTCGACTTCAACGCTCGACTCCCGCGCCACATCCAGTGGCAACGACGCCGCGCCGCCCGGCTTCATCAACGCGTTCCGCTTCTCACGGGCGGCGAGGCGCTGCGGCTGTCGTGGGACGAGGCGCGCGCGTCGGTCGCGGGCGAGGGCCCGACCTGGCTGCATCTGTCCGCCAACGACGACGTCGAAGGCTGGCTCGAAGGCGTCGAATCGATGCCCGATGCCGCTCGCGAATTCCTCAACGGCGAGGACAAGCGCCCGCGCGTGCATATCGGCGGCAACTTCATGTACGGCGTGGCGGATCTGGAACTGGTCGCGAAAACCCCCGATTCCGCCGCGCCCGGCGCGCGCGAAGCGAATCGCGCGATGGGCGCGCTGCGCTTCTACGTTGACCGGCACCGGATGATCACGGTGCGCGCGCGGCTGCTGCAATCGACCGACCGGCTGCGTTATGCCGTGCTCGAAGGCACGATGTTCCGCGATACCGTCGATCTATTCGCGGGGCTGATCCGCGCGCTGAACGAGACCTTTGCGGACCGCATCGACGAAGTCGGCGACTGTCTCGACGATGTCGAAGAGAACGTGCTCGAGGCAGCCATTCGAAATGCTGCGCCGTGCTCGGCGACGTGCGCCGCCGGCTCGTCGAAGTGAAGCGCTTCATCGATCCCGAACGCAATGCGCTCACGCAACTCGTGCTGCGCAAGCTCGAATGGGCCGAGCCGCGTTCGATGGAAGCGCTGGTACAGGCGATTCAGGTGCTCAACGGACTGGGCGCGGGGCTCGAAGGCCTGTACGAGCGCGCGAAACTGCTGCAAGACGAGATCGCGGTGGCGCTGTCGGAGGACATCAACCGCAAGCTGCTGTGGCTCGCGATCATGTCCGCCTTGCTGCTGCCCGCGACGCTCGTGACGGGCCATCTTCGGCATAAACGTGGCGGGCCTGCCGGGCACGAAAGATCCGGCGTCGTTCTGGATCGTGATCGGCGTGATGGCGGGCTGTGCCGCCGTCACGATCTTTCTTGCTGCGCAAGCTGAGATTGTAGTGACGCGCTAACTTACTCGGCGGGGCCCGGCGTCGCGAGCACTTCGCGATTGCCGTTGTTGCCCATCGGCGAGACGAGTCCGGCCGCTTCCATCTGTTCGACGAGGCGCGCGGCGCAGTTGTAGCCGATGCGCAACTGCCACTGCACCGACGAGATCGATGCGCGCCGCGTGCGCAGCACGAAGGAGACGGCTTCGTCGTAGAGCGGATCGGCCTCGGCATCGGGCGAATCGCCGAACAGGTCCTGCGACGCGCCTTCCGATGCCGGACCGGACAGAATGCCTTCCTCGTATTCCGGTTCGCCGAACTGCTTCAGATGCTCGACCACGCAATGCACTTCGTCGTCCGCGACGAACGCGCCATGCACGCGCTGCGGATAGCCGGTGCCGGGTGGCAGGAACAGCATGTCGCCCGCGCCGAGCAGCGATTCCGCGCCCATCTGGTCGAGGATCGTCCGCGAATCGATCTTCGACGACACCTGGAACGCGACGCGCGTCGGAATGTTCGCCTTGATGAGGCCGGTGATGACATCGACCGACGGCCGCTGCGTCGCGAGGATCAGGTGGATGTCCGCCGCGCGCGCCTTCTGCGCGAGCCGCGCGATGAGCTGCTCGATCTGCTTGCCCGCGACCATCATCAGATCGGCGAGTTCGTCGATGACGACGACGATGAGCGGCAGCGTCGACAACGGCTCGGGCGCATCGGGCGTCAGTGAGAACGGGTTCGTCAGCTTCTTGCCGGCGGCTTCGGTCGTGCGAATCTTCTGGTTGAAGCCCTGCAGGTTGCGCACGCCGACCGCGGAGCACTTCTCTATTTCGCCGACGCACCAGTTCAGCGCGTTCGACGCGAGCTTCATGTCGGTCACGACCAGCATCTTCGGATCGATCATGATGAGGCGCACGTCCTCGGGCTTCGCCTTGTAGAGCAGCGAGAGAATCATCGCGTTGATGGCGACGGACTTGCCAGAGCCGGTCGTGCCCGCGACGAGCATGTGCGGCGCGAATGCGGGTGTTTCGGGTTCGAGTGCTTCCGATTCGGACGCTGCGGGTTCGGGCGATCGCGCGACGCTCGCCGCCGTCACGATCGGAAAGCGCACCACGTTCGACGGCGACGCGGGTTCGTCATCCGTGTCGAACGGGGCGGGTTCCACGGGTACCACAGGATCAGCGGGTTCCACCGATTGCGGCGCGAGCGACGGCAGGTCGGGCGGCGCGGGCAGATGGTCCGGCTCGAAAGCGGGCGTGGCATCGAAGTCCAGGCGTGGGAACAGCGCGGGTTCCGCGGGCGCATCGGAGAGCGGAAACGAGGGCCCGTGCGGCGTCGCGAAAGGAGCGTAGGAGGTTGGCGAATCGGCGGGCTCGAGCGTGGCCGAGGGTTGCGGAGCCGGCTCCGTGACGGAAGGCGGCGTTGCGGCTTCGGGCGCGTGGTGCGCTTGGGGGGCGGTGATGTCGGCGACATTCGCGACTGGCGCGATGGGCGCAGCCGGTTCCGCGTTGTGCGTTGGCGTGGAGGACATTTGCGGTATCGCATCGCCCGAAGGAACCACATCGTCTGATCGTGAAGGGGAGAGCACGACGATCGCGGCTTCGACCGGCGCAGCCGCATGGCCCAGCGCTTCATGTCCGCGCGCAAGACTCGCGCCGGCGAGCGACGTCCACAACGCCGTCTTTTCCTCGATGGAGCGCAGCGTCGCTTGAACCGACTCCAACGCACGCGAGAACGCGGGCGCGCTCAGCACCGTCGAGACGAAGTCGCGCGGCTGCGCACTGAGGTTCGGACGAACGGGCATCGGCCATCTGACCGGCGCGGGCGAAGCCTGTACGACCTGCCTCGGCGCCATCGGTGCGGGCATCGCGCGTCGCACACCTTGATGGCGCTGACGCTTGCGTTGGCGCTTACATTGACGGACGCCGGACGGGACACGGCGGCATCGCGTCCGGCAAGGGGACGCGGCGCGCCTTCGCGGATGGGCGCCGTTGTGCGCGACGGATTCGCAATGGCGCCAGATGCGGGCATCGTATTGAGTCAGCCGGCAGGCGCACTCGGTTCGACCGGAAGCGGACGTGCGGTAGCGGGGGGGCGCGTCTCGCCGTATCGGGCGAGGCGGCGTGGGCGGACGCCAGGCGGTCGGCCGTTTGATAGCGTCCATTCTTGTTCGCGGCGGGCAGGCCGAGCGTCGGTTCGTCGTTGGAAAGACGCGAGGGCGAGCCGTCGAATCGTTCACCGCCGATGCCGCGCGGCTGCGCTTCCCGCGCTTGTTGCCGGTCGCGCGCGGCGTTCGCGCCACCAGTTCGATTTGTCTTCGCTCCGCTCCTGCTTTTGAACCTGCCGGGATTTCTGCCGGGCAGGGCGCGCTTCGCGCTCGCGGGGTGCGCGCGCCGCGAGCCAGCTTGCCGGCAGGCCGAAGCCGAATGCCTCGTCGGCCCAGGCGAGCACGGAACGCCAACTGAATTCGACGAGCCACGGGGCGAAGATCGCCAGCACCAGCGCGGCGATCGCGCCCGCGCCGAACGGATGGACGAGCCCGACCAGCGCCCCCGCGAGCGCGCGTCCGTCGCGATTGATGTCCGCGTGCGCTTCGAGATTGGCGGCGAGCGTGCCCTCCAGCGCCGCGCTCGACAGCAGCACGCAGAGAAAGCCGAACCATAGCCGAATGGTGCCGGGTCCGCGCAATCCGTCGCCACCCGGCAGCATCGATTTGACAAGGCGCCACAGCAAGGGAAGGAACCAGACGACTGATGCACCGAACCAGCCGAGAACTACCGTGTGCATACCGAGAAACTTAAAGAGAAAAGCGGTTTGGGTTGAGTCGAATGGAACGGCGGCCTACCCGAACCCCGAACCCCGAACCCCGCGCGCGAGCGAAAAATGTCCGATTTCCTATAGATCGTATCGATCAGGCAGTATAGTAACGGCACTCGCGTGACGGCGACACGCATGGCGCGAGCACGCAACACTTCGGCCGCGCGCATCGCCCCGGGCGCGCGGTGAACGCAGGCCGTATCGGTCAGTTCGTGCGTCGCGCGAAGGTGAAGGATCTGTCCGTCGTCGAGCGTCAGTTCCAGCGTCTGCGGTGGATTCATCTGCACGCCGCTCTTCGCGACATGCGCGAGCCCGTCGAGATACGGCTTCTCGAGCACGCCGCCCGGACCGGCCGGACAGGTTATGTGCGTGCCCGCGAGCGAACCGAAACTCAGCTTGCCGTCCTTGAGCGCATACACGCCGGTGAAGCGGTTGCAGCCTGAGAATCCGCTCGCGCGGCGTCGTCCGCTTTCGGTCGAAAAGTCGAGCGTAAGCGCCTGACCGCCGCTTTGCGCGCCGTGCGGCAAGTCACGCGGCTAGCTTTTAGCATCGGTCCAGCGAATGAGTTCCCATTGCGTATCGTCGAGCAACTGGGTCGCGGCGGGATTGTAGGAATCGGTGGGCGGCGCGGCGGAATCGGGATGCTGGGGCAGCGCGCAACCTGCGACGAACGCGGCAACGGCGAATCCCGCGAGGCAGGACAAGAAGCGTGACGACAGACGCGGCATCGGCGCGCGAGGGAAATGCAGGGACATCGATGATCCTGAAGCGGGCGAAACCGTAAGCGTATCGCACTCGTCCGGCTAATTGTCCATCGGCCGGCTGCAACAAATGATTAAGCATGCCCGAACGGCGCGCCCTCGCCACAGTCGGAACGACAGGCGGGGCGGCCGGTGCGCGCCGATCCCGCGTCGACTGGCCGAATGGACGAGGTGCTCGCGCTTCGCGGTGCGTGTTAAACATCCGGCCCAATTCGCGGGCAAACCGGCTTTCCGGTCCGTTTTCACGGTCTGGCTCGCATCGTCGAAGGTTTGTCGAACGTACTTGGGAGCACGCATGCAGAACGATCATCGAGGCAACGAGGGCGCGTCGGGCGTGCCGCTGCGCATCGGCACGCCGCTGTCCGCCGAGGCCACGCGTGTCATGTTGCTGGGCGCGGGCGAACTCGGCAAGGAAGTGATCATCGCGCTGCAGAGGCTCAGCGTCGAAGTCGTCGCGATTGATCCGCTATGCGAACGCGCCGGGGCATCAGGTCGCGCATCGCGCGCACGTCATCGACATGACCGACGCACGGGCGCTGCGCGCGCTCGTCGAGGCGGAAAAGCCGCATCTGATCGTGCCGGAGATCGAGGCGATCGCCACCGACGCGCTTGCCGAGATCGAAGCCGCCGGCCTCGCGACCGTTATCCCGACCGCGCGCGCGACGCAGCTCACGATGAATCGCGAAGGCATCCGCCGGCTCGCGGGCGAGGAACTCGGCCTGCCGACCTCGCCCTATGCGTTCGCGCAGTCGCTCGACGAGATGAAGGCGACAATTGCGAAGATCGGCTTTCCGTGTGTCGTGAAGCCGGTGATGTTGTCGTCGGGCAAGGGGCAATCGGTGCTGCGAAGCGACGCAGATGTCGAACCGGCTTGGGACCACGCGATGGCAGGCGGGCGCGTCAATCACGGGCGCGTGATCGTGGAGGGCTTCATCGATTTCGAGTACGAGATCACACCCAGTTGACCGTGCGCGCGGCCGATGCCGCGAGCGGCGAAACGAAGACGTACTTCTGCGAGCCGATCGGCCATGTGCAGGTCGCGGGCGACTACGTCGAATCGTGGCAGCCGCAAGCGATGAGCGCCGCCGCGCTGGAGAAATCGCGCGACGTCGCGGCGAAGGTCGTCACGGCGCTCGGCGGGCGCGGACTGTTTGGCGTCGAACTCTTCGTGCGCGGCGACAATGTCTGGTTCTCCGAAGTCAGCCCGCGTTCGCACGACACCGGCCTGGTCAAGCTGGCGACGCAGCGCTTTTCCGAATTCGAACTGCATGCGCGCGCGATTCTCGGCCTGCCGGTCGATACCGCGCTGCGCGCGCCGGGCGCGTCGGCCGTGATCTACGGCGGCCTCGACGAAGCAAGCATCGCTTTCGAAGGCGTCGAAGCGGCACTAGCCGTCCCGGGCGCGGACCTGCGGCTATTCGGCAAGCCGGAGAGCTTCGCGAAGCGGCGCATGGGTGTCGCGCTTGCGAGGGGCGCGGATACCGGCGAAGCACGCGATCGCGCGAAGCTGGCGGCATCGAAGGTGCGGCCGGTCTCGGCGAAGTAAGGAAACGATCGGGCGACCGGCGCGGTCCGGGCGACGCGCCAGACAGGAGGCGAGCCATGAAAGCGATTCTGATGTTGCTTGCGGCGACTTTCGCGCTATCGGGCTGCGGCCTTGCTGCCGCGCCGTGCCGGATCGCGTCGGCGGGGCTGAAGATCGTGCCGGTCGTCGGCCATGTCGCCACCGCGCCAACCGACGCCTGCGCCGAAGTCATCGATCCCTGATGTTTGGTTCGAATTTGATCCGAAAGCGATGAAGATGAAGCGAATTCTCCTGTCCGTCGTGGCCGTTGCCGCAACCGTGGCCGCCGCGCCGTTCGCGCGCGATGCCGCTGACCGTGCCGCAAATCCAGACCGCATCGACGCAAACCACGCGCTACGACTGCAAGGACGGCAAGAGCGTATCGGTGAGTACACCAACACGCGCAATCATCAGAGCTTCGCGGCGTTGACGGTCGACGGGCGCAAGCTCCTGTTTGTCGGCGTGATCGCCGGATCGGGCGCGAAGTACGTCGCCGATCAGTACAACACATGGTGGACCAAGGGACCGCAGGGCAATCTGTACGACGAGATGGCCGCGAAAGACTCGCCGCCGCTGCTCGCCGATTGCCAGGCGCCGCGCAAGTAACGCAAGCAGCGGAGGGCGTCGCGTCCCGCGCAGCCGGCGCGCGATACCCATGAGGCAAGCGGCCAGGCCCGCGATGCTACAATAACCGGCTTTCCGGCACTAAAAACCGGCGCTCGTCGCGATTTCCGGCGCGCCGCGCGCGCAGCAGACGCCGCCCGTGTCTTGAAGACGTCATCGAAACCGTGTTCCATCGAATGCGGCATGGCAGTACCCGGCGAGCGACTGGCGAGGCCAGCGCCGCCCGCGTGTTCCGGCGAACGAGCCGCGCGCCACGCGCATTGTTGTCGCGGAGCTTTCCGCGTCACCGAAACACCCTCGCGTACCTGAACGCTTTCGACCGGTTCCGTCCGCACGTCGCGTCGAGCGGACTTTTAGCGAAAGTCACCATGGTCACCATGTCAGATTCCGTTGCCACGAACTCGTCCACTGCGTCCACGGCCGCGCCCACGTTCGACCAGTTCGGATTGTCCGCCGACATCCTCAAGGCGGTGAGCGAGTCCGGGTACACCACGCCGACGCCCATCCAGGCCCAGGCCATTCCGGTCGTGCTGGCCGGCTGCGATGTGATGGGCGCGGCGCAGACCGGCACCGGCAAGACCGCGAGCTTCTCGCTGCCGATCATCCAGCGCCTGCTGCCGAGCGCAAATACGAGCGCGTCGCCGGCGCGCCATCCGGTGCGCGCGCTGATGCTCACGCCCACGCGCGAACTCGCCGATCAGGTCGCTGCCAACGTCCAGACCTACTCGAAGCACACGCCGCTGCGCAGCACGGTCGTGTTCGGCGGCGTCGACATGAATCCACAGTCCGACGCGCTGCGGCGCGGCGTCGAAATCCTGATCGCGACGCCGGGCCGTCTGCTCGACCACGTCCAGCAAAAGACCGTGAGCCTGGGCCAGGTGCAGATGCTCGTGCTCGACGAAGCCGACCGCATGCTCGACATGGGCTTCCTGCCCGACCTGCAGCGCATCCTGAACCTGCTGCCGAAGGAGCGTCAGACGCTGCTCTTTTCCGCGACCTTCTCGCCGGAAATCAAGAAGCTGGCGTCGACCTATCTGCGCAACCCGCAGACGATCGAAGTCGCGCGCAGCAACTCGACCAATGCCAACGTGCGGCAGATCGTCTATGAGGTGCACGAGAGCGACAAGTCCGGTGCAGTCGCGCAACTGATCCGCGAGCGCGGGCTCAAGCAGGTCATCGTGTTCTGCAACAGCAAGATCGGCGCGAGCCGGCTTGTGCGCGTGCTGGAGAAGGACGGCATCGTGGCGACGGCGATCCACGGCGACCGTTCGCAGAGCGAGCGCATGCAGGCGCTTGACGCCTTCAAGCGCGGCGAGATCGAAGCGCTCGTCGCCACCGACGTCGCCGCGCGCGGGCTCGACATCGCGGAACTTCCCGCGGTCATCAACTTCGACCTGCCGTTCAACGCGGAAGATTACGTCCACCGCATCGGCCGCACGGGCCGCGCGGGCGCATCCGGCGACGCGCTGTCGCTGTGCAGCGCGAACGAGCGCAAGCAACTCGCGGATATCGAAAAGCTCATTAAGCGTCCGCTCGAGATCGAACAGCTTCAGGTCGCGACGCCGGTCCGCCGCATGTCCGTAGAGGCGCATGCTGCCGTTCGAATCCAGGCTCAGCTGAACGTAGGCCATCGAGTTCGGCGGCAGGGCGGCGAGTCTTTCGTCGAGCGCGTCGATGCGTTCCGCGCGGTTGGCGAAATTCTCGCGCAGGTTTTCCGCCGGAGTCCGCTGGTAGTTGGTGAACATGACGCGCCCCGGCCTCAACTGGGATGCGACGACGTTGGTGCAGAAGTTCGTATGCCCCTCGCCCCGGCCGCGCGCATCGTTGCGCATGCTCGCCAGCACCGTGAAAGGACCGTAGCCGCTCGCGTAGGCGCCGCGATCCGCGCGACGCATGTATCGCGAACCAGTCCGTCGCACGCGTCGCCCTCGGGCCAGCCGCAGATCGCGCGGTAGTCTTCCTGATCGAAACGGTAACGGTGATCCGCTCCATCGGCCAAGGCTGCGCCGCCGCGATGCTCCCGAAAACTCATCGGCCTGCTGTCGCCGATGCCGCGCGGCGGCCGCGTCAGCAGTTCTTCCTCGTCGGGTCGAACCGGTCCGGTTGCCTCGTCGGTCCGATCGGCGCACAGCGTGTCGGCCGCATCCGGCTTCGCGGATGGCGGCGGTTCGAAGGTCTCGTCTTCGCGACGCTGATCGGCTCCGAGGATCTCGGAAGTCGTCGGTGTGGCGTGCGGGCGCGTGTCAGCCAGCTCCGGCGTGGATTCGGAAGGTGACGCCGATGGCTGACCCGCCTCGGCTGTGCCTTGAGCGCCCGATTCGCGCACCGCGCCATCGGCGGATGCCGTATCGGCCGGCGACGCGATCGACGCGTCCCGGTCGGCAGGCGGCGGTGCGTCGACCGACCCGTCGTCCGCCGCCGCGGACGCTGCTGCGGAACCGCTCGAATTCGAATTTCCCACACGTGCGACACCCACGGCCACCTCCATCAGGATCGATCGGAGGCGAACTCGCTCGCCCCCATCAAGTTGATCCTAGGCGGTCGCGACAGGCGACGGCGGTAGGATGTGTATCGAGTGACGGGAACGCATCGCGCGCGCTTCAGCCCGCGCCGACGAGCCGGTAGCCGACGCCGGTTTCGGTGACGATATGCTCGGGCTGCGCGAGATCGCGTTCGAGCCTCTGACGCAGATGCGCCATGTAGATGCGCAGATAGTGCGGACTCTCGACATGCGACGGCCCCCACACCTCGACGAGCAATTGCCGGTGCGTCAGCACGCGCCCCGCATGCGCACGAGCGTGGCGAGCAGCCGGTATTCGATCGGCGTCAGATGCACGTTTTCGCCGTGCTTCGCGACCCGGCGCAACGCGAGATCGACGGTGACGTCGCCGAAGCGTACGACCGGCGTCTCGCCTGCCGCTGCCTGATTGCGCCGCCGCAGATGCGCGCGGATGCGCGCCATCAGTTCCGACACGCCGAAGGGCTTGGTCAGATAGTCGTCCGCGCCCGCATCGAGCGCGGCGACCTTCTCTTCTTCCTGCGTGCGCGCCGACAGCACGATGATGGGCAGCTCGGTCCAGCCGCGCAGTTCGCGGATCACGTCGAGACCGTCAGTGTCCGGCAGGCCGAGATCGACGATCACGAGATCGGGCTTGCGCGTCGCGGCCTCGACGAGTCCGCGCTGGCCGGCATCCGCTTCGTGCACGGCCATGCCCTGCGCTTCCAGCGACACGCGCATGAAACGGCGGATCTGTTTCTCGTCCTCGATCAGAACGATGGTGAAGGACGGCTCGCTCATCGCTGCGCCGTCCGCATGACGATCGGGCTCGGCTTCAAGGCAGGAAGATCGTCGAGCCGGTGGTCTTGCGCGCTTCGAGATCCTCGTGCGCCTTCGCCGCGTCCGACAGCGCGTAACGCTGGCGCACGTTGGTCTTCACCTTGCCCGAAGCGACGACCTCGAACAGCTCGGCGGCCATCGTGTCGAGATCGCTGCGCTTGGCGATATAGCTGAAGAGCGTCGGACGCATGAAGTACAGCGAAGCCGCGCCCGGCGAATTCGGAGGAATCGATCGGCGGCAGCGGGCCCGACGAATTGCCGAAGCTCACGAACAGGCCGAGCGGCACGAGACAGTCGAGCGAGCCCACGTACGTGTCCTTGCCGATCGAATCATAGACTACGGGCACGCCCGCGCCGTTGGTGATCTCGCGCATGCGCTGGGTGAAGTTCTCGTGCGTGTAGACGAGTTCTCGCGCGTGTAGACGATCGGGTGATCGCAGCCGTGCGCCTTCGCAAGTTCGGCCTTCTCGTCCGAGCCGACCGTGCCGATGACCGTCGCGCCGAGCGCCTTCGCCCACTGGCACGCGAGCATGCCGACGCCGCCCGCCGCCGCGTGGATCAGGATCGTGTCGCCCTCCTTCACGCGATAGGTCCGGCGCAGAAGATATTGCGCGGTGAGCCCTTGCAGCATGATCAACGCGGCGTCTTCGTGGCCGATGGAATCCGGCAGCCGGACTACATAGTCGGCCGACATCACCCTCCTCGGCATACGCGACGCGATCGCCCGGCTTGAACTGCGTAACGCCCCCGCCAACCGCCGTCACCTCGCCCGAGGCTTCCATGCCGAGACCGCCGGGCAGCGGCATCGGATACAGGCCGGTGCGGAAATACACGTCGATGAAGTTCAGTCCCACCGCATGATGCTTCACGCGGATCTCACCCTTGTCCGGCTCGCCCACGTTCACGTCGACCCACTTCATCACTTCGGGGCCGCCGGCCTTGTCGAAACGGATTGCCTTGGTCATCGCTCGTTCGTCTCCATCGTTCGGTGTGAAATCAGGAAACCTGCGAAAAACGCAGGCGCAGGTCGTCGAGAATCATGCGCGCGGGCGCTCGCTCGACGCCGTGACTGGCGTGGTCGGTTGCGTCATGTCAGTACGTGCCCGGATACGCGCCGCCGTCGATTAGCAGGTTCTGTCCGGTGATGTATCCGGCATGCACGCTGCACAGGAACGCGCACACCTTGCCGAACTCTTCCGGATTGCCGAAGCGCCCCGCCGGCAGGCTCTGCGCGCGACGCTCGCGGATTTCGCCGACCGGAATGTTCTGCGCTTTGGCCTGCGCTTCCATCGTCACCGCGATGCGGTCCGTGTCGAAGGTGCCGGGCAGCAGGTTGTTGATCGTGACGCCGGTGGACGCCACCTTGCGCGCAACGCCCGCGACGAAGCCCGTGAGTCCGGAACGCGCGCCGTTCGAGAGCCCCAGGACGTCGATCGGCGCCTTCACCGACGAACTCGTGATGTTGACGATCCGTCCGAAGCCGCGCTCGATCATGCCGTCGATGGTCGCCTTCATCAGTTCGATCGGCGTGAGCATGTTGGCTTCGAGCGCCTTGACCCACATGTCGTGCGTGAAGTTGCGGAAGTCGCCCGGCGGCGGCCCGCCCGCGTTGTTCACGAGGATGTCCGGCTGCGGGCAGGCGGCGAGCGCGGCCGCGTGACCTTTGGGCGTCGCGATATCGCCCGCGACGGTCTTCACCTCGACGCCGTAGGTCGCGCGGATGTGCGCGGCGGTCGCCTCGAGCGTCTCGGCGGTGCGCGCGGTGATCACCAGATTCACGCCTTCGGCGGCGAGCGCTTCGGCGCAGCCGCGCCCGAGCCCCTTGCTTGCCGCGCACACGAGCGCCGTGCGGCCCGCGATTCCCATATCCATCGTGCATTCTCCGTATTCGTTGATGTTCGGACGCGCCGGCCTTTTCTCGACGTCTTCGTGACGTCTTCTCGCATTCTAGAAGAATCGGAGCGGCGGNGGTAAACTGTCGCCACTGTCGCCACTGTCGGCTCCGGCATCGCGGCTCCAACATCGCNGCGCTCGCGCGCGTGAGACCCATGAAACAAGACAGCCGTTTTCCCAATCTCTTCATCCTCGACTACCCGCTGATCCAGCACAAGCTCACGCACATGCGGGACAAGGACACGTCGACGCGCACCTTTCGCGAACTGCTGCGCGAAATCACGCTGCTGATGGGCTACGAAATCACCCGCAACCTGCCCTCACGACCAAGCGCGTCGAGACGCCACTCGTCGAAATCGATGCGCCGGTGATCGCCGGCAAGAAGCTCGCGATCGTGCCCGTACACGCGCGGGCGTCGGCATGTCGGACGGCCTGCTCGATCTGGTGCCGTCGGCGCGCGTCGGACATATCGGCGTGTATCGCGCGGAAGATCATCGTCTGGTCGAGTATCTCGTGCGCCTGCCGCCGGATCTCGAGGAGCACATTTTCATCCTGTGCGATCCGATGGTCGCGACCGGCTACTCCGCCGTCCACGCGGTCAACGTGATGAAGCGCCGCAAGGTGTCGGCGGAGAACATCGTGTTCGTCGCGCTGGTCGCCGCGCCCGAGGGCGTGAAGGTGTTCTAGGACGCGCATCCGGACGTGAAGCTGTATGTCGCGTCGCTGGATTCGCATCTGAACGATCACGCGTATATCGTCCCCGGCCTCGGCGATGCCGGCGACCGCCTGTTCGGCACGAAAAACTGATCCGAACGCGATTCGCCGCCGTTTTTCCCCGGTTTTCCTTCCGCACCGCCGCGCGTATCCCGCGCGGCGGTTTGCTTTCGGGCCGCCGCCGGCGCGGCGCGGCGGCGTGATAAAATTTCGGTCTGTTCCTATTCAGGTCCCGATGGGACGCGCCCGGCGCCACGCGCGCGGCGGTCCGTCGACACAAGACGCGTTCGCGCGATTCATCCCGGCTTCACGGCAAGACAGTAAACTGGCGCGGCATACTGCCCGCGCGCGATGGAGAAAGGTAATGGCGGGTCATTCGAAATGGGCCAACATCAAGCATAAGAAAGCCGCGGCGGATGCCAAAAAGGGCAAGGTCTGGACGCGTCTCATCAAGGAAATCCAGGTCGCGGCGCGCCTGGGCGGTGGCGAAATCGACACGAACCCGCGCCTACGCCTGGCCGTGGACAAGGCCTACGACGCCAATATGCCGAAAGACAACATCAACCGCGCGATCCAGCGCGGCGTCGGCGGCGTGGACGGCGCGAACCACGAGGAAATCCGCTACGAAGGCTACGGCATCGGCGGCGCGGCGATCATCGTCGACACCATGACCGACAACCGCACGCGCACCGTCGCGGAAGTGCGCCACGCCTTCTCGAAATTCGGCGGCAACACGGGCACGGGCGGCTCGGTGTCGTTCATGTTCGATCACGTCGGCCAGTTCCTGTTCGCGCCCGGCACGCCGGAAGACAAGCTGATGGACGCGGCGCTCGAGGCCGGCGCGGACGACGTCGTGACCAACGAGGACGGTAGCATCGAAGTGATCGCGCCGCCCAACGATTTCCAGAAGGTGAAGGACGCGCTCGAAGCCGCCGGCTTCAAGGCCGAACTCGCCGAAGTGACGATGAAGCCGCAAACCGAAGTCGAATTCAGCGGCGACGACGCGGTAAAGATGCAAAAACTGCTCGACGCCCTGGAAAATCTCGACGATGTGCAGGAAATCTACACGAACGCCGCGATCAACGACGAGTAAGCGCCGTCACCGGCGTTGCCGCTCCGGCGGGAATACCTTTCGCTTCGGATCGGTTCTGAGGCCGATACCGAAGCCGCACATTGCATCGACCGGCGCAGGCGAGTGACGCAGCAGCAGTCCGCGCGAGCCGCCTCCGACGTGTCCACGGCGCGGATGGTTCCGCGCCCTCGCCGGCCGCGCGCCGCCACGCGCGCGACTGGCCGCCACCGCTTTTACAGAGGCTTTTCGGGGAATCACATGAAGTTACTCGTCGTCGGTTCCGGCGGCCGCGAACACGCACTGGCCTGGAAGCTCGCGCAATCGCCGCGCGTACAGATCGTCTACGTCGCGCCGGGCAACGGCGGCACCGCGCAGGACGAGTGCTTACGCAATCTCGACATCACCGATCCGGCCGCGCTCGCCGATTTCGTCGAACGCGAGCATGTCGCGCTGACCGTGATCGGTCTCGAAGCGCCGCTGGCGGCGGGCATCGTCAATCTGTTCCGCTCTCGCGGGCTCAAGGTCTTCGGGCCGACGAAGGAAGCCGCCCAGCTCGAAAGCTCGAAGGACTTCGCCAAGGCGTTCATGAAGCGCCACCACATTCCGACGGCGGAGTACGAAACCTTTACGGACATCGCGGCAGCGCACGCGTACATCGACCGCAAGGGCGCGCCGATCGTCATCAAAGCCGACGGGCTCGCGGCCGGTAAGGGCGTGGTCGTCGCGATGTCGCCGGACGAGGCGCACGCCGCGATCGATTCCATGCTCGCCGACAACAAGCTTGGCGATGCGGGCGCGCGCGTCGTCATCGAGGAATTCCTCGCGGGCGAGGAAGCCAGCTTCATCGTCATGGTGGACGGCAAGAACGTGCTGCCGCTTGCGTCGAGTCAGGATCACAAGCGCCTGCTCGACGGCGACAAGGGCCCGAACACCGGCGGCATGGGCGCCTATTCGCCCGCGCCCATCGTCACGCCGCAACTGCACGCGCGCGTGATGCGCGAAATCATCCTGCCGACCGTGCGCGGCATGGAGAACGAAGGCATCCGCTACACGGGCTTTCTGTACGCCGGCCTGATGATCGACGCGAACGGCAACCCGAAGACGCTCGAATTCAACTGCCGAATGGGCGATCCCGAAACGCAGCCGATCATGGCGCGCCTCAAGGGCGATTTCTCGAAAATCGTCGAAATGGCGATCGACGGCAAGCTCGACGGCGCGAAGCTCGACTGGGACCGCCGCACGGCGCTCGGCGTGGTGCTGGCGGCGCACGACTATCCGGAAACGCCGCGCAAGGGCGACCGGATCACAGGCATTCCGGCGGAAACGACCGATGCCGTGACCTTCCACGCGGGCACCACGCTCACGGACGGCAAGCTCACGACCTCGGGCGGACGCGTGCTGTGCATCGTCGGCCTCGCGGATTCCGTGCACGACGCGCAATCGGTAGTCTACGATACGGTGAACCAGATCTCGTTCGATGGCATGCAGTATCGCCGCGACATCGGCTACCGTGCGGTGAACCGCAAGCAGTCGGACCGTCAGGGCTAGGATCACGGCCATCGCGCGCGGCTTCGCCCCGCAGGATCACCGCGCTGCCGGACCTCGTGTCCGGCAGCGCGTTTTCGGAGTCTGGAAACAAACCGTCCCCCACGACCAAAGACGCGCCGGATGGCGCATCGCAGCAATCGAATGAGCGAACCGACACCCCAGCACGATAGCGACGCACGCCACGACATCGCTGCCGTCCGCAACTATCTGACCGGCTTGCAGACCCGCATCGCGGATGCGCTCGGCCACTTCGACGGCACGCCCTTCTCGACCGACGCGTGGACGCGCGAGCCGGGCGAGCATCTGCGCGGCGGCGGCGTCACGCGCATGCTCGAAGGCGGCGGCTTCTTCGAGCGCGGCGGCATCGGCTTCTCAGACGTTCAGGGCGATGCGCTGCCGCCGTCCGCGAGCGCGGCGCGTCCGCAACTCGCGGGGCGCGGTTTCGAGGCGATGGGCGTCTCGCTCGTCATGCATCCGCGCAACCCGCACTGCCCGACCGTGCACGCGAACGTGCGCATGCTGACGGCGCTCAAGGAAAGCGAAGCGCCGGTGTTCTGGTTCGGCGGCGGCATGGACCTGACGCCGATCTACGGCTACGAGGAAGACGCGCGACACTTCCACGAGACATGCCGCGATGCGCTCGTGCCATTCGGCGCGGACCTCTATCCGCGCTTCAAGACGTGGTGCGACGAGTATTTCTATCTGAAGCATCGCGGCGAGCAGCGCGGCATCGGCGGCATTTTCTTCGACGACTATTCCGACGGCGGTTTCGAACGCTCGTTCTCGATGATGAAAAGCGTCGGCGACGCGTTCCTCGCCGCGTATCTGCCGATCATCGAGCGCTGCCGCGATACGCCGTTCTCCGAACGCGAACGCGAGTTTCAGGCGTACCGGCGCGGCCGTTACGTCGAGTTCAATCTCGTCTGGGACCGCGGCACGCATTTTGGTCTGCAAAGCGGCGGCCGCACCGAGTCGATTCTCATGTCGATGCCGCCCGCCGCGAACTGGCGCTACGACTGGAAACCAGAGCCCGGCACGCCGGAGGCGCGCCTCTACTCCGATTTTCTGGTGCGCCGCGAATGGCTGTGNTCGGTCTGCTCGGCGGCACCTTCGATCCGATTCACAACGGTCATCTGAAGCTCGCGCGGCGCTTTGCCGAACTGCTCGATCTGACCGAACTCGTGCTGCTGCCCGCCGGCCAGCCGTGGCAGAAGGCAGGCGTCTCGGCGCCGGAACACCGGCTCGCGATGACGCGCGCGTCGGCGGCCTCGCTCGACCTGCCGGGCGTCGAGGTGATCGTCGCCACCGACGAGATCGATCGCGAAGGCACAACCTACACGGTGGAGACGCTCGCGCAGTGGCGCGCGCGCGAAGGCGCCGATGCCTCGCTCGCGCTGCTGATGGGCGCCGATCAGCTCGTCAAGCTGAATTCGTGGCGCGAGTGGAAACGGCTCTTCGACTACGCGCACGTCTGCGTGGAAACGCGCGCGAGCTTCGACGTGGCGACGCTACCCGCCGAAGTCGCGGCGGAACTGTCGGCGCGCAGCGCCTCCGCTTCGACGCTCGCGGCGACGCCGCACGGCCACATGCTGATCGACGAGACGCTGCTGATGGACATCTCCGCCACGGCGATCCGCGATGAAGCGCGCATGATGAGCGGCTCGCAGGACGTGCGCGCCCAGGTCCCGACGACCGTATGGGACTATATTGTTCAACATCATCTGTACCAGACACGGTAATTATGGAAATTCAGAAGCTTCAACGCGCGATCGTCGACGGTCTCGAAGACGTCAAGGCGCAAGACATCAAGGTGTTCAACACGAGCCATCTGACGTCGCTGTTCGACCGCGTGGTCGTGGCGAGCGGCACGTCGAACCGCCAGACCAAGGCGCTCGCCAACAGCGTGCGCGAGAAGGTCAAGCAGGCGGGCGGCGACATCGTCAGCACGGAAGGCGAAGAAATCGGCGAATGGGTGCTGGTCGATTGCGGCGACGCGGTCGTGCATATCCTGCAACCGGCGCTGCGTCAGTACTACAACCTCGAGGAAGTGTGGGGCGACAAGCCCGTGCGCGTGAAGCTGCAGACGCCGAACATGTTCGGCGGCACGCGTGTGAGCGCCGACGACGAAGAGAACGAAGTCGCCGCTAAGCCTACCGTCAAGCGCGCCGCGCCAAGACCGCGCGCAAGCAAGCTTAAGCGTAAAAGTAAGCGTGAAGCTTCACATTCTCGCAGTCGGACACAAGATGCCTGACTGGATCACGAATGGCTTCGACGAATACGCGAAGCGCATGCCGCCCGAGTTGCGCATCGAACCCAGGGAAATCAAGCCGGAACTGCGTTCTTCCGGCCGTAACGCCGAAAGCGTGATGGCGACCGAGAAGCAGCGCATCGAAGCCGCGCTGCCAAAGCACGCGCGACGTCGCGTTCGTGATCGGCGGCGCGGACGGACTCGATCCCGATCTCAAGTTGCGCGCCGAACTGATGCTGCGCATCTCCAGTCTCACGCTGCCGCACGGCATGGTGCGCGTGCTGCTCGCCGAACAGCTTTACCGTGCGTGGACCATCACGCAGAATCATCCCTATCATCGCGTGTGAGGGCCGTCGATCGTCCGCTATCGAAGGCCCAGGCGCACGCTTCGACCTCCGCTACCCGATGCCCGATTACGCCTTCGTCTATCTCGCCCCCCAAAGCCCGCGCCGTCAGGAACTGCTGAATCAGCTCGGCGTGCGCTTCGAACTGCTCCTTCCCCGTCCCGACGAAGATGCCGAAGCGCTCGAAGCCGAGCTGCCCGGCGAATCCGCTGATACGTATGTGCAACGCGTCTGCGTGCTCAAAAGCGCATGCAGCGCGCGCGGCTCGAACGCAGCGAGCGCGCCCTCGCGCTGATCCTCGGCAAGCCCGCGCACGCCGACGGCGCTGTCGCGATGCTCGAACGGCTCGCCGGCCGCGAACACGAGCGGCTCACCGCTGTCACGATCGTGCTCGACGACGGCCGCTGCGAGTCCGCGCTGTCGCGCTCGACGGTGCGTTTCGCGCCGCTCGACCGTGCTGCGCTGCAACGCTAAGCCGCGACCGGCGAGCCGCTCGGCAAGGCGGGCGCGTACGGCATACAGGGCAAGGCAGCGGCGTTCATCGAGCAAATCGCCGGTTCCTATTCGGGTATCATGGGTCTGCCCCTTTTCGAAACCGCTGCACTTCTGCGCGTGGCGCGCGTCCAGTTCTAAAAACAGACCATGAACGAAGAAATCCTGATCAACGTCACACCGCAGGAAACCCGCGTCGCACTGGTTCAGCAAGGCGCCGTTCAGAAACTTCACGTCGAGCGCACGCTGTCGCGCGGCCGCGTCGGCAACGTCTATCTCGGCAAGGTCGTGCGCGTGCTGCCCGGCATGCAGTCGGCGTTCATCGATATCGGCCTCGAGCGCGCGGCTTTTCTGCATGTCGCGGACATCTGGCATCCGCGCATCGCGGACGAGACGCATGGCTCGCATCCGCATACACCGATCGAGAAGATCGTCTTCGAAGGGCAGTCGCTAATGGTGCAGGTCGTCAAAGATCCGATCGGCACCAAGGGCGCGCGCCTGTCGACGCAGGTGAGCATCGCGGGGCGCACGCTGGTTTATCTGCCGCAGGAGCCGCATATCGGTATCTCGCAGAAGATCGAAAGCGAGGCCGAGCGCGAGGCCGTGCGCGCATGTCTGACGGCCGTGCTGCCCGCCGACGAGAAAGGCGGCTATATCGTGCGCACCATCGCCGAGGATGCGACCAGCGAGGAACTCGCCGCCGACGTCGCGTATCTGCGCAAGACCTGGGCGACCATCGTCGCCCAAGCGCAGCGCATGCCGCCAACTTCACTACTCTATCAGGATCTGAATCTCGCGCAGCGCGTGCTGCGCGATTTCGTCAACGACGAGACCACGCGCATTCAGGTCGACTCGCGCGAGACCTATCAGATGCTCGCCGACTTCGCGGCGGAGTTCACGCCGGCGGTCACGGCGCGGCTGCATCACTACACGGGCGAGCGGCCGCTCTTCGATTTGTACAACATCGAAGCGGAGATCCTGCGGGCGCTGTCGAGGCGCGTCGATCTCAAATCGGGCGGCTATCTGATGATCGACCAGACCGAGTCGATGACGACCATCGACGTCAACACGGGCAGCTACGTCGGCGCGCGCAATTTCGACGACACCATCTTCAAGACGAATCTCGAGGCGGCGCAGACCATCGCGCGGCAACTGCGGCTGCGTAACCTGGGCGGGATCATCATCATCGATTTCATCGACATGGAGAACGCCGAGCATCGCGATCAGGTGCTGGGCGAACTCAAGCGCGCGCTGTCGCGCGATCGCACGCGCGTGACCGTCAACGGATTTTCGCAGCTAGGCCTGGTCGAGATGACGCGCAAGCGCACGCGCGAATCGCTTGCGCACGTCCTGTGCGAACCGTGCCCGACGTGCCAGGGCAAGGGCCAGGTCAAGACGCCGCGCACCGTGTGCTACGACGTGCTGCGCGAGATCATGCGCGAATCGCGGCAGTTCAATCCGCGCGAGTTTCGCGTGGTGGCGTCGCAGCAGGTGATCGACCTGTTTCTGGAAGAAGAGTCGCAGCATCTGGCGATGCTGATGGACTTCATCGGCAAGCCGGTGTCGCTGCAGGTGGAGAGTAATTTGAGTCAGGAGCAGTACGACATCGTGCTGATGTAACTCTCACGCCGCCTGCTGCTGATACTGAATCCGGTGCAGGTGCGCATACAGTCCATTCTTGCGCAGCAATTCCGCGTGGCTGCCCTGCTCCGCGATCTTCCCCGCTTCCATCACCAAAATGCGGTCCGCGCGTTCGATGGTCGACAGCCGATGCGCGATGACCAAGGTCGTGCGGCCCTTCATCAGCGTTTCCAGCGCGGCCTGCACATGGCGTTCGGACTCGGAATCGAGCGCGGACGTCGCTTCGTCGAGAATCAGAATCGGTGCGTCCTTGTAGATTGCCCGCGCGATCGCCAGACGCTGACGCTGGCCGCCCGACAAGCGCATGCCGTTGCCGCCGATCAAGGTATCGATGCCGTCCGGCAGTGCCGAAACCACATCGGCGAGATTCGCGGCCGCGAGCGCCGACATCACGAGTTCGCTATCCGGCGTCTGGCCATAGGCGACGTTCGCGGCGATCGTATCGTTGAAGAGCACAACGTCCTGGCTCACCATCGCCATCTGGCCGCGCAGATCGTGCAGGTTGTACTCGGTGAGCGGCACGCCGTCGACGAGCACTTGCCCCGTGCGCGGATCGAAGAAGCGCGGCAGCAGATTCACGAGCGTCGTCTTGCCGCTGCCCGAAGGTCCGGCCAGCGCGACCATCTCGCCGGACGCGACCTTGAACGACACATGAGCGAGCGTCGGCCGCTCCGACGAACCGTAGGTGAACATCACGTCGCGGAATTCGACCTCGCCGCGCGCGCGAGAGAGACACCGNTGATGTCGATCAGATGCTTCAGCGGCGAAATCACGAGCAGCANCGCGATCGACGCGAGGAACTGAGTGAGCGGCTGCGCAAGCCCACCCGACACCTGCATGCGCATCGAGTAGCCGCGCAGGCGATGACTTATCTGCGTGAAGCGGTTGATCTCGTAAGGCTCGCCGTTATGCACCTTGACGACCTTGTAGCCGCCGACGGTTTCCTCGACGATATAAGACAGCTCGTTGGTGAGCGCCTGATGCTCGCGATTGAGCCGCCGCAGACGCCGGTTGATCTTGCTGACGAGCCAGCCGATCAGCGGCAGGATGATCGCGACGATCAGCGTGAGCTGCCAGTTGAGGATGAACAGATAGCCGAGCAGAAACATGACGGTCAGCGAATCGCGCACGAGCGTCACGACGACGCTCGACAGCACGCTGAGAATTTGATTCACTTCGAAGACGATCGCATTGATGATCGTGCTCGCCGTCTCGTGCTGAAAGAAGCCCGCGCCCGAATGGATCATGCGATTGAACATTTCGAGCCGCAGTTGCAGCAGGATCTTGTTCGATACGTAGGAAAGAAAATAGCCCGACGTGTATTGCGCGACGCCGCGCACCAGCGCGAGCCCGACGACGGCGAGCGGCACGAGCCAGCGCGCGTGGTCGCTGCCCTTGGTGCCGAAACCGTGATCGAGCAAGGGCTTGAGCAGCATCGGAATGCCGGCTTCGGTCGCGGCGACGAGACCCATCGTCGCAATGCCGAGGATCACCATGCCCATCAGCGGCCGGATGTACGGCCATAGCCGCTTCATGACGGCGGTCGGCGACGAGGCGTCAGCGCCGCCGATGGGCTTGCGGAGTTTCTGCTTCTGGCTCAAATCGATTTCCGGTTATCGGTTGGCGGCGCTCGCTGCATGCGACGGCGCGCGGCTTCGCCTGAATGGGCAAGATCGCACGCGAATCCAGCATTCTAATCCGCTTCGCCGCGCGGACTCATCAAGGGATTACGCCGGGCGCGGCGGATGCGTTTGCGCATCGGCGAGCGCGGCGGTTTCGGCGCGGGCGGACGGCACGCGTCCGGCGATCCGCTCGCCTCGTCCGAGCATCAGGCCCGCGAAACACCAGAAGGCAAGCGCGGTCGTCTGCCACATGAAATCGTCGGTGCTGTTCTTGGCGATCATCGCACCGACCAGCGCGAGCCCGCCCGCCGCATGCCACGGCAGATCGCGGCGCAGGCGCCAGAAGCGCCTGACGAGCGCGGCAAGCAACAGGACTTCCAGCGCCACGCCGATCGCGCCCGTCTGCAGCCACGTATTCAGAAACAGGTTGTGCGCGTGCGTGAGCGCCTGCCATTCGGCGGCCAGCAGACTGGCCGGAATCTCCTTGGCGTAGACCTTGCCCGGCAGAGGCTTGCCGAAGCCGATGCCCGTCCACGCGTGCGGTTCGCCCGCCTTCGCATAGAAGGCCCACAGGCGCGGGCGCGTGTCGGACGCGAGCGTATCGGCGATGCCCGGCAGGAACAACGGCACGGGCACGCGATCGCCTTCGATCGTCACGCCATGCGCGGGCAGCGCGAGCGGCAGAACCTTGAAGCGCATCCGCGAACTCGTTTCGAGCGCGCCGATCGCCGCCACGCTGATCACGAGCAGCGCGATCACGGCGAGCACCATATGACGGCGATACAGCGGATATAGCGCGATCATGAAGGTCACGGAGGCCGCGACGGCGAAGAAGCGGTTGAGCGTCGCCGCGCCGATGAACATCGCGAGCACGATGCCCGACCAGCCGATCGCGCGCCACTTGCCCTGCATCGTCGTGCCGATGAACAGCGCCACCGCGAACAGCGCGACGGTGCTCGTGTGCCCGACGCGGTTATAGTAATGCAGCATGAACGTGTCGGTGGTCGGCGGCTGGAGATGTCCCCAGTTGAGCGCGCTGATGAGCGCGAGCAGCACGCAGCCCGCCCAGTGCGCGATCACGAAGCGCTCCGGTTGCGCGGTGCGCGAGCCGATCAACCAGAAGGCGAAGAAGCCGAAGAGCGGGTAGCAGACTTCGTCGAACCACGCGTGCATGCTCTCGGCGGACAACGCGGACCAGGACACCGATGCCAGCGTCCAGCCCGCCCACAGCGCGACCGGCGCGACGAGCGGCCAGCGCAGCGGCGACGGCGCACTGCGCGCGAAGGCCACGCACAGCGTACCGAGTCCGACGAAACCGAGCGCGATGTTTTCCACCGCCGTCATGTGCGCGAACGTGACGACGAACAGGATGACGGGCGCGCCTATCCAAATCGGCAGATCGGGTCGCAAAGCGGTTCGTTTGGTCATGGATAATTGGTCAGCAGGTGCCCGCGCGCGCGGCTCACGTCGTCGACCGACAGGCGGCCCATGCAGTCGGCATGCGTGCCGCGCCACGCGACGCAAGTCGCTTCGTTGCGATCGCAACGGCGAATCCACGCAACGTGGCGGCGAAAAATGATCGGCTTGTCGCGGCACGGCAGATCGGCAATGGTAACCGGGACGAAGGGCGCATCGCGCCAGAATTCGCCGGTGCCGTGGATCATCGCGTTGCCGGGGCCGAACAGCGTCACCGTCGGCACGCCGATCATGCGTCCGAGGTGCGCGACGCCCGTATCCGGGCAGACCAGTGCCCGCGCGCCTGAGAAAAGATGCCACAACTCGCCCAGATTCAGACGCCCCGCGAAACTCGGATAGCGCCCTTGCGGATCGATCGCGCGCACCAGTTCGACTTCTCCGGGACCGCCGCTCCAGACAACGCCGAGCCCCTGCGCTTCGATGCGGCCCGCCAGTTCCAGCCAGCGCGCCTGCGGCCAGCGCTTGACACTCGTGCTCGCGCCCGGATGCAGCACCACATAGGATTGCGCGGCCAGGCCGGCTTCGGCAAACGCGGCGGCGGCGTCCGGCGGCGCGGGCCAGTCGCCCGAACGGTAACGGCGCGGCGGCGGGCCGTCGATTAGCGCCGCAGCGATATCGGCCCACGCGGCGGGCTTCGACGGATACGGATGCGCCTCGTCGAGCGGCCAGTTCTTCCACGCGGGCGTATCGCCACCATGCCCGACGATCCAGCGGCATCCCGCCGCGATCGCGAGCCAGGCGAAGCGGTTCTCGCCCGCGACGATGCCCAGATCGTAAGGTCCCGACTTCAGCACGCCATTCACGCTCTCTGCATCGCGCGGATCGAACGGCAACGCCTCTGCGCCATACGGACGACCGGCGAAGAGCGGCACGATCGCTTTCGGACAGGTCAGCGCGATACGCGCATGCGGATAGCGCTCGCGCAGCTTCGCGATGAGCGGAGTGAGCAGCAGCGTGTCGCCGAGCAGCAGATGATGCGCGATCAGAATGCTCGACACGGCGACCGGATGCCGGCGAAACGGCTTCAGCACAAGCAGCGGTAAGGCACGGGCAATCACGCGTATGCGCCCGGAAAGTCGGCTCATAGATTCGAAACGGTCTGACTGGCGGATGCGGCGCGCGGCCCGCGCGCCTGAACACGCTTCCGAAGACGCGCCCGAGCGTCAATCGACTCGTGCATCGAACCTGCCCCGCCGCGCTGTTGTCATGAATGTGGGATGCGGGTTGTGAGACGAAAGCGGCTTCGCCGCGACACGAGCGCGAAAATCGCCGCGATGCGCGATCTTCTTGTTCGCGGCAATCTCGGGCACACTTACGGACCTCGCAGCCGGTCACCGTCACAACAAAAAGAGGCCAGCGGCCTCTTTGCGCTCGCACCGCCCAGGCCTTACGCCCTGCTTAAACGGTGCTCACGGCGAATGATTATATCAACTCGCATGCCTTGTTCAACGATTCATGTCCACCCCCACCCTCGGCATCGCCCTCATCACGCACAACGCCGCCGCGCGGCTCGTGCAGTGCCTGGAATCGGTCGCCTTCGCCGATGAGATCGTCGTCGTCGACGGCGGCAGCACGGACGGAACCGTCGAGATCGCCGAACGTCATCGCGCCCGCGTGATCGTCGCGCGCGACTGGCCGGGCTTCGGGCCACAGAAAAATCGCGCGCTCGATGCATTGTCGACCGACTGGGTGCTGTCCATCGATGCCGACGAGATCGTCTCGCCCGAACTCGCCGCATCGATTCGCGCCGCGCTCGCCGCGCCGCACGCCGATGCCTATGCGGTCGACCGGCTATCGAGCTTCTGCGGCACCTGGGTCCGGCACAGCGGCTGGTATCCCGACTGGATTCCGCGTCTCTTCAAACGCGGCACCGCGCGCTTTTCCGACGATCTCGTGCACGAGCGTTTCGTGCTGTCGGGTGACCCGCGCGTCGCGCGGCTCGAAGGCAAGCTGATGCACTATTCCTACGAGGACCTCGAAGCCGTGCTGCGCAAGCTCGATGCGTACTCGAGCGCCGGCGCGCGCCAGCGGCATGCGGCGGGCAAGCGCGGCGGCTTCGGCGTCGCAGTATCGCGCAGCGCGTGGGCGTTCGTGCGCACTTACGTGTTGCGGCGCGGCTTTCTCGACGGCAAGACCGGCTTCATGATCGCGCTCTTCAACGCGCAAACGGTGTACTACCGTTTTCTGAAGCTCGCGCATCTGAACGCGTCGGAGCCGGCGAAGCGCTGAAGCCCGCTCAGCGCGCAGCGACTATCTCGCGCGCGAGTCCGAGCAACGCGCTTACGTGCGCATCGATGCTCGTTTCGTAGCGCACCGCATCGCCGTCGATGCGCGCATAAGCGCGCCGCGTCGCGATGGCGTCGGCGACCACGCGGCGCAGATCGTTCGCATCGCCCGAGCGGAACACGCGTTTCGCATCGTCGGCGATGGCATCGCAGCAGCCGATGCAGGCGGGAAAGATCACCGGCGTGCCGCACATCACCGACTCGATGCCGACGAGGCCGAACGGCTCGTAGCTCGAAGCGAGGATGGTGAAATCCGCCGCACGATAGGCATCCTCGATGTCCTTCGCATAGCCGATATAGCGCACATTCGGCACAGTTTTTTCGGGCGCGCACCCGGCCACCGCGATCACGACATCCAGCCCCGCCAGAGCTTCCTCGATCAGCGGCAGCCCTTTGCGCTGATGACTGCTCGACGGAAACAGCAGCACGGTCTCGTTGTCCTCGAAGCCGAAGCGTTCGCGCAGGCGCGCGCGCTGCGCCACATCGACCGGCGAAAAACGCGCGCCGTCGACCGGCGGATAGACGACGCGAATCTTGCGATCGTCGATGCCGTAGAGCGTGCGCAACTCGTCGCGCATCATGTCCGAATGCGCGACGATCACCTTCGATTCGCGATACTGGCGCCGCTCCAGCGCGATCTGCCGCGTATCGGAGCGCTTCTCGCGCCGTCCCGTCGCGCGCAAGAAACCGATATGCGTGCCGCCGCAAATGGCGATCTCCGAACTCTCGACGCGGTTGCAGCCGATCAGCACGTCGACTTTCGCCTTCTTGCGCGCACGCTTGAGCGCCCAGGAAAAGTAGGCGTCGCGCAGCTTGCCCGGCAGAAACGATACCTTGATGCGATGCGCATCGACAAGCCTGCTTTCCGGGAGCGACCGGTCGATCTTGCGGGCGAAGAACGTGGGCTTCTGCCTGTCTTCGAAGCCCGCGCGCGCGAGGCCGCGCACGAGGTCCATCGCGTAGCGTTCGAGACCGCCGGAATGCTTCAGTGCATTCGCCGAGATGCCGATGCGCATCAGTAGACGATTTCGATCGCGCTGCCCGCGAACTCGCCGCGCAGCGCGGTGATGAGTTCGTCGGTCGGCTTGACGCGCCACGCGTCGCCCAGGCGTACTTCGCCTTCGGCATGCTCGCTGCGATAGACGATGCTCACGTTCAGGCCGTTGGGAATCGGCGCGGCGGACGCGCGCGCGCGTCCGTTCTCGCGCGCGGGCGCCGCGGCCGGCG
>JAQFVI010000384.1:0-27437 GCA_029439495.1 Caballeronia sp. BR6202001590007
ACAGCCAGTCACCTTCGGCTGAAATATGCAGTGTCGCGTTTCGTCCACGCGACACACCTGCGTTCGGGAGCTCAGAAACTTTCGTCGGGTACGAGATAGCGCCATTGACCCTGCGGCAGCGTGCCGAGCGCGATGCGGCCCATGCGGATGCGCTTCAGGCCGACGACCTCCAGTTCGACCATCTCGCACATGCGGCGGATCTGGCGCTTCTTGCCTTCGCGCAGTACGAAACGCAGTTGCTCGCCGTTCTGCCAGCTAACCTAGGCGGTCTTGAGCGGCACGCCGTCGAGTTCGAGGCCGTGACGTAGCAGTGCGAGGCGGTCGGCGGGGAATTGCTGATCGACGTTTTCGATGATATCGTCGAAGCGTACGCGCACCAGATATTCCTACCAGATATTCCTACCAGATATTCCTACCAGATATTCCTACCAGATATTCCTACCAGATATTCCTTGTCGACCTCCGAATGTCCGCCGATCAGTTGCTTCGCGATGCGTCTGTCCTGCGTCAGCACGAGCAGTCCGGTCGAATCGATGTTGAGACGTCCGGCCGGCGCGAGCGTGCGCAGATGATTCGGCGCGAACTTGATGCCCGAGCGGTCCTCGTTCTAGTGATTCGACGGATTGATCAGCACGACGGCGGGTTCGTAGCCGTCTTCGGCCTGTCCGGACACGTAACCGACCGGCTTGTGCAGCAGGATCATCACCTGCTTGGCCTGAGCCGAATGCGCGGCGGGCAGGATTTCGATCTCCTGCGTCGGGCGGATGCGGGTGCCGAGCGTATCGACGATCTCGCCGTCGACGCGGACCCAGCCTTTCTGGATCCACTCGTCGGCTTCGCGGCGCGAACAGAGGCCGAGTTCCGACATCACCTTCGACAGACGCACGAGACCGTCGCGCGGGGCGTGGTCTCTTTTCGGGGCATCGGCGAGGACGGGCGTGGGCTTGCGCTCGTCGCCGGCTGTGCCACGTCGCTCGAAGTTGCCACGTTCGCCGCGCGCGTCCTCACGCGTCTTGAACGGCCGCCGCTCATCCCCAGCAGCGCCACGACGCTCCGAGCTGCGTCGCTCACCGCCATCCCCCCGCGGAGGCCCCTTCCGCTCGAACGACCCGCCCAATTTTCCCGCCTTGGACCCCGCGGGCTTCGCCGCCGCCCCCTCGGGCGCCTGAGGACGAACGGGCTTGCGACCGGTGAACGTGCCGGAACGCACCGGCGAGCGCGGCTCGGAAGTCGGACGCGCATAAAATCGCGCATAAAGTTTCAGGCTGCGATCGCGCGCAGCAATTCGGTTTCGACCTGGATCTGCGTGCGATTGGACGACAGGCTCTTGCCGTCGAGCAGAAACACGTCCTCGACGCGTTCGCCCAGCGTGTTGATGCGCGCCGCCTGCACGCCGATCCGGTGTTGCGCGAGCACGCGCGTGATGGAATAGAGAAGGCTCTGCCGATCATTCGCCGATACGGACAGGATGTAGTACTGCCCACGCTCGTCGGGTCGAAGATCGACACGCGGCGTGACCGGAAAGGTTCGCACGAGGCGCGAGACGCGACCCCTCGACGGCTCGGGCAGGATGCCGTCTTCCGTCAGCAGGGACGCGAGTTGTTGTTCAACGAGATTCGCGATGTCGCGATAACTGCCGTCGTGATCCGGATGCGAAACCAAAAAATTGTCGAGCGCGTAACCGTGCCGTGTCGTCGTCACGCGGGCGGCGAGCACGGACAGGCCGTTCTTGTCGAAGTACGCGCAGATGCCTGCGAACAGATCGGGCCGGTCCTTCACGTACACGAGCACCTGCAGCGCCGCGCCGATGGGCGAGGGCCGCGCGCGCACGATCGGCGCGGCGCTTTCGACGTGGCGATAAAGCACGCGCGTCTGCCACGCGATATCGGCCGGGTCGTGACGCAGGAAATAGCCGACGTCGAGCTGATCCCACAGGCGCTTTTGCGCGCCTTCCGGCACGGTTTCGAGCCGCAGCAACGCGAGCGCCGCTTCCTGGCGCGATTTAAGTTCCGAATGCGCATCCGGCCGCGCGCCGCCGAGCACGTTCAGCGTCGCGCGATACAGGTCTTCCAGCAGCTTGCCTTTCCAGTTGTTCCAGACCTTCGGCGACGTGCCGCGAATGTCCGCTACCGTCAGCAGATACAGCGCGGTCAGGCGGCGCTCGGTCTGCACCACTGACGCAAACTGCTTGATGACTTCGGGATCGCTCGTGTCCTGTTTCTGCGCGATGTGCGACATCGTCAGATGCTGCTGCACGAGCCACACGACGAATTCGGAATCTTCTGCGCCCATCTCATGTTCGCGGCAGAAGCGGCGCGCANGCGCCGCCACGTACAGCACCCACGGACGCTCGAAGTTGCCGATCAACTGGCTGCAGAACGGATACTCGTGCGCATGCTCGGCGACCGTGAAGCGGCGCAGATTGCGCAGCACCATCAGAATGTGCTGATCGACCGTGTAGACGTGATAGAGATCGTGCTGCATCTGCCCGACGATGCGCCGGAAATTCAGCAGATAACGCCCGAGCACGCTCGTCTGGTTCATCAGCCGAAACGCGTGCGTGATGCCTTCGGGCTGCTTCAGGATGTCCATGAAGAGGCGCCGGTTCTCCGAATCGCGGCGCCAGTTGCGGTCCATCAGATCGCGCGCGTTGTAAATCGCGCGCAGCGTGCGGGCCGAAAAGCCCTTGACGCCACGCGTCTGCTCGTACAGCAAAAAGGATTCGAGGATCGTGTGCGGTTCGTACTCGAACACGTCGTCGTTCGCGATTTCGAGCATGCCTTGCTTCTCGACGAAACGTTCGTTGATGATGCGCGTGACGCCGCTCGTCGACGGAAACAGTTGCGCTTCGACGTTTTGAATCAGGATGGTCGCAAGTTGCGTGACGGCTTTCGCCGCCCAGTAGTAACGGCACATCAGCTGCTCGCTCGCTCGCTTGGCGGCGGTCGCCTCGAAGCCGAAACTCTCGGCGAGCGGCATTTGCAGGTCGAACACCAGAATGTCCTGCCGGCGCTTCGCGATGACGTGCAAACGCGCGCGCAGCGTCTTCAGAAAACCTTCGTTGCGTCGCAGTTCGCGCGCTTCGCGTTCGGTGATGAGACCGCGCGTGTCGAGTTCGCGCCAGTTGCTGCCGAAGCCCGCCGCGCGCGCGATCCACAAAATCAGTTGCAGATCGCGCAGGCCGCCCGGACTTTCCTTGAGGTTCGGTTCGAGGCTGTACGGCGTGTCCTGAAACTTCGCGTGCCGCTGACGCATTTCCAGCACTTTCGCCTGAAAGAACGCGCGCGGATCGAGCGTGGCCTGGTAACGCTCGGCAAAGCGCTGGAACAGTCTGGCTTCGCCGCAGATGCGCCGTGCTTCGAGCAGCGACGTCTGCACGGTGATGTCGTGACTCGCCTCGGCGATGCATTGCTCGACCGAGCGCACGCTGCTGCCGATATCGAGCCCGAGATCCCACGCCATGCCGATGAACCGTTCGACACGGCCTTTCAGTTCCGCGTCTTCGTCCTGAATCAGCAAGTCCGGCAGCAGCACGAGAATGTCGACGTCGGAATAGGGCGCAAGCTCGCCGCGCCCGTAGCCGCCGACCGCGACGAGCGCCGTATCCGCTGGCATGTCGCACGCGCTCCAGGCGCCCTTGAGCGCGTCGTCGGTGGCGCGGGCGAGCGCCTGCATCAGCGCCTCGACGTTCGATGCCGTCTGAAAACGTTCGATGAGCGCGGCCTTGGCCGCCTTGTAGGCGGTGCGCAGCGATTCGACGGGCGTGGCAACGGCGGCGGTGACGCTCATGAGTCGGTCGGGGAAGGGGTTCTTCGATGCGCCCGCGTTTGGCGGCGGGCGCGTTGCAGGACGAAAAAGACGAACAGTACGAGAGAAACTAAAACGCGCGCTCAGGCCGTCGCGGCGATCAGTTGCGACGGCGCCTGCGTGCCGGCCGACACGGTCAGGACTTCGTAGCCGGTCGGCGTGACGAGCACGGTGTGCTCCCATTGCGCGGACAGGCTGCGATCGCGCGTCTTGACGGTCCACTGGTCGGGCATCGTGCGGATTTCGCGGCGGCCGGCGTTGATCATCGGCTCGACGGTGAAGATCATGCCCGCTTGCAGTTCGATGCTGGTGCCTGCGCGTCCGTAGTGCAGCACTTGCGGCTCTTCGTGGAAGACCTGTCCGATGCCGTGACCACAGTATTCGCGCACGACGCTGTAGCCTTGCACCTCGGCGTGCTTCTGGATGGCCGCGCCGATGTCGCCGAGATGCGCGCCGGGACGCACCTGATCGATGCCGAGCCACATGCAGTCGAAGGTCGTCTGGACGAGCTGCTTCGCGAGAATCGAGCCCTCGCCGACGATGAACATGCGGCTGGTATCGCCGAAATACCCGTTCTTGATGACGGTGATGTCGATATTGAGCGCGTCGCCGTTTTTGAGGACCTTCTCGCCGGGGATGCCGTGGCAGATCACATCGTTGACGGAAATGCAGGTTGCCTTCGGATACGGCGGATAACCCGGCGGCTGATAGTTGAGCGGTGCGGGAACCGTGCCCTGTTTCTTCACCATGTATTCGTGGCAGAGGCGGTCCAGTTCCTCGGTCGTTACGTCCGGCACGATGTGCGGCGTGACGAAATCGAGCACTTCGCTGGCGAGCCGGCAGGCGACGCGCATCTGCGCGATATCGTGATCGTTTTTCAGCGTGATGGTCATGACTTGGCTCGGCAATGCGTGAGTTGCGTAAATGGGCGTAGCAGGCGACATCGCGCCGCGCCGCACCGAGAATCGTGCATTATCGCACCTTAAAACCGCGGACGCAGCGCAATTCTCGGCGGCGGAGCAGGGGCAGCGCGTTCCCCGCGGTTTTCGCGAGGAGGAAGGCGCATCTTGAGGGAGCGAGTCCTCACATGCTATACTTATAAATTAAGTCTGACTGAATTCACCTTCCCTGTCTACGCCTTGCGCTGGCACGAAAATACGTTACCGATTCGTGTCATGTTTTGGCGGACAATCCGGAATCGGGGGCGAATTCAGCTTGGAACGGCGAAAGAGGGAAGCGCTCGATGGCTCCCGCGCTCGCCGGTCAAGGAAGCAACGAAGTCCACACTCAAGCCGGCAGCACCCAGGGTGTCTCGTATCGAAACACGAATGCGGGATGCGGCAACCGGCTTAAGATCCAACCCTCGCGGAGAATTTCCATGGCAGTCACGATGCGTCAAATGCTAGAAGCCGGTGTCCACTTCGGTCACCAAACGCGCTTCTGGAACCCCAAGATGGCCCCGTACATCTTCGGTCATCGCAACAAGATTCACATCATCAACCTCGAAAAGACCCTGCTGCTCTACAACGACGCGCTGAAGTACGTGCGCCAGTTGGCAGCGAATCGGGGCACGATCCTTTTCGTCGGCACGAAGCGCCAGTCGCGCGACACCATCTCGCAGGAAGCAGCGCGCGCCGGCATGCCTTTCGTCAACGCCCGCTGGCTCGGCGGCATGCTGACCAACTTCAAGACGCTGAAGGTTTCGATCAAGCGCCTGAAGGATATGGAAGCAGCCGTGGAATCGGGTGAAACCGAGCGCATGAGCAAGAAGGAAGCGCTCCTGTTCGAACGCGAAATCGCCAAGCTGCAAAAGTCGATCGGCGGCGTGAAGGACATGGGCGGCATTCCGGACGCGATCTTCGTGACCGACGCCGGCTACCACAAGATCGCCGTGACGGAAGCCAAGAAGCTCGGCATTCCGGTCATCGCCGTGGTCGATACGAACCACTCGCCGGAAGGCATCGATTACGTGATCCCGGGTAACGACGACGCGAGCAAGGCCGTGTCGCTGTACGCCGAAGGCGTCGCGGACGCGATCCTCGAAGGCCGTGCGAATGCGGTGAACGACGTGGTCCAGGCCGTCCGTAACGGCGAAGACGACGAGTTCGTCGAGGTCACAGAGGCGTAATCGAGCTTGCGGCCGACAAAAAGGGGCTTTGCGAAAGGCCCTTTTTAGCCGAAGCGATAGAAATGCCAATTTTCCTGCCGCGGGCGCTTCATCGGGCCGGCGGCACGTATCAAACAGACTCAAGGAGCGAATGATGGCGGCAATTACCGCAAGCATGGTGGCTGAACTGCGCGCGAAGACCGACGCGCCGATGATGGAATGCAAGAAGGCGCTGACCGAAGCCGACGGCGACATGGCGCGCGCCGAAGAACTGCTGCGCGTGAAGCTCGGCAACAAGGCGAGCAAGGCGGCATCGCGCGTGACGGCCGAAGGCATCATCGTCGCGCACGTCGAAGGCGGCGTGGGCGCGCTCGTCGAACTGAACTGCGAAACCGACTTCGTCGCAAAGAACGACGACTTCCTGGCATTCGGCAAGGGCGTCGCCGAAATCTTCGTGAAGCAGAATCCGGCCGACGTGGCCACGCTGTCGGCGCTGCCGCTGGAAAGCACGACGGTCGACGCCGTGCGCCTCGCGCTGGTCGGCAAGATCGGCGAAAACCTGTCGATCCGCCGCTTCGAGCGCTTCGAGTCGGCGAACAAGATCGCTTCGTACCTGCACGGCACGCGCATCGGCGTGCTGATCGAGTACACGGGCGCGGACGAGCAGGTCGGCAAGGACGTCGCGATGCACATCGCCGCGATGAAGCCGGTCTCGCTGTCGAGCAACGACGTTCCGGTCGATCTGATCGCGAAGGAACGCAGCATCGCTGAGCAGAAGGCCGCCGAATCGGGCAAGCCGGCTGAAATCGTCGCGAAGATGGTCGAAGGCTCGATCCAGAAGTATCTGAAGGAAGTCTCGCTGCTGAACCAGTCGTTCGTGAAGAACGACAAGCAGACGATCGAGCAGATGCTGACGGCCGCCAACGCGTCGGTGCAGAAGTTCGCGCTGTTCGTCGTCGGCGAAGGCATCGAGAAGCGTCAGGACGACTTCGCGGCCGAAGTGGCGGCGCAAGTCGCTGCGGCAAAGCAATCGTAAAGCCGCAAGGAAGCTGGCTCCTCAGCCGGTTTCAGGGCGCGTGGGTTTCCATCGGAGGCCGCGCGCCGCGCAGTATCTCGGCGAATCGATTCGTACCAGCCAAAGCTGGCGCGGCGTGATCAGGGTTAACCCATATCGTCCGCGCCCGTGGCCCGATTCGCTTCGCTTGCAGTAAAAGTAAATATTGTTTCACCCCTACAGTTCTACGTTGTTGCAACCCTCCTCGGCGCGATCGGAACCTCATATGCCCACAGCCTACAAACGCGTACTCCTCAAACTCTCCGGCGAAGCCCTGATGGGCGACGATGCCTTCGGCATCAATCGAGCAACAATCGAAAGGATGGTGGCGGACATAGAGGAAGTAGTGTGCATGGGCACGCAACTGGCCGTCGTGATCGGCGGCGGCAACATCTTCCGTGGCGTCGTGGGCGGCGCGGCCGGCATGGACCGCGCGACCGCCGACTACATGGGCATGCTCGCCACCATGATGAACGCGCTCGCGCTGCAGGACGCGATGCGTCACGCGGGCATCGAAGCGCGCGTGCAGTCGGCGCTGCGCATGGACCAGGTCGTCGAACCGTATATCCGCCCGCGCGCGATCCGCCAGCTCGAAGAAGGCCGGGTCGTGATCTTCGCGGCCGGCACCGGCAACCCGTTCTTCACCACCGACACTGCCGCCGCGCTGCGCGGTTCGGAAGTCGGCGCCGAAGTCGTTCTGAAAGCGACCAAGGTCGATGGCGTATACTCCGCCGACCCGAAGAAGGATCCGAGCGCGACGCGCTACAGCACGATCAGCTTCGACGAAGCGATCGGCAAGAATCTGCAGGTGATGGACGCGACGGCCTTCGCGCTGTGCCGCGACCAGAAGCTGCCGATCCGCGTGTTCTCGATCACCAAGCCGAGCGCGCTCAAGCGCATTGTGCAGGGCGATGACGAAGGAACGCTTGTCCACGTATAAAACTCGCGATAACGGGCGCGACGCGACAGGCCACGCCGTGAGCCGCGCGGGCTGCGCCATCATCGCCGGTCAACCAGGTTTTGGAGGTTCAAATGAGTGTGGCTGACATCAAGAAGGGCGTCGACCAGAAAATGCAGCGGTCGATCGAAGCATTCAAGGTCGATCTCGCCAAGATTCGCACGGGCCGCGCCCACACGGGCCTGCTCGATCACATCCAGGTCGACTACTACGGTTCCAACGTGCCCATCTCGCAGGTCGCGAACATGACGCTCGTCGATGCCCGCACGATCGGTGTGCAACCGTGGGAAAAGAAGATGGTCGCGGTGGTCGAAAAGGCGATCCGCGAATCGGATCTCGGTCTGAATCCTGCCACGATGGGCGATCTGATCCGTGTGCCGATGCCCGCGCTGACCGAAGAACGCCGCCGCGAACTCACGAAGGTCGTGAAGAGCGAAGGCGAAACGGCCAAGGTCGCCGTGCGCAACCTGCGCCGCGACGCCAACGATTCGCTCAAGAAGCTCGTCAAGGACAAGGAAATCTCCGAGGACGACGAGCGCCGCGCGAGCGACGACGTCCAGAAGCTGACCGACAAGTTCGTCGCCGAGATCGACAAGCTGGTGCAAACCAAAGAATCGGAAATCATGACGGTGTGAGGCCGTAGAAACGGTTCTGCCAGCTTGCAAGCCTTAGGCTGGCTCTCTCACTCTTTTAGATTCGAAGATTCAGCGGCCATGACCTATACCAGCTCTACCGTTACCGTGCCCGATGTCGTGGCTGTTCCGCGTCATATCGCGATCGTCATGGACGGCAACGGCCGTTGGGCGGCCAAGCGTCGCCTGTCGCGCGTCGCCGGTCATACGTGCGGTGTCGATGCGGTCCGCGCGACCGTCGAAAGCTGCGCGCAACGCGGCGTCGAGTTCGTCACCCTGTTCGCGTTCAGTTCCGAGAACTGGCGCCGTCCGACCGACGAAGTCTCCTTCCTGATGCGCCTGTTCGTGACCGCGCTGGAGCGTGAGATCGGCAAGCTGCACGCCAACGGCATCCGTCTGCGCGTCGTCGGCGACGTGTCGATGTTCGACGACCGCATCCGCGCGCTCATCCAGCGCGCCGAGACTAAGACCGCCCGCAACACGCGCCTCACGCTGACCATCGCCGCCAATTACGGCGGACGCTGGGACATCATGCAGGCGACCAAGACGCTGATCGCGCAGTCGCTCGAGCAGGGCACGCCCGCGCGCGTCGACGATGAATCGTTCGCCGAGCATCTGGCGATGGCCTACGCGCCGGAGCCGGACCTGTTCATCCGCACGGGCGGCGAGCAGCGCATCAGCAACTTCCTGCTGTGGCAACTCGCGTACACCGAGTTCTACTTCACCGATATCTACTGGCCCGATTTCGACGCAAACGCGCTCGACCGGGCGATCGCTTCCTACGGCGGCCGCGAGCGCCGCTTCGGGCGCACCAGCGCGCAACTCGCTTCCCAATCGCAGAAGGCCGACACCCTTTCATGCTAAGAACCCGTGTCATCACGGCAATCGTCCTGCTCGCAGTACTCCTGCCGATCACGCTGTTCGCACCGATCGGCGCGTTCGGGGCGCTCATCGGATTCGTGGTCGTGTTCGCGGCCTGGGAGTGGGGGCGCCTCCTGAAGCTCAACGGCGCGGGGCCGGTGGCCTATGCGCTGTTCGCGGGCATCGCGCTGATCTTCAGCACGGCGCTGGGCATCCAGGCCGCGCCGCTCTACAAGATGGCGGCGATTTTCTGGGTGCTGGCCGGTCCCTACGTGCTGATCCGCAAGCCGACGCTCGCCGCGCACGGATGGCGCGCGTTCCTGCTGTTCTCGGGCATTGTCGTGATGCTGGCCTGCTGGCATGCCGTTGTTGATGCGCGCACGCGCGGCGTGGCCTTCGTGCTATCGCTTCTGCTAATAGTCTGGCTCGCCGATATCGGCGCATACTTCGCCGGCAAAACCCTCGGGCGCCACAAGCTGGCCCCGTCGATCAGTCCCGGCAAGACTTGGGAAGGCGCGATGGGCGGCTGGCTCGCGGTAATCGTCGTCGGCACGCTCGCGGTCGCCACCGGCTTTTACGCACCTACCGTGTTTGCTGCGCTCGTCCAGCACATCGGCTGGGACCGCGGCTTCGTCGCGCTTTCCCTGCTGGTCGCGTTCAGCGTGGTCGGCGATCTGTTCGAATCGCTGCTCAAGCGCCAGGCGGGCGTCAAGGATTCCAGCGGCCTGCTGCCGGGCCACGGCGGCGTGCTCGACCGCATCGACGCATTGTTGCCTGTATTGCCGCTCGCCTTGCTGATGCTCGGCTAAGCGGCCAGAGAAGAATTTATGCAAAAACGTCTCACACTGCTTGGCTCGACGGGCTCGATCGGCGATAGCACGCTCGACGTCGTGGCGCGGCATCCGGACCGTTTCTCGGTCTACGCGCTCACCGCGCATCGCAACGGCGACAAGCTCATCGAACAATGTCTGCGCTTCACGCCGGAAGTCGCCGTCGTCGGCGATGCCGACACCGCCGCGCGCGTCGCGGCCGCGCTCAGGGTCGCGGGCTGCAAAACCGAAGTCGCGCACGGGCCGCAGGCGCTCGTCGAAGTCGCGCGCGCATCGCAGTGCGACACGGTGGTCGCGGCCATTGTCGGCGCGGCAGGCCTCGCGCCCACGCTGGCGGCCGCGCGCACCGGCAAGCGCATCCTGCTCGCCAACAAGGAAGCGCTAGTGATGTCGGGCCAGATTTTCATGGACGCGGTGCGCGATCACGGCGCAATCCTGCTGCCGGTCGATAGCGAGCACAACGCGGTGTTCCAGTGTCTGCCGCCCTGCGCCGACAAGGAAGTGAAGCTGCACGGCGGCGTGTCGAAGATCAGCGTGTCGAAGATCATCCTGACCGCATCGGGCGGGCCGTTTCGCACGCGCGAGCCGTCGTCGCTCGTCGACGTCACGCCCGAGGAAGCCATCAAGCATCCGAACTGGGCGATGGGCCGCAAGATCTCCGTCGATTCCGCGACGATGATGAACAAGGGCCTCGAAGTCATCGAGGCGCACTGGCTGTTCGCGCTGCCGGGCAAGCAGATCGAAGTGCTGATTCACCCGCAGAGCGTGATCCACTCGATGGTCTCGTATGCGGACGGCTCGGTGCTCGCGCAATTCGGCAATCCCGACATGCGCACGCCGATCGCGCACGCGCTGGCGTTTCCTGATCGCGTCGATTCGGGCGTGGCGCCGCTCGATCTCGCGCAGATCGCCACACTCACCTTCGAGAAACCCGATTTCGAGCGCTTCCCGTGTCTCGCGCTCGCGATCCAGGCAATGGAAGCGGGCGGCATCGCGAGCGCGGCGCTGAACGCGGCCAACGAAATCGCCATCGAAGCCTTCCTCGATCGCAGAATCGGCTTCATGGCGATCGGCGACGTGGTCGGCCGCGTGCTCGACGCGCTGCCGAACACGGGCGCGGGCGCGCTGGACGACGTGCTCGCTGCCGATGCGAGCGCGCGCCGTCTCGCGTCCGGTTTCGTCTTCTAGCTCACCGCGAGCGCATCCATCGCCCATTGAGGCCGTCATGAACTTTCTGACCGAAATCGTCGCCTTCGTCATCGCGATAGGCGTGCTCGTCGTCGTCCACGAATTCGGTCATTACAGCGTCGCGCGAATGTATGGCGTGAAAGTGCTGCGTTTTTCGGTCGGTTTCGGCAAGCCGCTGGTGCGCTGGGTCAGCAAGAAGACCGGCGTCGAATGGACCATCTCGGCGCTGCCGTTCGGCGGCTACGTGAAGATGCTCGACGAACGCGAATCGGACGGCGCGATTTCCTCCGACAATCTGCCACGCGCCTTCAATCGCCAGTCGGTTGGCAAGCGTATTGCGATCGTCGCGGCGGGGCCGGCCGCCAATTTCCTGCTCGCCATCGCGCTGTTCTCATCGGTGTTCGCGGGCGGCGTGACCGAACCGGCGGCCATTGTCTCCGCGCCGGCGCCCGACACGGCGGCCGCGCGCGCGGGCTTCGAGGGCGGCGAAACCATTCTCTCGATGCACGATGCGAACGGCGGCGAGACGCACCCCATCCGCTCGTGGTCTGACCTGCGCTGGAAGCTGCTCGATGCGTCGTTCGATCATCGCAAGATCGTGCTGACGGCAAAGACGCACGAAGGCGCCTATGACTTTCCGGTGAGCATCGCGGGCATCACCGACGCCGACACCGATTTCATGGACAAGCTCGGCTTCACGCCGGGCGGCGGCACGCTGACGGTCGCGGACATCGAGGCGGGCAGCGCGGCGCAGAAGGGCGGCCTCGCATCGGGCGACGAGCTGCGCGCGATCGATGGACATCCGGTCGACAACGCGACGCGCTTCATCGATTACGTGGAGGCGCACGGCGGCCGTCCGGTGACGCTTCTGATCGAACGAGGCGCGGGCAATCAGGCCCGGCAGCAGGCCGTGACGATCACGCCCGACCTGCGCCGCGATGCGTCGACGGCCAAGGAAGTCGGCCGTATCGGCGCCGCGCTCGCCAATCAGTTGCCGTCGGTCGACGTGCGCTACGGTCCAATCGAAAGCCTGCGTCTGAGCGTGAATCGCACCTGGGACATTAGCATGTATTCGCTGCACATGTTCGGGCGGATGATCACCGGCGAAGCATCGCTCAAGAACTTGTCCGGCCCGGTCACCATCGCGGACTATGCTGGCAAGAGCGCGCGGCTTGGCGTCGCGGCTTTCGTTTCCTTTCTCGCCCTTGTCAATATTAGCCTTGGCGTCTTGAACTTGTTACCGATTCCGGTTTTGGACGGTGGCCATCTGTTATATTATTTAGTTGAGGCCGTTACCGGCAAAGCGGTATCCGATCGCTGGCAGCTGGTTCTGCAGCGGGTGGGCCTGGTCTGCATCGTCGCGTTGTCGATGATCGCGCTATTCAACGACCTCGCTCACCTGATCCGTTTCTGATCCACTTTGCAATTTCTGGCGTCGTCTTCGGGGGCGACCGCCGGAACGAATGCAGCTTCAAATACTGGGGAAGCACGTTGTTCAAACCTCATCGCTTTGTTCCTAAGACGGCTGTGGCCGCGGCATTCGCCGTAACGGGCATAACGGCGCACGCCGCCACGCCGTTCGTCGTGCAGGATATCTGGATCGAAGGTCTTCAACGCATCGAGCCGGGCTCCGTGTTCGCGTATCTGCCGATCAAGCAGGGCGATACCTTCAACGACGACAAGGCTTCCGAAGCAATCCGCGCGCTGTACGCGACCGGCTTCTTCAACGACGTTCAGATCGCCACCGAAAGCAATGTCGTCGTGGTGCAAGTGCAGGAGCACCCAGCCATCGCGAGCATCAATTTCGCGGGCCTGCACGAGTTCGACAAGGACACCATCACCAAGGCGATGCGTTCGGTGGGCCTGTCGCAGGGACGTTCCTACGACAAGGCGCTGCTCGATCGCGCGGAACAGGAACTGAAGCGCCAGTACCTCACGCGCGGCTACTACGCGGTCGAAGTCACGACGACCGTGACGCCGGTGGACCGCAACCGCGTTTCCATTCTCTTCACCGTGGCCGAGGGCCCGAGCGCGAAGATCCGCCAGATCAACTTCGTCGGCAACAAGGCGTTCAGCCAGAGCACGCTGCTCGGCGAAATGCAGTTGTCCACGCCGAACTGGTTCTCCTGGTACACGAAGAGCGACCTCTACGCGAAGGAAAAGCTCACGGGCGACCTCGAGAACGTGCGCTCGTACTACCTGAACCACGGTTACCTCGAGTTCAGCATCGACTCCACGCAGGTGTCGATTTCGCCGGACAAGAAGGACATGTACCTGACCATTGCCGTGCACGAAGGCGAGCCGTACAAGGTCAGCAGCGTGAAGCTCGCGGGCAATCTGCTCGACCGCGAAGCCGAACTCAAGAAGCTCGTCACGGTGAAGCAGGGCCAGTTGTTCTCGGCCGAACGACTGCAGGCGACCACCAAGGCCATTGTCGACAAGCTCGGCGAATACGGCTACGCGTTCGCGCAGGTCAATGCGCAGCCGCAGATCGACCAGGTCAATCACACCGTCGATCTGACGCTGCAGGTCGAGCCGAGCCGCCGTGTGTACGTGCGCCGCGTGAACATCGTCGGCAATACGCGCACGCGCGACGAAGTCGTGCGCCGCGAAATGCGCCAGCTCGAAAGCTCCTGGTTCGATTCCAGCCGCCTCGCGCTGTCGAAGGACCGCATCAACCGTCTGGGTTACTTCACCGACGTCGACGTCACCACGACGCCCGTCGAAGGCACCAACGACCAGGTCGACGTGGACGTGAAGGTCGCGGAAAAGCCGACCGGCGCCATCACACTCGGCGCGGGCTTCTCGTCGACGGACAAGGTGGTGCTGTCGGCGGGCGTGTCGCAGGACAACGTGTTCGGTTCGGGCACGAGCCTGTCGGTCAACGTCAACACCGCGAAGACGTACCGCACGCTGACCGTCACGCAGGTCGATCCATACTTCACGATCGACGGCATCAAGCGCATCACGGACGCGTACTACCGCACGTATCAGCCGCTCTATTACTCGACGGATTCGAACTTCAAGATCGTCACGATGGGCGCGGATACCAAGTTCGGCATTCCGTTCTCGGAGCAGGACACGGTGTACTTCGGCGTCGGCGCCGAACAGAACACGATGGATCTGGACTCGGCTACGCCGCAGGTCTACCAGAAATACGTGAACGAATTCGGCCGCGTCGTGAACAACTATCCACTGACGGTCGGCTGGTCGCGCGACAATCGCGACAGCGCGCTGGTGCCGAGCCGCGGTTACTACGTGCAGTCGAACGCCGAATACGGCACGCCGATCGGCAACACGACCTATGCGAAGTTCGACGCGCAGTTCCAATATTACTACTCGTTCGCGCGCGGCTTCGTGCTCAGTTTCAACCTGCAGGGCGGTTACGGCAAGGGCTTGCAGGGCCAGACGTACCCGATCTTCAAGAACTACTACGCGGGCGGTATCGGTTCGGTGCGCGGCTACTCGCCGAGTTCGCTGGGTCCGCGCGACGCGAAGACCAACGATCCGATCGGCGGTTCGCGCATGGCTGTGGGTAACATCGAACTTACTTTCCCACTGCCCGGCACCGGTTACGACCGCACGCTGCGCGTGTTCACCTTCCTCGATGCCGGTAACGTCTGGGGCGACCCGAATCAGGGCGGCACGAGCACGGGCGCGAACGGTCTGCGTTACGGCTACGGTCTCGGTCTCGCGTGGATCTCCCCGATCGGGCCGCTCAAGCTGAGCCTGGGCTTCCCGCTGCAGAAACACGAAGGCGACCAGTATCAGAAGTTCCAGTTCCAGATCGGCACGGCATTCTGAGCCGGCTCGAACGGAACTGCATTCAATTCGACGTGACGTGAGGAACACTTTGCGAACCGGTAAGCTCTCGAAACACATGGCGCTGGCGTTGTCGATGTTTCTCGGACTGGGCGTCGCGGCGAGCGCGAGCGCTCAGGAAGCGCGCATCGCAGCGGTCAATTCCGACCGCATCCTGCGCGAATCGGCGGCGGCGAAGGCCGCGCAGTCGAAGCTCGAGCAGGAGTTTTCGAAGCGCGACAAGGCCTTGCAGGACATGGCGCAGCGTCTCAAGTCGATGTCGGACAACATCGACAAGAACGGCGCGTCGCTGGCGCCTGCCGATCGCGCCGCGCGCCAGCGCGATCTCGCCCAGCTCGACGCGGACTTCCAGCGCAAGCAGCGCGAATTTCGCGAAGACCTGAATCAGCGCCGCAACGAGGAACTCGCGGCGGTGCTGGAGCGCGCGAACAAGGTCATCAAGCAGATTGCCGAGCAGCAGCACTACGATCTGATCGTGCAGGAAGCGGTGTACGTCAGTCTGCGCATCGACATCACCGATCAGGTTCTGAAGGCGCTCGCGGCGAATTCGGCTGGCGCAAGCCCGAACTGACGAGGAGTTGGCAAGGCATGGCATCAGGCATGGAGATCTCGCTCGACGAGTTGGTGAAGCGCTTCGGCGGGGAAGTCGTCGGTCAGGGCGCGCATCGCGTCGACGGCCTGGCTCCGCTCGACAAGGCGGGTCCCGCCCAGCTCGCGTTTCTGGCGAATCAAAAATATCTTCCGCAGGTCGAGACCACGCGCGCGGGCGCGGTGCTGATCTCGCCCGCGGACCTCGACAAGCTCGCGCGGCGCGACGGCGGTAACTTCATCGTCACGCCGAATCCTTACGCTTATTTCGCACGCGTCGCGCAGGCGTTTATCGACCTGGCAGCGCCCAAAGCCGTGCCCGGCGTGCATCCGAACGCGTATGTCGATCCCGCAGCCAAAGTCGCGGCGAGCGCGGTCATCGGTCCACATGTGACGGTGGAAGCGGGCGCGGTGATCGGCGAGCGCGTGAAGCTGGATGCGGGCGTGGTTGTCGGACGCGGCGCGAAGCTCGGCGACGATGTGCATCTGTATCCGAACGTCACCGTCTATCACGGCTGCAAGCTCGGCGCGCGCGTGATCGTGCATGCGGGCGCGGTGATCGGCGCGGACGGCTTCGGCTTCGCGCCGGATTTCGTCGGCGAAGGCGAGGCGCGCACCGGCACCTGGGTGAAGATTCCGCAGGTCGGCGCGGTCGACATCGCGAACGACGTCGAAATCGGCGCGAATACCACGATCGATCGCGGCGCGATGGTGGACACCGTCATCGAGGAAAGCGTGAAGATCGACAATCTCGTGCAGATCGGGCACAACTGCCGCATCGGCGCGTACACGGTCATCGCCGGGTGCGCGGGCATCGCGGGCAGCACGACCATCGGCCGGCATTGCATGATCGGCGGTGCGGTCGGCATCGCAGGGCATGTGACGCTGGCGAATTACGTCATCGTGACCGCGCAGTCGGGTGTGTCCAAGTCGCTGATGAAAGCCGGCATGTACACGAGTGCGTTCCCGGCCGTGCCGCACGCGGACTGGAACAAGAGCGCGGCGATGGTGCGCAACCTCGACAAGCTGCGCGATCGCATCAAGGCGCTGGAGACGGCGCTCGCCGAACTGGAAGGCGGGCAGGACGGCGCCTGAACCGACTCCGCAACTTCGCAATTCTAATCGACGAGTGAGAGCGGGCCCGACGAGCCGCCGAAGCACCGAAGACATGAATTTCCCAAGCGGGCGTGCGCAGGATCGCGGCGCCCGCAGTCAAATTTCCGCGCATGTCACGCGCGCGAGCAGAACGACCATGAGCACAGAAAAAATCAATCTCGACATCCATAAGATCCTCACGCTGCTGCCGCATCGCTATCCGATCCTGCTCGTGGACCGCGTGCTCGAACTCGAGCCGCACAAGAGCATCAAAGCGCTGAAGAACGTGACGATCAACGAGCCGTATTTCCAGGGTCATTTCCCGACGCGCCCGGTCATGCCGGGCGTGCTGATCCTGGAAGCGCTCGCGCAGACCGCCGCGCTCCTGACCTTCGCCGAGGAACCGCACGATCCGACCAAGACGCTGTATTACTTCGTCGGCATCGACGGCGCGCGTTTCAAGCGCGTGGTCGAACCGGGCGATCAGCTGATCCTCAACGTGCATTTCGAGCGATACATGCGGGGCATCTGGAAGTTCAAGGCGCGCGCCGAAGTGGACGGCGTAACGGCAGCCGAAGCCGAACTCATGTGCACCGTGAAAAACACCGACGCCTGAGCGCGTCCGCGTTCAAGCCGGGTTTTTCCGTATCGAGCAACACGAACAGCAGAAGCGAGGCCGCATGAGCAAGATTCACCCCACCGCGATCGTCGAGCCGGGCGCGCAACTCGACGAATCCGTCGAGATCGGGCCGTATGCGATCGTCGGTGCGCACGTCGTCATCGGCGCGGGCACGACGGTCGGCTCGCATAGCGTGATCGAAGGTCACACGACCATCGGACGCGAGAACAGCATCGGCCATTACGCGTCGATCGGCGGGCGTCCGCAGGACATGAAGTACAAGGGCGAGCCGACGCGGCTCGAAATCGGCGATCGCAACACCATCCGCGAATTCACGACGCTGCACACGGGCACGACTCAGGATCAGGGCGTCACGTCCATCGGCGACGACTGCTGGATCATGGCGTACGTGCACGTCGGCCACGATTGCCGGCTCGGCAATCACGTCATCATGTCGAGCAACGCGCAACTGGCCGGTCATGTGATCGTTGGCGATCACGCGATCATCGGCGGCATGTCGGGCGTGCATCAGTTCGTGTGCATCGGCGCGCATTCGATGCTCGGCGGCGCATCCGCGCTGGTGCAGGACGTGCCGCCCTTCGTCATCGCGGCGGGCAACAAGGCCGAGCCGCACGGCATCAACGTCGAAGGACTGCGCCGCCGCGGCTTCACCCCGGACGCGATTTCCGCGCTGCGGCAGGCCTACCGCATCGTCTACAAGAGCGGGCTGTCGCTCGAAGACGCCAAGCTGCAACTGAAGGACTTAAGCGCGGCGGGCGGCGAGGGCGATGCGCCCGTCAAGTCGTTCGCGGACTTCATCGCCACTTCGCAGCGCGGCATCATCCGCTAAGCACGCCGCCCGATGACGCTGATCACACAATCGCCGTGCGTCGCGATGGTCGCCGGCGAGCCTTCCGGCGACCTCCTCGCGGCATCGCTGCTCGAAGGTCTCAAGCAGCATCTGCCCGAAGGCACGCGCTATAGCGGCATCGGCGGACCGCGCATGACGGCCGCCGGCTTCGAAGCGCACTGGCCGATGGAGAAGCTGTCCGTGCGCGGCTACGTCGAAGCGCTCAGGCATATTCCCGAGATTCTCAGCATTCGCAACGACATCAAGCGGCAACTGCNGCTGCGCGAAGCCGGCATTCCGACCATTCATTTCGTCTGTCCGTCGATCTGGGCGTGGCGCGGCGGGTGCATCAAGAAGATCGTCAAGGCCGTCGATCACATGCTGTGCGTGTTTTCGTTCGAAACCGCGCTGCTGGAAAAGTCGGGCGTGGCCGCAACTTATGTCGGCCATCCGCTCGCCGATGAAATCCCGCTCGAACCCGATACGCTCGGCGCGCGCCGCGCACTCGGCATCGCGGAAGGCGGGCCGGTGATCGCCGTGCTGCCGGGCAGCCGCCGCTCGGAAATCGAGCTGATCGGCCCGACCTTCTTCGACGCGATGGAACTGATGCTGCGTCGCGAGCCGATCGTGCGCTTTCTAATGCCGGCCGCCCACGCGGGGCTGCGCGTGCTGCTGCAACCGCTGGTGGNCGCCGACGCGATCCTCGTGAAAAGCGGCACGGNCTGGCTCACGGGTCAGATCATGAAGCGCCAGGGTTATCTGCCTTACGTGGGGCTGCCGAATATTCTGGCGGGCCGCTTCGTCGTGCCGGAAATCCTGCAGCACTTCGCGACGCCGCAAGCGCTGGCGGACGCCACGCTGCTGCAGTTGAACGACGACGCCAACCGCCGTACCCTGACGGAAATCTTCACCGACATGCATCTCGCGCTGCGGCAGAACATGTCGCAGCGGGCGGCCGAAGCCGTCGCGCGGGTGCTCGACACGCGGAGGCCGCGCTGATGGCGGCGAAACTTTCGGCTCAGTCAGGACTCGACTTCAACTCGCCGCTCGACATCGTCTGCGGCGTCGACGAAGCGGGGCGCGGTCCACTCGCGGGACCGGTGGTGGCGGCGGCGGTGATCTTCGATCCGGCGCGGCCGCGCATCAACGGTCTCGACGATTCGAAGGCGCTGTCGGCCAAGAAGCGCGAAGACCTGTACGAGAAGATCGTCGATCGCGCGCTGGCGTACTGCATCGCGTCGGCGAGCGTCGAGGAAATCGACACGATCAACATCCTGCATGCGTCGATGCTCGCGATGAAGCGCGCGGTCGAAGGGCTCGCGGTCATGCCGACGCTCGTGAAGGTGGACGGCAATCGCTGTCCTGTGCTGTCGATCCGCAGCGAAGCGGTGGTCGGCGGCGACGCGCTCGTCAAGCAGATTTCGGCTGCATCGATCCTCGCCAAGGTGACGCGCGACCACATGCTGGTCGAACTGCACGACCGCTTTCCGATGTACGGCTTCGCGACGCATTCGGGTTACGGCACGCCGCAGCATTTGAAGGCGCTGCGCGAACACGGGCCGTGCGAGCATCATCGGCGGTCGTTTGCGCCGGTGCGCGAGGCGCATGCGCGGTTCGGCTCGGTGCTGCCGGTGATCGCGCCCGAAGTCATTCAGGCGGCCGCCACGGTCGGCGACGACGCGGACGCATTCGGCTTCTAAGGGCGCGCCGGGCTTCGTATCGAACGAAGCGGGCACATCGACACACGAGTTCAGCGTGAAATCCATTACGTCGCGGGACAACCCGCTCTACAAGCACATCAAGGCGCTCGCGGGTTCGACCGCGCAGCAGCGCAGCAGCGGCCATGCGCTGCTCGAGGGTCTGCATCTGGCGTCGGCTTATCTCGATACGGCGGGGCAGCCGGAGACCTGCGTCGTGACCGAGGGCGCGCTCGCGCACGTGGAGGCGCGCGATATCGTCGCACGCATCGAGGAAAAACGCGTGGTTGTGCTGCCAGATGCGCTGTTCGGGCAATTGTCGACGGTCGTGCGCGGCGTCGGCATGATGATGCTGGTCGACAAGATCGCGGCGGCGTTGCCGGTGTGCGTCACGGATTCCTGCGTGATCCTCGACGGCGTTCAGGACGCGGGCAATGTCGGATCCATTTTGCGCAGCGCGGCCGCGGCCGGCATCGGACGCGTGTTTTGCGCGCCGGGCACGGCTTACGCGTGGTCGTCGAAAGTCTTGCGCTCGGGCATGGGCGCGCATTTTCTGCTGGATATCTTCGAGGATGTTGAGCCTGCCGATCTGATCGCGCGCCTCGATGCGCCGGTGAAGATCACCGACTCGCACGGCGCGACCGCGATCTACGACTGCGATCTGTCGGGCGCGCTCGCATGGGTGTTCGGCAACGAGGGTGCGGGCGTGTCGCAGGTGTGGCGCGATGCCGTCACGCATCGCGTGACGATTCCGCAGCTGGGCAGCATGGAATCGCTGAACGTGGCGGTCGCGGCGGCCATCTGCCTTTTCGAGCAGTGCCGCCAGCAGCGCTGAGCTGTGCGCGATAGCCCGGCAGGTCAGTAGTAGGAAGGCCGCTCGGGCTTGATTTCCTGCAGGATGGTGGTGGCGATTTCCTCGATCGACTTATGCGTCGACGACAGCCACTTGACGCCTTCGTGCTTCATCATCATTTCCGCTTCGTTGATTTCGTAGCGGCAATTCTCCAGCGCGGCATATTTGCTGCCGGGCCGCCGCTCGTTGCGGATTTCCGAAAGCCGTTGCGGATCGATCGACAGCCCGAACATCTTGTCGCGATGTTCGAGCAGCGGCGTCGGCAGCTTGCCGCGCTCGAAGTCTTCCGGAATGAGCGGATAGTTCGCGGCCTTCACGCCGTATTGCATCGCGAGGTACAGGCTCGTCGGCGTCTTGCCGCTGCGCGATACGCCGACCAGGATCACGTCGGNACTCCTCGGTGTCCGCATTCTGGTGGACGCGGCCCATCGCATGCGTCGACTTGATTTCCAGTTCCTGTTCGAGCGGCTCGATGAAGGTCTGGAACATGTCGAGCACGAGCGCGTTGCAGCCCTTGACGACTTCGTTCGATGCGCTGTCCACCAGCGTGGTGAAGACGATCGGACGGCGGCCGTCGAGCGCGATGGCTTCGTTGATCTTCTCGACCATCGCGTAGGCCTTGTCGATGGAGTCGACGAACGGCACGCGCACGAGCCGGAACTTTTGATCGAACTGGGCGAGGATCGAATGCGCGAAGGTTTCGGCAGTAATCCCGGTCCCGTCGGAGACGATGAATACGGAAGGCGGCATCGGCTGAAGAGAGAACGAGTTGAAGCGAGGATGCCCGACGCCGACCGGATGATTCGATCGCATCAAAGCACGGACACCGGAAAAACCTGTGTTAAGGTAGCTGACCTCTGACGCTTGCCTGGATGTGGCCGATGTCAGCGTGCATCATGCGCTTTGTGGCTGACCGAACATTCGACCACGAACAGGCGTGAAAGACCTTGAGTTTGCCGCGGAACGACGGTTCCAGCTCAGACAAATTTGAAAATCGGCAAAGTAGAATAGCGGCAACCTGTTCGATAAGCAATTGCAGACAAATAGATTCAGATTCGGATTTTCGTCAGATCGCAGTCGTTCGTGTCGATTCATTGGCGCTTCGCATCAGTTCGCGTCAGTCATCCACGCTTTCGAACAGCTTCTCCGATTCCCCGTTTCTTTTTCGATGCGCGCTGTTCACGCAAGGCGCCGAGTCCCCGAAGGTTTATCAAACAGGTTGTGCGAGATGCGCGTCTCTCTTCCAATGAGCGAGCGCGCATGTGAGCCCACTCGTGCGATCGTGAATTTCATTCACCTTAGGGGCTTGTATGACTAACGCAGTCAATGTCGCGAACGATGTCGCAAAGGATCAGGCGTATGTAGTTCCATTCGAGCAGTTGCGAATGACCGACGTGGAAATCGTCGGTGGCAAGAACGCGTCGCTCGGCGAGATGATCAGCCAGCTTTCTGAAGCCGGCGTTCAGGTGCCGACGGGTTTCGCCACGACCGCGCTTGCCTTTCGCGACTTCCTCCATCACAACGACTTGACAGGGCGCATTGCCAAACGTCTCGAGACGCTCGACGTCGACGACGTGAAAGCGCTCGCGGAAGCAGGCAAGGAAATTCGTCAGTGGATCGTCGACGCGCCGATGCAGCCGCGCCTCGAAGACGAAATCCGCCGCCAATTCGAAATCCTCCAGAACGGGTCGCCCGACGAGCTGTCGTTTGCCGTGCGCTCTTCGGCGACCGCTGAGGATCTGCCGGACGCATCGTTCGCCGGCCAGCAGGAAAGCTATCTGAACGTGGTCGGCATCGACGACGTGCTCGATCGCATGAAGCACGTTTTCGCCTCGCTGTATAACAACCGTGCGATTTCCTATCGCGTCCACAAGGGCTTCACGCACGCGGAAGTCGCGTTGTCGGCGGGCGTGCAGCGCATGGTGCGCTCGGACGTCGGTGCGGCCGGCGTGATGTTCACCATCGACACCGAATCGGGCTTCAAGGAAACCGTGTTCATCACGGCGAGCTACGGCCTGGGCGAAACGGTCGTGCAGGGCGCGGTCAATCCGGACGAATTCCACGTCTTCAAGCAGACGCTCGAACAGGGCAAGTACCCGATCATCCGCCGCTCGATCGGCTCGAAGCTCATCAAGATGGAGTTCACCAAGCCGGGCGAGCCGGGCCGCGTGAAGACCGTCGACGTGCCGCACGAGCAGCGCAACCGCTTCTCGATCACCGACGAAGACGTGATCCAGCTCGCGAAGTACGCGGTCATCATCGAAAAGCACTACGAGCGTCCGATGGACATCGAGTGGGGCAAGGACGGCCGCGACGGCAAGATCTTCATCCTGCAGGGGCGTCCGGAAACGGTGAAGAGCCAGGCGAGTGGCAAGGCCGAAATGCGCTTCAAGCTCAAGGGTCAGTCGCAGGTGCTGGCGACGGGCCGCGCGATCGGCCAGAAGATCGGCGCGGGTCCGGTGCGGGTCATTCACGATTCGTCGGAAATGGAACGCGTGCAGCCGGGCGACGTGCTGGTCGCCGACATGACCGACCCGAATTGGGAACCGGTGATGAAGCGCGCGGCGGCGATCGTCACGAATCGCGGTGGACGGACCTGCCACGCGGCGATCATCGCGCGTGAGCTGGGCGTGCCCGCGGTGGTCGGCTGCGGCGACGCGACCGACGTGCTGAAGGATGGCGCGCTCGTCACGGTATCGTGCGCGGAAGGCGACGAAGGCAAGATCTACGACGGCCTGCTCGAAACCGAAGTGACCGAAGTCCAGCGCGGCGAACTGCTGAAGATTCCGGTCAAGATCATGATGAACGTCGGCAATCCGCAACTCGCGTTCGACTTCGCGCAGTTGCCGAACGCGGGCGTCGGGCTCGCGCGGCTCGAGTTCATCATCAACAACAACATCGGCGTTCACCCGAAGGCGATTCTCGAATATCCGAACATCGATTCGGATCTGAAAAAGGCGGTCGAGAGCGTCGCGCGCGGTCATGCATCGCCGCGTGCGTTCTACGTCGACAAGCTGACCGAAGGCATCGCGACGATCGCGGCGGCGTTCTATCCGAAGCCCGTCATCGTGCGTCTGTCGGACTTCAAGTCGAACGAGTACAAGAAGCTGATCGGCGGTTCGCGCTACGAGCCGGACGAAGAAAATCCGATGCTCGGTTTCCGCGGCGCGTCGCGTTATATCGCGGAAGACTTCGCCGAGGCGTTCCACATGGAATGCGTCGCGCTCAAAAAGGTGCGCGAGGAAATGGGTCTGGACAACGTGCAGATCATGGTGCCGTTCGTGCGTACGCTGAAGCAGGCGGATCGCGTCGTCGAGTTGCTGAAGAAGTTCGGTCTGGAGCGCGGCATCAACGGCCTCAAGCTCGTGATGATGTGCGAAGTGCCATCCAACGCGATTCTCGCCGAGCAGTTCCTGGAGCGTTTCGACGGTTTTTCGATCGGTTCGAACGACCTGACGCAGCTGACGCTCGGCCTCGACCGCGATTCCGGCATGGAATTGCTGGCAGCGGACTTCGACGAGCGCGACGAGGCAGTGCAGTTCATGTTCAAGCGTGCGATCGAAACCTGCCTGAAGCTGAACAAGTACGTGGGCATCTGCGGCCAGGGCCCGTCGGATCATCCGGACCTCGCAGAATGGCTGGCGAAGGAAGGCATCGAGTCGATGTCGCTGAACCCGGACACGATCATCGATACGTGGCAGCAACTGGCCAAGACCTTGTCAAAATAAGTCGACGACGCGCCTTTCCACTTGCTTTCGGATTGGCGCCGCGTGATATAAAAAAACACCCCGGACCTTTCCGGGGTGTTTTCGTTTGGAGACCGATGATGGAAACGGGCGGCTTGTTGTGGTGGGTCGCGGCGGGCGTGCTGATTGTCGCGGAGCTGTTCACCGGCACGTTCTATCTGCTGATGATCGCGCTGGGCATGATCGCTAGCGGCATCGCGCATGTGGCTGGCGCCATGCCGCATGTGCAGATGGGCGCGGCGGCGCTCGCGCTTCGGCAACCGGAAACGCCGCCACGAGGCATCGCGCGATGCGGCGGTGAATCTCGATATCCGTGCGACGTTCGAAGTCGCGCACTGGCGCGACGGCCGTGTCCGCACGACCTATCGCGGCGCGCGTGGGGACGTCGAACTCGCGCCAGGCGAAACCGAAGGCGCGCGCCTTTACTGCATCACCGCGCTCGACGGCAACCGGTTGATCGTCGCGGCCAAACGATAAGGAGAAAAAGAATGTCGTCCATGTACTTTGCGTTGATCCTGCTCATCATCGCGATCGTAATCGTCTCGAAGACGGTCAAGATCGTGCCTCAACAACACGCGTGGATCATGGAGCGGCTCGGCCGCTATCACGCCACGCTCACGCCGGGCCTCAACATCGTGCTGCCGTTCGTCGATCGCATCGCGTACAAGCATGTGCTGAAGGAAATCCCGCTCGAAGTGCCGAGTCAGGTCTGTATCACGCGCGACAACACGCAGCTTCAGGTCAACGGCGTGCTGTACTTCCAGGTCACGGACGCGATGAAGGCGTCTTATGGTTCGAGCAACTTCGTGTTCGCGATCACGCAGCTATCGCAGACCACGCTGCGCTCGGTCATCGGCAAGCTGGAACTTAACAAGGACCTTCGAGGAACGCGACTTCATCAACCAGAGCATCGTCAATGCGCTCGACGAAGCCGCGTCGAACTGGGACGTGAAAGTGCTGCGCTACGAAATCAAGGATTTGACGCCGCCGAAGGAAATCCTGCACGCGATGCAGGCGCAGATCACGGCCGAGCGCGAGAAGCGCGCGCTGATCGCCGCGTCGGAAGGTCGCAAGCAGGAGCAGATCAACCTGGCCTCGGGCGCGCGCGAGGCCACCATCCAGAAGTCCGAAGGCGAACGGCAGGCCGCGATCAATCAGGCGCAAGGCGAGGCCGCCGCGATCCTCGCCGTCGCGGAAGCGAATGCGCAGGCCATCGAGAAGATCGACACCGCCATTCAGAGGGCGCAGAGGGCGGGCGGCATGGACGCGGTGAATCTGAAGGTCGCGGAGCAGTACGTCGGCGCATTCGGCAATATCGCGAAGCAGGGCAATACGCTGATCGTGCCGGGCAACATGTCGGACATGAGTTCGATGATCGCGTCCGCGCTGTCGATCGTGAAGGGCGACGGCGACGGATTGATCAGAAAGAGCTAAAAAGCAAACGGGGCGCCTGAGAGCGCCCGTTTCATGTCATCGCGTCACCACGTCAGCATTTCACCGCGCCGCCGTTCGCATCAGGCGCGCGCGTTCGCGATCCCAGTCGCGTTTCTTCTCGGTCTCGCGCTTGTCGTGCAGCTTCTTGCCCTTCGCCAGACCGATTTCGCATTTCACGCGGCCTTCCTTGTAGTGAAAGTTCAACGGCACGAGCGTATGGCCTCGCTGCTCGACCTTGCCGACGAGTTTGTCGATCTGATCGCGATGCAGCAGCAGCTTGCGCGTGCGCACCGGATCCAGATTGGCGAACTTCGAGGCCTCGGGCAGCGGACTGATACGAGTGCCGATCAGAAAGAGTTCACCCTGCTTGATGACCACGTAACCTTCCTTGATCTGGCCGCGGCCCGCGCGCAGTGCCTTGACTTCCCAGCCCTCGAGCACGAGACCTGCTTCGTAGCCTTCTTCGATGAAGTAATCGAAGAAGGCTTTTCTGTTGTCGATGATGCTCACGAATGGAAAGTGCCCAACTCGTCTAAAATCACGATTTTAGCAGCGCGTCGTCCGGTGGATGCATCCGCGCACCGACCGAGCGCGCGTTGCCACCCAATCTAGCCACCCGCTGCATCCTTTATGGCAGACGTCCAGAAAACCGTATTGATCCGCCATTCAGCGGAAGAAATGTTCGACCTCGTCACCGATGTCGCCGACTATCCCAACTTCCTGCCCTGGTGTAGCGGCGTCGAGATCGGCCGTCAGGACGAGCACAGCATGGAAGCGAAGATCGACATCAGCTTCAAGGGCATCAAGCAGCATTTCGCGACGCGTAACACGCAAAAGTGGCCGACTTCCGTCGATATGGAGTTTTTGAGCGGCCCTTTCAAGAAGTTCACCGGATTCTGGCGCTTCATGCCGCTGCGCGCGGATGCGTGCAAGATCGAATTCGCGCTGCGTTACGAATTCTCGAACGTGATTCTGGAAAAGATCATCGGGCCAGTGTTCAGCCATATCGCGAACACCTTCGTGGATTCTTTCATCAAGCGCGCTGACCAGCGCTACGGCAAGAAGTAGGCAGGCGATGAATCTTCACATCGACGTGTGTTATGGCCTACCCGACGGCGCGAGTTTTCTTGTGCGCGTCGATCTGCCGGTCGGTGCCACCGTGCGCGAGGCGATCGAGGCGAGCGGCGTGCTCGCGAAGCATCCGGAGATCGATTTGTCGGCGCAGAAGGTAGGCGTGTTCGGCAAGGCGACGGCGCNCGCGCGCCAGCGCCGCGTCGACAAGGCGCGCCGGGCCGG
>JAQFVI010000384.1:27456-32499 GCA_029439495.1 Caballeronia sp. BR6202001590007
CAGCGCTTCGGGCACGCGCGGCAGGCGTGCGTCGTAGACGAAGCCGTAGAGCAGGGCGAACAGCGTTTCGAACGCGATCATCTGCCCGGACAGCGTCAGCGGCAGGCGCTTCGCCGCCGCATTCCATAGCATGTTGCCGACCCACGAGCCGACCGTCGCGAGCAGCGCGCAGACGATCCAGAACAGATGCCAGCGCTCGGGCGCGACGCTCGCCTGCACCGTGCCGGCGGGCAGCATCCACATCGCGAGGCCGAGCAGCGCGCCGATCACGCCCGTCACGATACCCCACGACACCGACCACTCGTTGCCGTCAAAGTGATCGTTCGATTGCAGATAGCGCGCGTTGACGACCGCGTACCAGGTCCATGCGACGAGCGCGCCGATTGTGCAGGCGACGCCGGTGAGGCGCGCGAGCAGATTGTCGGCGCAGACATCGCGGAATACGTCGATATTGATGCAGACGATGCCCGCGACGACCAGCGCGAGCGGTCCGACGAGCCGCTTCAGGTCGACCGCGCCATGATCGCGCCGGCCGGCGAGCGTCACCGTGACGGGCAAGATCCCGACGATCAGCGACGACGGTGCGACGCCGACCAGTTGCACCGTGGTCGCGAGCAGCATGTAGTAGAGCAGGTTGCCGACGAGCACAAGCTTCGCCAGCGCGATCAGATCGCGCGCGCGTGAGTTTCGCGGCGAGCCGCCGGGCGAAGGGCATCGCGACCGCGAGCGAGACGAGCCCGTACATCAGATAGCGGCCGACCGAGAGCGTCAGCGGCGAAAAATCCGGCAACGCGCGGGGCGCGAGAAAGATGAAACCCCAGATCGCGCCCACCATCATTCCACATCACGCCACGCTGCATTCGTCCTGCTTCCGCCGATATTTCGATAAACGGCGCGAAGCGTAGCATGCGGGTCCGGCCGCGCGTCTTGTTCAAACGTGCACCGGTGCCATGCTTCGGTGAGGGAAAGCGGTGCCGCACCCGCTTCGCAAATAGGGTGCGAATTTTGCGACAAATCGGCCTAAGCTGCTGTTCGGACAGTGAAAACCCGAAAAATTGTCAGTATAATCTGCTTTTGCGCCCATAGGGTTTTGCCATGCGTCTGATCCAGAAAGCACTCACGTTCGATGACGTGCTCCTCGTGCCCGCCTTCTCCAGCGTTCTCCCGCGTGACACCAGCCTGAAGTCCCAGCTGACGCGCATCATTTCCCTGAATGTGCCGCTTGTGTCCGCCGCCATGGACACGGTCACCGAAGGACGGCTCGCCATCGCCATGGCGCAGATGGGCGGCATCGGCATCGTCCACAAGAATCTCACCGCGAAGGAACAGGCTCGCGAAGTCGCGAAGGTCAAGCGCTTCGAGTCGGGCATCGTGCGCGATCCGATTACCATTCCGCCGACCATGCGCGTGCGCGACGTGATCGCGTTGACGCAGCAGCACGGCATCTCGGGCTTCCCGGTGGTAGAGGGCGCGCAACTGATCGGCATCGTGACGAACCGCGACCTGCGCTTCGAAGAACGCCTCGACGAGCCGGTACGCAACATCATGACGCAGCGCGAGCGCCTCGTGACGGTCAAGGAAGGCACCTCGCTCGCCGAAGCGAAAGCGCTGATGCACAGCCATCGCCTCGAGCGCGTGCTGGTGGTCAACGACGCATTCGAGTTGCGCGGCCTGATGACGGTGAAGGACATCACCAAGCAGACCGAGAACCCCGAGGCGTGCAAGGACGAAGACGGCAAGCTGCGCGTGGGCGCGGCGGTCGGCGTGGGCCCGGACAACGAAGAGCGTGTCGACCTGCTGGCGCAGGCGGGCGTCGACGTGATCGTCGTTGATACGGCGCACGGTCATAGCCAGGGCGTGCTCGAACGCGTGCGCGGGGTGAAGCAGAATTATCCGCATGTGCAGGTGATCGGCGGCAATATCGCGACGGCGGCGGCAGCCAAGGCGCTCGTCGAGTACGGCGCGGATGCAGTCAAGGTCGGCATCGGTCCGGGTTCCATCTGCACGACGCGTATCGTCGCGGGCGTCGGCGTGCCGCAGATCTCGGCCATCGCGAACGTCTCGGAAGCGCTGCGCGGCACGGGCGTGCCGGTCATCGCGGACGGCGGCGCGCGTTTCTCCGGCGACGTCGCCAAGGCGCTCGCAGCGGGCGCGAACGTCGTCATGATGGGCAGCATGCTCGCAGGCACGGAAGAATCGCCGGGCGACGTGTTCCTATATCAGGGACGCCAGTACAAAGCGTATCGCGGCATGGGCTCGGTCGGCGCGATGAAGGACGGCGCGGCGGACCGCTACTTCCAGGACAACTCGGCGAACATCGACAAGCTCGCGCCGGAAGGCATCGAAGGCCGCGTCGCGTACAAGGGCTCGGTCAACGCCATCCTGTTCCAGGTCGTCGGCGGCGTGCGCGCTTCGATGGGCTATTGCGGCTGCCGCACCATCGCCGAACTCCACGACAAGGCGGAGTTCGTGCAGATCACGGCGGCCGGCATGCGCGAGTCGCATGTCCACGACGTGCAGATCACCAAGGAAGCGCCGAACTATCACCTCGACTGAGTTCGACTCAGTTCTTCCGAGTTCGGCTGTCTGCAGCATACCTGAGTGTCGTCAACCCGCGGATCGATCATGAAACCATTGCTGCGCGTCCTGCTGATCGTCAATGCGCTGATTTTTCTGGCGTTCGGACTGCTGTTCGTGCTGACGCCGTGGGCGGGAATCTACGGCGCGCTGCGGTTCGATTCGATCCACGTCCAGCCGGCGTTCGCGGGCCAGTTGCTCGGCATCGCGCTCGTCGGGCTGTCGTGGCTTGCGTTTCATGCGGCGATCGACGGCGCTTTGACCGCGCGGGCCGCGAAGGTCTCGGGTCAGTGCAGTGGCTCGGCGGCGTGGTCGTGCTGGTCTGGATGCTCGGGCTGCATGTGCCCGATGTCGATCAGTTGAGCGCGCTTGCCGTCGGCGCGGTGCTCGTGATCGTCGGGCTCGGCAGCGTTCGATTGTCGTCGGCGGTGCGCTGGCGCGATCGCGCGAAGCAGGCGGGCGCGCCGAACCCGTCGAAGTTGCCGATGGTATCGACACGCCGACGGACACCGGCACGCGCCCGGCGGCGCGCGCTCCGCTGGCAACGGCCATCGATCCGCTGACGGGCGCCACGTCGGTCGCTGCGCGCGAGCGACGGACCCGTCGGGCTCCCGATCCGCGCGCAGACAGCAGCACAGCACCACCTCCACGGTCGGCCTCGCGCCGGCCGTCGATTTATCGGCGTACCGGGACGCGAGCGCGTCACGGATGCCTCACACATTCGTTCACTTAGCCTTTGGCCGCAGCCATGCACGACCAAATCTTGATTCTCGATTTCGGCTCCCAAGTCACCCAGCTGATCGCGCGACGCATCCGCGAATCGCATGTGTACTCGGAGATTCATCCGTATGACGTCGACGAGACGTTCATCCGCGAATTCGCGCCGAAGGGCATCATCCTGTCGGGCGGCCCGAGTTCGGTCACCGAGGCCAATTCGTCGCGCGCGCCGCAAATCGTCTTCGATCTGGGCGTGCCGGTGCTCGGCATCTGCTACGGCATGCAGACGATGGCGGACCAGTTGGGCGGCAAGGTCGAACTCGGCAAGGTACGCGAGTTCGGCTATGCGGAGGTCGAGGCGCTGAATCACACGGGTTTTCTGGAAGGCATTGAGGATTTCAAGGCGCCTAAGGGCGAGTCGATGCTGAAGGTGTGGATGAGCCACGACGACAAGGTCGTCGACATGCCGGCTGGGTTCAAGCTGATGGCATCGACACCGTCGTGCGCGATCGCCGCGATGGCCGACGACGACCGTCGCTTCTACGGTCTGCAATGGCATCCGGAAGTCACGCATACGGTGCAGGGTCGCGCGATGCTCGATCGCTTTGTGCTCGAATTGTGCGGCGCGAACGCCGACTGGGAGATGGGCCATTATATCGACGAGGCGGTCGAGAAAATTCGCGCGCAGGTCGACAACGAGCATGTGATTCTCGGCCTGTCGGGCGGCGTGGATTCGTCGGTGGCGGCGGCGCTGCTGCATCGCGCGATCGGCGACCAGCTGACTTGCGTGTTCGTCGATCACGGCCTGCTGCGCCAGGACGAGGCGGCGCAAGTGATGTCCACGTTCGCGGATCACCTCGGCGTGAAGGTCATCCACGTCGATGCGAGCGAAGCCTTCATGAGCAAGCTCGCGGGCGTGACCGATCCGGAGGCCAAGCGCAAGATCATCGGCGCGGAGTTCGTCGAGGTGTTCCATGCGGAAAGCGACAAGCTGACCGATGCGAAGTGGCTCGCGCAGGGCACGATCTATCCGGACGTGATCGAATCGGCGGGTAAGGGCAAGAAGGGCGCGCATACGATCAAGAGCCACCATAACGTCGGCGGCCTGCCGGAGACGCTGAATCTGAAGCTGCTCGAGCCGCTGCGCGAACTCTTCAAGGACGAAGTGCGCGAAGTCGGCGTGAAGCTCGGTCTGCCGCCGGCGATGGTCTATCGCCATCCGTTCCCGGGCCCGGGCCTGGGCGTGCGAATTCTTGGCGAAGTGAAGCGCGAGTTCGCCGACCTGCTGCGCCACGCGGATGCGATTTTCATCGAGACGCTGCGCAACACCATCGACAAGGAAACCGGCAAGTCGTGGTACGACCTCACGAGCCAGGCGTTCGCGGTGTTCCTGCCGGTGAAGAGCGTCGGCGTGATGGGCGACGGGCGCACCTACGAGTACGTCGTTGCGCTGCGCGCGGTGCAGACGCTCGACTTCATGACCGCGCATTGGGCGCATCTGTCGCATGAACTGCTGGGGCATGTGTCGAATCGGATCATTAATGAGGTGCGTGGGATCAATCGCGTGGTTTATGACATTTCGGGGAAGCCGCCGGCGACGATTGAGTGGGAGTAAACAGGCCAGGCTGGAGGTGCGTCTTCGGTGGTTCGGAGATGCCTTGCGATGTACGCGCCTCGGGCGCGTTGAAGCGGTGGGTTCGTTTTGGATGTGCCTATGCGACTCGGAAATCAGTTCGCATTGCGCGTTCA
>JAQFVI010000385.1 GCA_029439495.1 Caballeronia sp. BR6202001590007
CCACGCGCTTGACCGGCACCAGAATTTTCATCTACATGCTCCAAAGTTACGAATACGTCAACCCAGTGTCATTGTCATTATACGAGCTACGAGCGACGCCATGGCACTTCCCCGCCATATTGGTTAAGCCGGACGCATCGTGCAAAACGGGATGCGTCCGATTTTAACGAACGGTCGCTCCAATTCCATCGCGGATAACCCGCAGGCACTTACCAGGCGATGATTACCGCGCCGCCGAACTTGCCGTCGATGAACTGCTTCACTTCCTTCGACTGATAAGCGGCAACGAAATAAGCGGCAACGAATTTCTTCACCCACGGCTTGTCCTTGTCGGCCGCGCGGATCTTCGATCGCGATCGCGTCCTCCTTCGGATTCAGACCGGCTTCCATTGCGAAGTTCTTGTTGATCGCGGCGGCGTCCACGTCGGCAAGCGAGCGCGGAATCTGCGAGGCGTCGAGTTCGACGATCTTCAGCTTCTTCGGGTTCTCGACGATGTCGAGCGGCGTCGCCTTCAGGCCCGCATCCGCGCGCAGCTTGATGAGACCTTGCTTTTGCAGGAACAGCAGCGCGCGTCCACCGTTGGTCAGATCGTTCGGCACCGCGATGCGCGCGCCGTTCTTCAGTTCCGGCAGCGACTTGAGCGTCTTCGGTCTTCGAATAGATGCCCATCGGGAGACCGTGTCCGCGATGCGGATCAGCTTGTAGCCGCGGTCCTTCACCTACGCTTCGAGATACGGGAGACGCTGATAGCTATTCGCATCGAGATCACCGGCCGCGAGCGCGGCATTCGGCTGCACGTAATCCGAGAACTCGACCACGGTGATCTTCAGGCCGTCCTTCGCCGCGACCTGCTTCACGACGTCCATGGATCTGCGCGTGCGGGCCGCCCGTTACGCCGACCTTGATGGTTTCGTCCGCGTGGGCGGCGCCGTTGAACAAGGTCGCGCTCAGGAGCGCAGCGGCGAACTTCAGGATAAGTCGACGTTGCATGACAGGCCTTATTTTTCGAGAGATTTACTTGTGGTTGAGGCGGCGCACGAGCCAGTCACCGAACGACTGCACGAGCTGTACGAACACGATGAGGATGACCACGACCGTGATCATCACTTCCGGCAGAAAACGCTGATAACCGTAGCGGATGCCCAGATCGCCGAGACCGCCGCCGCCGATCGCGCCCGCCATCGCCGAATAGCCGACGAGCGACACGAAGGTGATCGTCAGTCCGGCGACGATGCCCGGCAACGACTCCGGCAGCAGCACCTTGAAGACGATCTGGCTCGTGGTCGCGCCCATCGCCTGCGCGGCTTCGATCAGACCGCGATCCACTTCGCGCAGCGCGGTTTCCACGAGGCGCGCGATGAACGGCGCCGCCGCGATGGTCAGCGGCACGACCGCCGCAGCCGTGCCGATCGACAATCCGACGACGAGGCGCGTGAACGGAATCACCGCGACGAGAAGGATGATAAACGGCGTCGAGCGGACCGCGTTCACGATGCCGCCGAGCACGAGATTGACCGCGATGTTCTGCAGCACGCCGTCGCGATCGGTCAGATAGAGCAGCACGCCGAGCGGCATGCTGTGCGCGATGACATCGCCGATTCGACGACGCGCCCCGCGTCCAGCACTGCGACGCGATCGCAAACCTGCTTGATGACTTCCATCTGATGGGTAATCAGCACGATGGTGAGCCCCAGCTCGCGGTTGATCCTGCGCAGCAGATCGAGGATCGCGCGGGTGGTTTCCGGATCGAGCGCGGAGGTCGCTTCGTCGGAGAGCAGGACTTTCGGCTTGCTCGCCAGCGCCCGCGCGATGCCCACGCGCTGCTTCTGCCCGCCGCTGATCTGCGCCGGATATTTGTCGCGATGCTGCGTCAGGCCGACCAGATCGAGCAGCGGCAACACGGCCGCTTCGATCTCCGCGCGCTTCATGCCGGCGAGTTCGAGCGGCAGCGCGACGTTGTCGAACACCGTGCGCGACGACAGCAGGTTGAAGTGCTGAAAGATCATGCCGATGTTGCGGCGGGCGGCGCGCAGATCGTCTTTCGACAGCATCATGAGATCGCGTCCGTCAACGACGACGCTGCCTTCGCTCGGCCGCGTCAGCAGGTTGATGGTCCGCACCAGCGTGCTCTTGCCCGCGCCGCTGCGTCCGATGATGCCGAACACTTCGCCGGCGGGAATCGTCAGATTGACGTTGTGCAGCGCTTCGACCCAGCCCCTGGGTCCGGCGAATCGCTGCGAAAGATTGCGTATGTCGATCATTCGTCGCTGGCCCGACGCTCGGTGCGCGAGCACAAAATGCAAGCGGCGGTGGGCCTCGCTGGGTTTTACCCGATTCGGCCGGCCGCCGCTCGTTTAGAAGTCTGATGCCGTTCAGTTCGCGATTTTACCGGATGCGCTTCATTCTGTTTAATAATGATTGACGATCAAATAATTACTCACGGATATGATGCCACTGGGCATTGTCGTGCTCGAGGCAATCGGGATGGGAGTAGAAGCTGGTGGCCATGGTGTCTCGCAATGCCGCGTTCGTCGGCTCTCGCCTCGTGTTTTTTCGTCATACGCGACCCCGGGCCGCGCAGTTGACGTTAAGTTACCACACGCTTCGGAATGCCCGCCCGGCCTTGCCGCTTCGGCGGTGAGCGCGCAAGGCGTCGGTTATACTGCCCCGACGTCTGATGCACGCGCAGGCCGCGCGCATCGGAGGTTGCAGGCTTTCGCGTTCCGTTGAGAATCGTTGCAGATCGAATCGAGGCAAATCGACTCGATGCAACTCACAGGCGGTTCGCCGCGCGAAGGTCGCGGCATCGCCCCCAACCACGCACACTATGACTTTCCAGTTTGCCCCGTTCGGAAACACGTTGAAGCCGCTTTCCCGCGCCTGTATCGCTTCCCTGATCTGCGCGCTCGGCGCCGTCGCCGCCCCGGGCGTCCATGCGCAATCGCAGCAGCCGCAGACCGCGACACCGCAAGGGCAGGATTTCGAAGAAGAGATCATTCCGCAGCGCTATGCGAACAACCCGAACGTCGATGCATTCATCAACGACATGGTCGCGCGCTACGACTTCGATCCGGACGCGCTGCATGCGCTGTTCAATCACGTCAGCTATTCGGCCACGGCGGTCAAACTCGTGCTATCGTCGCCGACACCGTCGGCCAAGAACTGGAAGGCGTATCAGGCGCGCTTCATCGAGCCGGTGCGCATCAACGCGGGCGTGAAGTTCTGGCGCGCGAATCAGGCGACCCTGCAGCGCGCGAGCGAGCAGTTCGGCGTGCCGCCCGAGATCATCGTCGGGATCATCGGCGTCGAGACGATCTACGGCAAATACATGGGCAACTTTCGCGCGCTCGATGCGCTGACGACGCTCACCTTCGATTATCCGAACACGCCGAACATGCCGAACACGCCGAACCGCGCCGAACGCATGGCGACGTTCCGCAAGAATCTCGAAGATCTGCTCGTGTGGACGCGCGATTCCCAGATCGATCCCACCACGGTGCTTGGCTCGTACACGGGCGCGATCGGCATTCCGCAATTCCTGCCGAGCAGCATCGTGCAGTACGCGGTGGATTTCGACGGCAACAGCCGCATCGATTTGCGCACCAGCCAGGCGGACGCGATCGGCAGCGTCGCCGATTATCTGAAGCAAAACGGCTGGGAACCGGGACGTCCGGTCGTGTGGCGCATCGCCAGTGACGAAGGCAGTCAGGGCATCGCCCAGGCGGCCGCCGATAGCCAGCCGGAGCCGCACTGGTCGCTCGCGCAGTTGACCAAGGCCGGCATGCTGCTCGATCAGTCGGGTCTCAATATCGCCGCCGAAGCGGGCACGCCGCTCACCGTCGTCGATTTGCCGACGCCCGGCATGGCGACGCAATACACGCTGGGGCTGAAAAATTTCTACGCGCTCACGTGCTACAACCGCAGCTTCTTCTACGCGCTCGCCGTGTATCAGCTCGGCGAAGCGGTCAAGGCGCGCATGATGGCCGGCGGCTGATCCGCATGCACGTTCATCGCTGAAAGCAAAGCCCCGGCTGCGCGCCGGAGTTTTCGTTTGCGGATTCGAAAGGCGCGCTTAAGCAGGGAACACGCCCGTCGACAAGTAACGGTCGCCGCGGTCGCAGACGATGAACACGATGGTCGCGTTCTCGACCTGGCGCCCGATGCGCAGCGCCACTTCGCACGCGCCGCCCGACGAAATGCCCGCGAAAATGCCTTCGACCGACGCAAGCCGGCGCGCCATTGCTTCCGATGCGGCCTGGCTGACGTTCTCGACGCGATCCACGCGCGAGCGATCGAAGATCTTCGGCAGGTACGCTTCCGCCCACTTGCGGATGCCCGGAATGCGCGAGCCCTCTTCCGGCTGCGCGCCGATGATCTCGATCTGCGGATTCTTCTCCTTCAGATACTGCGACACGCCCATGACCGTGCCGGTCGTTCCCATCGACGACACGAAATGCGTGATCCGGCCTTCGGTCTGACGCCACAGTTCCGGGCCGGTCGTCTCGATGTGCGCGAGCGGATTGTCCGGATTGGCGAACTGATCGAGGATGATGCCCTTGTCTTCGCGCTGCATCTGCTCGGCGAGATCGCGGGCGTATTCCATGCCGCCGGTCGTCGGCGTCAGCACGATCTGCGCGCCGTACGCGCCCATGCTCTGACGCCGTTCGATCGACAGGTCTTCCGGCATGATCAGCACCATCTTGTAGCCGCGCATCGCGGCGGCCATCGCGNCCTCGGCTTTCCTGATCATCGACAGCGCCGGGCGATCCTTCACCGAACCCGCCGGATTATTGCCTTCGAGCTTGCCCAGCACGACGTTGTTGCGACTGCGGATATCGTCGTCGACGACGCGGACGAGTTGCACGAGCGGCGTGTTGCCGATCGTGTCTTCGATAGTCATGTAGGCCATTTGGGAACCGTTTGGAAATGCCACGCGCCGCGCGTCTTCCGTACGCTCTGCCGCGTGTTTTTGATATAGGGATCCGTCAATTGTAGCCCAGCGCACCTTTCGACGCCGTTGCACCCCTTTCGCGCGGATGGAATGCCGAGCGCGTGCGCGGGTACGCGCATGTGGGTCGAGCCTGAACGTAAAAAGCCCCGCAGCGCAACGCGACTGCGGGGAGCCTGAAACGACTTTAGGCTGAAGGAGAAGGAGCCGGATTCCGATGATGCCGCTTACTTCTTCACGACGGCCGGTTTCTGCGCGGACGAGGTGGACACCTGCGTCGGCGACGCGGTCGCGGGGTTGCCCGCGATATTAGCCGCCGTCTTCGCCGATGCGCCGATGGTCAGGCCTTCGGCTTCGAGGCACGCGACGGTCTTGCCGCCCATGCCTTTGACGCGCGCGCCGAGATCGGCTGCATCCTTGAAGGGACCGTGCGCCTGCCGTTCGTCGAGGATGGCTTTCGCCTTGGCCGGACCGATGCCCTTGATGCCGCGCAGCGCATCCGAGTTGGCCGTGTTGACGTCGACCGCCGCCAGCGCCGAACCGATGGAAAGGCTCAGTGCGAGTGCGACGATCGTCGAGAGCGTGTGCTTGAACTTGAACATGTGTGGGTCTCCGTGAAGAACCGGCCGGTGAGGAGTGCCGACTGCGAGACCCAGGCGAGACCCAGTCTAGAGAGACTGCGAGCGCGTTTATAGCTGGCCGAACAGCCAGTTGACGTAGCGGTCGACGCCTTCCTGAACCGTCAGAAACAGCGCGTCGTAACCGGCTTCGCGCAGCTTCGACTGATCCGCCTGCGTGAAGCACTGATACTTGCCGCGCAACGCATCCGGGAACGGAATGTACTCGATCAGGCCGCGCTGCACGAGTTCAGCCAGCGACAGCGAAGCCTCGCCGTTCAAGGCTCGCAGCGAATTGACGACCGTCGAGGCGATGTCGTTGAACGGCTGCGCGCGTCCCGTGCCGAGGTTGAAGATGCCCGACTTCTCCGGATGATCGAAGAAGAACAGATTGACCTTCACGACGTCTTCGACCGAGATGAAATCGCGCGTCTGCTCGCCCGCAGCATAGCCGTTGTATTCGCCGAACAGCTTAACCTTGCCTTCCACGCGGAACTGGTCGAAGTTGTGAAACGCGATCGACGCCATGCGTCCCTTGTGCGTTTCGCGCTGGCCATAGACGTTGAAATAGCGGAAGCCCGCGATCTGCGTCTTCGCCCTCGGCAAGATCTGGCGCACGATCTGATCGAACAGCAGCTTCGAATAGCCGTAGACGTNACGCGTACAGGAACTGCGCGCCCTGCGACAGACAGATATCCATCACGTCGCGGCTATAGCGGAAGTTGTTGGCCATCATGTAGCGGCCGTCGGTTTCCATCGTGTCCGAACAGGCGCCTTCGTGGAACACCGCGCGCACCTTGCCGAAGTCGCCGCGCCTGAAGCGTTCGACGAATTCGGTCTTGTCGAGGTAGTCGTCAATTTCGCAATCGACGAGGTTCTTGAATTTGTCGGCACGCGTCAGGTTGTCGACCGCGATCACGCGATGCTCGCCGCGCTCGTTGAGCGCCTTGACGATATTGCTCCCGATGAACCCGGCCGCGCCGGTAACGATGATGGTCATGATGGAGTCTGAGAAGATCAGGCGAAAAGTTCGTTGTAGTCGACAGTCGCCGTGCCGAGCTTGCCGACGACGATGCCGGCCGCGCGATTCGCGTATTGGATGGAGTCGACCAGCGGCACACCCGCGCCCAGCATGGTCGCGACAGTCGCGATAACCGTGTCGCCGGCGCCCGAGACATCATACACTTCGCGTGCTTCGGCCTGCGTGTGCAGCACCTGGCTCTCCGTGAAGAGCGTCATGCCCTCTTCCGAGCACGTCAGCAGGAGCGCGTTCAGTTCGAGTTGCTCGCGCAGCTTCGTCACGCGCTCGTGCAGGTCTTCTTCGGATTTCCACTGTCCGATCACTTCGCGCAGTTCCGCGCGGTTCGGTGTGATCAGCGTCGCGCCGCGATAGCGGTCCCAGTCGTCGCCCTTTGGATCGACGAGCACGGGCTTGCCCGCGCGCCGGGCCTCGCCAATCATCTGCGTGACGTGCGCGAGCCCGCCCTTCGCGTAATCGGACATCAGGATGACGTCGTGCTTCGGCAGCAGTTCCGTGTAGCGCGCGAGGCAGGTGGCGAGCACTTCGTGATTCGGCGTGTTCTCGAAATCGACGCGCAGCAGTTGTTGCTGGCGCGACAACACGCGCAGCTTGATGGTCGTCGGCAGTTCGGGATCGCGTTCCATGTGGCCCGCGACCTTGCTCTCGCCGAGCAACTCGACGATGCACTCGCCGGGTTCGTCGTGGCCGACCACGCACAGCAGGCCCGCCTGCGCGCCGAGCGCCGCCGCGTTGCACGCGACGTTGGCCGCGCCGCCCAGGCGGTCCTCCTTCTTCTGCACGCGTACGACGGGCACGGGCGCTTCCGGCGAGATGCGGTTCACGTCGCCGAACCAGTAGCGATCGAGCATCACATCGCCGACCACCAGCACGCGCGCGGCGGAAATGCGCGCGAGCGGTACGACCGGAATGGCGGCCTGCTCAGATACGGTTGCCGTTGGTGTCGAGTTCGACATGGGGACGTCCTATTGCGTAGTAGTCGATGCCCAGTTCGGTCATCGCCTCCGGTTCATACAGATTGCGGCCGTCGAAGATCACCGGCATCTTCAGCTCGCTCTTCAAGTACCCGAAGTCCGGGCTCNTGCTGACCAGATGCAGACGCTTCATGTCCTCCGGCCGGTCGGCGAGATCGATCGCGAACACGCGCTCGGTTTCCTGCATCGCGACGGGATCGTAGGCACGCACGGTCGCGCCGCGCGCAAGCAGCGCCGCCGCGATGCGCCGGCTCGACGCTTCGCGCATGTCGTTGGTCTGCGGCTTGAACGCGAGGCCCCACATCGCGAAGGTACGGCCGCGCAGATCTTCGCCCATGCGCTTCACGATCTTGTTGACGAGCACTTCCTTTTGATCGTCGTTGACGGCTTCGACCGCTTCGAGAATGCGCAGCCGATGGCCGTTCTCGCGCGCCGTCTGCACGAGCGCTTGCACGTCCTTCGGGAAGCACGAGCCGCCGTAGCCGCAGCCCGCATACAGAAAGTGATACCCGATTCGCGGATCCGAGCCAATCCCGCGCCGCACCGCTTCGATATCCGCGCCGACGGCATCGGCGAGATTCGACAGATCGTTCATGAACGAGATGCGCGTGGCGAGCATCGCGTTGGCCGCGTATTTGGTGAATTCGGCGGAACGCACGTCCATATAGAGCGTGCGTTCGTGATTGCGGTTGAACGGCATGTAGAGGCACTTCATCTGCTCGCGCGCGCGTTCGCCGTTAGCGTCGTCGTCGATGCCGATCACGATGCGGTCCGGCCGCATGAAATCGTCGACGGCCGCGCCTTCCTTCAGAAACTCCGGATTCGACACGACCGAGAAGCGATGCTTGTCCGAACCGTCGAGCCCGCGCGCTTTCAGTTCTTCGTCGACCACGCGCCTGACGTGGCGCGCCGTGCCGACCGGCACCGTCGACTTGTCGACGATCACCTTGAAGCCGTTCGAATACTTGCCGATATTGCGCGCCGCCGTGAGCACGTATTGCAGATCGGCCGAACCGTCTTCGTCCGGCGGCGTGCCGACCGCGATGAACTGGATGTCGCCATGCTCCACGCCCGCCTTCACGTCCGTCGAAAACTGGATGCGGCCCGCCGCGCGCGTGCGCCTCAGCATCTCCTGCAAGCCCGGCTCGTGAATCGGCACGCCGCCGTTGTTGAGAATGTCGATCTTGCGTGCATCGACATCCACGCAAAACACGTCATTGCCGATTTCGGCGAGGCAGGCGCCGGTGACGAGACCGACGTAACCCGTGCTGACGATGGTGATTTTCATACGCTTAAAGGTCAGTGTTCAGATACGGAGATCCGGGGCGGCGCGCTCAGGCCGAACTCGTGATCGGCTCGACGCGGCGCGTAGGTTTCCCAGCCGCTGCAGCCGGGACATTGCCAATAGAATAGTCGCGCGCGGAATCCGCAAGTGTGACATGTATAGCGCGGCAGATTCTTGGTGCGCTGTTTCACCAGATTACGCATCAGTTCGAGTTCGCCGCGGCGCGGCTCGTCGGCCGTCGCCTCTTGCGCTTCGAGCAGGCGCGTCATGCCGGCCAGGTTCGGCACGCTCTGCATCTGCTTGCGCGCGAGCGCATGCGCGGCGTCGAGGCCGCGCAGTTCCTGCACATGCTTGTAGGCGACGTCGAGCAGATCGTTGGACGGATAGCGCGTCGCGTAATCGATCAGCAGATCGACGCCCTCTTCGCACTTGCCGAGCGTGCCGTAGGCTTTCATCAGCTTTTCGGCGACCAGCGGCAGATACGTTTCGTTCTGCGTCTCGACGCGCTTCCAGTCGGCGATCGCGGCGTCGAGATTGCCAGCGGCGGCTTCGACATCGCCCGCGAGAATCGTCGCGCGCACGTTGTCGGGATTGGATGCCAGCGCGAGCTTCAGTTCGGCGCGCGCGCCATCCGGATTCTTCTTCTGCAACGCTTCCTGCGCGAGTTCGCAATGGAAATGCGCGATCTCCATATGCAGCGACGGCGCGCCCATCTTCTCGATGCGCTCTGCCGTCGCGATGGACTTCGGCCAGTCTTTTTCGATTTCGTAGATGGTGAGCAGCGCCCGTTGCGCACCGAGCGAAAACTCGCCGGATTCGAACGAACGGAAGGTTTCTTCCGCGCGATCGAGCAGGCCGGCCTTCAGAAAGTCCTGACCGAGTTCATAAAGCGCGTGATCGCGCTCCGCGGCCGGCAGATCCGCGCGGCTCAGCAGATTTTGATGCACGCGGATCGCGCGATCCGTTTCGCCGCGGCGCCGGAACAGATTGCCGAGCGCAAAGTGCAGTTCGATGGTTTCGGGATCGAGCTTGGCGACTTCGATGAAGGCATCGATTGCCTTGTCGTGCTGCTCGTTCAGCAGAAAATTGAGGCCGCGAAAATACGAGCGCGGCAGATTCGCGTTCTCGGACAGGAGCGTCTTGAGGTCGTAGCGCGAGGTCATCCAGCCGAGCGCGAACGCGAGGGGAATGACCAGCAGCCACCAGAAATCGAGATCCATGCGATATAGGGAAAGTCAGTGGTTTGTCTGCTTGTCGCAGCGATCAACGCAAAACGATGGCCGATCCAGATGCAACGATGGGCAAACGGATTGATCAGATGAGCGGCAGCATCGGCGGTTCTTCTTTGACCGCAGGGGTTTCGCGGGCGACGCGCAATTCGCGCTTCAGGCGACCGTTTTCCATGCGCAGACGCAGCATCGCCGGAACGGACGACACCAGCCCGGCCAGCAAGCCGACGACGAAGAACGCGAGGCCGATCAGGATCAGCGGAGCCTGCCAGGCGTAACCGGCCAGGAAGTTCAGCGTGGCGGGTTGCGTGTTGGCGAGCGCCAGCACGAGCAACAACACAAAAACCAGAACGCGGATCAGCCAGACGATGAATTTCATTAGGGTCTCTCGCTTGGGGCACTTGCATCGCTCGGGCCGTGCCGTATGGCCGATCGACGCGATAGGCGATAGGATAGATTACCCAGATCAAAGTGACCGGTATTGTAAGCGATGCCTCCGCGCGAGCCAAACGCATGAGATGCCCGCTTTGCGTAGGCGCATCGGGACGATTGCGCACGAGCAAGCAGCGCACCCGTCATCCACGGAGCAAAGACATTCTGATGCGCGCGCATAAAAAAGCACCCCGAGGGATGCTTTTCTGGTCGAGAGGCCTCGTGGCCGGACGTCGCGATCCGATCATCGCACTGGATCACCGGAGGCGATGCGCGGATCAGAGATCGTCCGCATCGTCGTCGTTCGACGCCTTCAGTGGCTCGCCCGCGCGGCCATCGACGCGCGCACGCAATTCCTTACCCGGCTTGAAGTGTGGCACGAATTTCTCCGGCACCAGCACTTTCTCACCCGACTTGGGATTGCGCCCGACACGCGACGGACGACGATTGAGCCCGAAGCTGCCGAAGCCGCGAATCTCGATGCGGTGACCGTTGGCCAAAGCCTCCGACATCGCATCAAGCATCGTCTTCACCGCGAAATCCGCATCCTTGAGGACAAGTTGCGGATTTCGCGACGCCAACTGGGCGACCAATTCCGATTTGGTCATTGCAGCCGTGCCTTGTTGGGCTTAGCTGTTCTGGCCGCCGAGCTTGGCCTTAAGCAGCGCGCCGAGGTTGGTCGTGCCGGTCGCGGCGGCGTTCGAATCGCCCTGCAGGTTGCGCATGGCTTCCTGCTGTTCGGCCGAATCCTTCGCCTTGATCGACAGGTTGATGCCGCGCGACTTGCGATCGATGTTGATGATCATCGCGTTGACCTTGTCGCCTTCCTTCAGCACGTTGCGTGCGTCTTCCACGCGATCCTGTGCGATTTCCGACGCGCGCAGATAGCCTTCGACTTCGCCGGACAGCGTGACGACGGCACCCTTCGGATCCACCGACTTCACGACGCCGTCGACGATGGCGCCCTTGTCGTTGATCGTGGCGAAGTTGTTAAACGGATCGCCTTCGAGCTGTTTGATGCCCAGGGAGATGCGTTCCTTGTCGACGTCGATGCCCAGAACGACAGCTTCGACTTCGTCGCCCTTCTTGTACTTGCGCACGGCTTCTTCGCCGGTTTCCGACCACGACAGATCCGACAGGTGAACCAGACCATCGATGCCGCCCGGCAGACCGATGAACACGCCGAAGTCGGTGATCGACTTGATGGCGCCGGAAAGCTTGTCGCCCTTCTTGAAGTTGCGGCTGAAGTCGTCCCACGGATTCAGCTTGCACTGCTTCATGCCGAGGGAGATACGGCGGCGGTCTTCGTCGATTTCGAGAACCATGACTTCGACTTCGTCACCGAGCTGAACGACCTTCGACGGCGCGACGTTCTTGTTGGTCCAGTCCATTTCCGAAACGTGCACCAGGCCTTCGATGCCCGATTCCACTTCGACGAATGCGCCGTAGTCGGTTATGTTCGTGACCTTGCCGAACAGGCGCGTGCCCGACGGGTAACGGCGCGAGATACCTTCCCACGGATCGTCGCCGAGTTGCTTGATGCCGAGCGAGACGCGGTTCTTCTCTTGGTCGAACTTGAGGATCTTCGCGGTGACTTCCTGGCCGACCGAGAGGACTTCCGACGGGTGACGCACGCGGCGCCATGCGATGTCGGTGATGTGCAGCAGGCCGTCGATACCGCCGAGGTCCACGAACGCGCCGTAGTCGGTGATGTTCTTGACTACGCCTTCGACGATCGCGCCTTCCTTCAGCGTTTCGAGCAGCTTCGCGCGCTCTTCGCCCTGCGTCGCTTCGATGACCGCGCGGCGCGACAGCACCACGTTGTTACGCTTGCGATCGAGCTTGATGACGCGGAATTCGAGGGTCTTGCCTTCGTACGGCGTCGTGTCCTTGACTGGACGCGTGTCGACGAGCGAACCTGGCAGGAACGCGCGGATGCCGTTGACCATGACGGTCATGCCGCCCTTGACCTTGCCCGTGATCGTGCCGGTCACGAGTTCGTTGTTGTCCAGCGCCTTTTCCAGCGACAGCCACGAAGCCAGACGCTTCGCCTTGTCGCGCGACAGGATGGTGTCGCCATAGCCGTTTTCCAGCGCGTCGATCACGACGGAAACGAAGTCGCCCGCCTGCACTTCCACTTCGCCCGCGTCGTTCAGGAATTCTTCGAGCGGGATATAGGCTTCGGACTTGAGACCAGCATTGACGAACACGAAGTTGTGGTCGACGCGCACGACTTCGGCAGAAATCACTTCGCCGGTGCGCATGTCTTGCTTGGTCAGCGACTCTTCGAACAGAGCCGCAAAGGATTCGGTATTCGGGGTGGAGGTTTGCAGGTCGGACATAAAAATCTGTATTTGCACAGCTTGGCGCGATGGCCCGGAAGTGCGCCGCGGGGACTTGCCCGAAATGCGCGAAACACAAACTGTACGGGGTTGAGGGTTTAAAACACGCTCCGCCGACGGCGGAGCACCATACTGCACTACGACTGCCGGTGCTGCTCTGCCGGTGCTGCTCGTTACACGTTGACTTCGCCGTACCAGTAGATGATCTGCTCGACCGCTTGGTCGATCGACAAACCGGAACTGTCCAGTGTCTTCGCGTCCGCCGCGGGCTTGAGCGGTGCGGTGCTCCGATTCATGTCCCGAGCGTCGCGTTCGCGCAAATCTCGCAGCAAGTCATTCATGTTAGCAGAAAAACCTTTTTGCATCAATTGCTTATGCCGTCTGGCGGCGCGCGCCTCGGCGCTGGCGGTCAAAAAGACCTTCAGCGTGGCATCAGGGAAGATCACGGTGCCCATGTCGCGGCCGTCGGCGACCAGCCCCGGACGCTTGCGGAACGCCCGCTGGCGGGCAACGAGCGCCTGCCGGACCTCGCCGTGCACGGCGATCGCGGAGGCGCGATTGCCCACTTCCTCGGCGCGGATTTCGGTCAATACGTCCAGTCCGTCGAGCTGCGCGCAGCCTTCGCGGAAAGTGATATGGAGCGATTCGACGAGCGTCGCGAGACCCGCCGCGTCGTCCTTGTCGATGCCGTAGCGCAGGCTCGCCAGCGCCGCGAGCCGGTACAGCGCGCCGCTGTCGAGCAGGTGGAAGCCGAACGTCGCCGCGACGAGCGCCGCGACCGTGCCCTTGCCCGAAGCCGTCGGCCCGTCGATAGTGATTACAGGAGTAGGGTCGAATGGGCAGGTCGGTTTCATTGAACCATTGCTTGTCTGATTGAGATCGAAGAAATCGCGCTTCACGGTAACATCGTTTCGGTTACGCCCTGACGAGCGTCGCGAAGCGGTCGAAGTAGTCGGGGAAGGTCTTGTTCACGCACTTCGGATCGTTGATGCGCACCGGCACGCCGCCCAGGCTAACGAGCGAAAAGCACATCGCCATGCGGTGATCGTCGTAGGTGTCGATCGCGGCGCCGGGCGTGAGCGCCGCGGGCGGCGTGACGACGAGATAATCCGTGCCCTCTTCCACAGTCGCGCCGACCTTGCGCAACTCGGTCGCCATCGCGGCGATGCGGTCGGTTTCCTTCACGCGCCAGCTCGCGATGTTGCGCAGCGTCGTGGTGCCGTCGGCGAACAGCGCGGCGACGGCGATAGTCATCGCGGCGTCCGGAATCAGGTTGAAGTCCATGTCGATCGGCCGCAGCTTGCCGTCGTCGGATTCGACCCCGCGCACTTCGATCCAGTCCTCGCCCATCATCACGTTCGCGCCCATGCGGTTGAGCGCGTCCGCGAAGCCGACGTCGCCCTGGATGCTCGCGCGCCCGACGCCCTCGACGCGCACCGGACTATGTCCGATCGCGCCGGCCGCGAGGAAATACGACGCGGACGACGCATCGCCCTCGACCATGATCGCGCCGGGCGACGTATAGCGCGCATCGGCGGGAATCGTGAAGCGCGCCCAGCCGTTGCGCTCGACCTGCACGCCGAAACGCTGCATCAGGCGAATGGTGATGTCGATGTACGGCTTCGAGATCAGCTCGCCCTCGATCTCGATCGTCACTGGCCCGATGCGCCCCCGCGCAACCGGCAGGCTCATCAGGAGCGCGGTCAGAAACTGGCTCGACACGTCGCCGCGCACGCGCACCGGCTTGTCGATGGCGATAGTCGCCGGATGGATCCGCAGCGGCGGGAAACCTTCGTTCTGTTCGTAATCGATTTTCGCGCCGATCTGGCGCAGACCGTCGACGAGATCGCCGATCGGTCGCTCGTGCATGCGCGGCACGCCGTGCACGCGATACTCGCCGCCGTTGACCGCGAGCGCCGCCGTCAGCGGGCGCACCGCCGTGCCTGCATTGCCAAGGAACAGTTCCGCCGATTTCGACGCAAACGCGCCGCCCGTCCCGCCGACGACGATGCGCTCGCCGTCGCGCCGCACACTCACGCCGAGCGTGGCGAGCGCGTCGAGCATCACGCGCGTGTCGTCGGAATCGAGCAGATTGGTGATCGACGTTTCGCCGTGTGCCAGCGCCGCAAGCAGCAGCACGCGATTCGAGATGCTCTTCGAGCCGGGCAGGCGAACCGTGCCGGACGCCCGCGAGAAAGGTCCGAGATCGAGATGTTCCATGTTGTTTCCTTGTGCCGCGGCCTACTTGGCCGCGATATCGCCGGACGGCCTGATGCCGCCGCGTTCCTGCCATTCCGTGCGCGCGACGCGCGAACGCGCGAAGGCCGCTTCGAGCGCCGCGCCGTCCGACGTCTCGATGGCCGCGCGAAAAGTCGCGAGCACGCGCGTGTAGTCGTCGAGTTCGGCGAGCAGCGCATCGCGATTCGCGAGACAGATGTCGCGCCACATTTCCGGGCTCGACGCCGCGATGCGCGTGAAATCGCGAAAGCCGCCCGCCGCGAAGGAGAACTTCAATGCAGCGTCTGGCGTCGCGAGAATCTGATCGACGAGCGCGAATGACAGCACATGCGGCAAGTGGCTCACCGACGCGAACACGCGATCGTGCTGCGCCTCGCTCATCTGGCGCACGCAGGCGCCGGTCGCGCGCCACATTACGGCGATGCGTTCGACATCCTGCGCGACGTTTTCCGGCAGCGGGCACAGCACGACATTGCGATCGACGTACAGATCGGGCAGCGCGGCCTCGACGCCGCTCGATTCGCACCCGGCGATCGGATGCCCCGGCACGAACTGCGCGATACGCTCGCCGAGCGCGCGCCGCGCGGACGCGACGACATCGCTCTTCGTGCTGCCTGCATCCGTGACGACGGTGTGCGCATCCAGCAGCGGCGCGATGCGCGCGAGCAGCGGCTCGGTCTGCGCGACCGGCGCGGCGATCAGCACGACGTCCGCACCCTGCAACGCGCGGGCAAGCGCCGCATCGTCGTCGAGCGCGGCGGCTTCGTCGATCACGCCGAGTTCGACCGCGCGTTCGACCGAGCGCGCCGAGCGGCCGACGCCGACGATGCGTCCGGCGGCGCCCGCGCGTTTGCGCAAACCGCGCGCGAGCGAGCCGCCAATCAGGCCGACACCGAAAATAACCAGTTTATTGAAAGAAAACGCAGCCACGGGACTTCGATGAAAACGCGTCGTCAACGCGGATGATAACGATCGGAGCGCGCGTCAACGCGCCCGCGGATACGAACCGAGAATCTTGAGGAACGCGGCCTTTTCGCCGAGTTCCGCGAGCGCGGCCGCAACCGGCGCGTCGTCGCGATGCCCTTCGATGTCGATGTAGAAGTAGTACTCCCACGCGCCGGAACGCGCGGGGCGCGACTCGAAGCGCGTCATCGACACGCCGTGCTTGGCGAGCGGTTCGAGCAGCTTAAAGACCGCGCCGGATTCGTTGGTCACCGTGACGATCAGTGAAGTCTGATCGTGGCCGCTCGGGCCGGTCGGCTCGCGTCCGACGATCACGAAACGCGTGCGATTGTGCGGATCGTCCTGGATCATCGAGAACACGACGCCCAGCCCGTAATGCATCGCCGCGCGATCGCCGGCGATGGCCGCGACGCTTGTGTCCTCGACCGCCATGCGCGCGGCTTCGGCATTGCTCGACACGGCCTGCCGCTCAAGATGCAGCGCATTCGCGCTCAGCCAGCGCTGGCACTGCGCGAGCGCCTGCGTATGCGCGCATACGCGCTTCACGCCTTCGAGCGTGCCGGACGCGGTCAGCAAATTGTGATGGATCGGCAGCGCGAGTTCGCCGCCGATCAGCAGCGAGGTGGTCAAAAGCAGATCCAGCGTGCGCGACACCGCGCCTTCCGCCGAATTCTCGACCGGCGCAACGCCGTATTGCGCGGCGCCCGCCTCGACCAAACGGAACACTTCGTCGATGGACGGACACGGCAGGCCATCAATCGAATGTCCGAAGTATTCGAACATCGCCTGCTCGCTGTACGTGCCAACCGGGCCGAGAAACGCCGCGCGGATGGTCTGCTCCAGATCGCAGCTCGCGACCATGATCTCGCGCCAGATCGACGCGATGTGTGCATCGGCGAGCGGGCCGTCGCTTATGTCCTGAAGGCGCGCGATGACCTGCAGTTCGCGCTCGGGCCGAAACACCGGCGCGTTGAAGTGCTTCTTCACTTCGCCGACTTCGAGCACGACGGACGCGCGCTGATTCAACAGGGCGATGAGTTGCGCGTCGAGCGCGTCGATGCGTTCGCGCAGCGGCTTGAGTTGTGAATTGAGATCGTCGTCCATGCGGTGCTTAAGATGTTTTAGGCGCTGGCGCGCTCGAATTCCTTCATGTAGTCGACGAGCGCCCTGACGCCCTCGACCGGCACCGCGTTGTAGATCGATGCCCGCATGCCGCCGACGGACTTGTGGCCCTTCAGTTGCAACAGGCCGCGCGCCTTCGCGCCGGCCAGGAAATCTGCGTTGCGCAATTCGTCGGCAAGAAAGAACGGCACGTTCATGCGCGAACGGTTCGCGCGCTCGACCTTGTTGACGTAGAAATCGCTGGAATCGATGGTGTCGTAGAGCAGCTTCGCCTTTTCGACGTTGCGTGCTTCGATCGCCGCGAGGCCGCCCTGCCGCTTGAGCCACTTGAACACGAGGCCGGCGATGTAGATCGCGTAGGAGGGCGGCGTGTTGAACATCGAATTGTTCTCGGCGACGGTCTTCCATTCGAACGCCGACGGACAAATGGGCAGCGTGCGATCGAGCAGATCCTCGCGCACGATCACGACGGTCACGCCCGCCATGCCGATGTTCTTCTGCGCGCCGCCGAACAGCACGCCGTATTTGGCGACGTCCATCGGACGCGACAGGATGTGCGAGGACGCATCCGCGACGAGCGGGATATCGCCGAGATCGGGAATCTCGAACGCCTCGACGCCGTCGATGGTTTCGTTCGAGCAGAGGTGGACGTAGGCCGGATCATCCGAGAGCTTCCATTCGGCGAAGGCCGGCACACGTGTGAAGCCCGCTTCGGTCTTGCCGGTCGCGGCGAGGTGCGGCGTGCCGTACTTGGCCGCTTCCTTGAACGACTTGGTCGACCACGATCCGGTGATGACGAAGTCCGCGGTCTTTTTCGCGCCGAGCAGGTTCATCGGCACGATGGCGTTTTCGCCGATGCCGCCGCCCTGCAAAAACAAAATGCGATGCGATGCGGGCACGGCGAGCAGTTCGCGCAGATCGGCGAGCGCTTCTTCGTGGATCGACATGAACTCGGCGCCACGGTGACTCATTTCCATCACGCTCATGCCGCTGCCGCGCCAGTCGAGCATTTCGTCGGCGGCTTGCCGAAGCACTTCTTCAGGCAGGGCGGCCGGGCCGGCGGAGAAATTGAACACGCGCATCTGTGAGTTCCGAATTCCGAATGGGCGGGTGTGAAGGAAACGAAAAACTCGTTTGCCCGCTGAAAAGAGAAATGGCTGTTTGCGTTTACACGCAAACAGCCATTATCGCACTGTCCTGAAAACCCGCCAATGCGATGGGCGGAGCGCCCGTCGCCGATAACGGCCACCGTGCTTACTTGCCCGGCTTGACGCTGGCGACTTCCGAGTCGGCCATCTTGCGCGTTGCCTGGATCGATTGCGGCATGTACTTCTGCATCAGGCCGTTCACGACGTCGCGGCCAACCTGGTCCTGAACCTGGATGAACTTGCGGCCGGTCGGGCTCTTGTAGAACGTCGTCAGATCCTTGATTTCGTCGGTCGAGTAGTACTTCGCGTAGGCGTCGTACTGAGCCTGCATCGCGTCCTTGCGAAAACCGTCGGTCGCGAAGACCTGACCTGCGGAATTGACCAGCTTCGACACTGCATTCTTCTGCAGCGTCGGCACGGCTGCCTGCTTCTGCTTGTCGTTGAGAGTCTTGTTTTCGGACAGCGCGTCCGACAGGATGGCCGGGACGAGTTGCTTCGACTGCATCTGCGCGCTGTTGCCGATTGCGCCGACGAGCTTCTGCGCGTCGATGGCGTCGAGCAGGTCCTTGATCGCGGCTTGCTTGGCTGGATCAACCGGTGCTGCTGCCGGTGCTGCGGGTGCTGCCGACTGAGCCGGCGCCTGATTCTGGAGCGACTGAGCCATCGCGAAAGTCGGCACGAAAGCGGCCAGCAACATCCACTGCTTGAAACGTCCTTGCATCATTCCTTGCATCATTCCTCCCTGTTAAAAATTTCCAGTTCAGCGCGGGCGATGAGCTTCGTGTGCGCCAGTCCGGCGCTTCCTTCGCATCGAGCGAAGGCGCCGCCATCGAATCCGATGCCGCGCAGCTTAACGATCCGAGCTTTCAAATCCGAGCTTTCAAAAGCGATAGCGAGCGGCACGCGATACAAAAAATATCAGGCGTCGTCCTCGTTGCCTGCGCCGTCGCCATCCTGCGCGTCTTCCGGTTCGGATGCGGCGTCGGCCTGAGCGGCGGCATCTGCTGCTTCCGCGGCTTCCAGCACCGCTTCTTCCGCCTCGACGATATGCTGCAGTCCGGACAAGCGGGTGCCCTCGTCAAGGCTGATGAGTGTAACACCTTGAGTTGCGCGCCCCATTTCGCGGATTTCGGACACGCGCGTGCGGATCAGCACGCCGGCGGTCGTGATCAGCATGATCTCGCTTTCCGGCTCGACGAGCGTTGCGGCGACCACGCGGCCGTTCCGCTCCGACGTCTGAATGGCGATCATGCCCTTCGTGCCGCGCCCGTGACGCGTGTACTCGTTGATCGGCGTGCGCTTACCATAGCCGTTTTCGGTTGCGGTCAGCACCGACTGGTTCCCGCCGCCGGCAACCAGCATTGCGATGACCTGCTGACCGTCTTCCAGCTGCATGCCTCGCACGCCGCGTGCCTCGCGGCCCATCGTGCGTACGTCGTTTTCGTCGAAACGCACGGCCTTGCCCGCGTCGGAGAACAGCATGACGTCATGCTCGCCATCGGTGATCGCCGCGCCGATCAGGAAATCGCCTTTGTCCAGACCGACCGCGATGATGCCCTTCTTCATCGGGCGGCTGAATGCTTCGAGCAGCGTCTTCTTGACGGTGCCGAGCGACGTCGTCATGAACACGTATTTGTCGGCCGAAAATTCCTTGACCGGCAGCACGACGTTGATCTTCTCGCCTTCCTGCAGCGGGAACATGTTGACGATCGGGCGGCCGCGCGAGTTGCGCGAGCCTTGCGGCACTTCGTAGACCTTGACCCAGTACACGCGGCCGCGATTCGAGAAGCACAGCATGCGGTCGTGCGTGTTCGCGATGAACAGCGTGTCGATCCAGTCGTCTTCCTTCATCTGCGTGGCCTGCTTGCCGCGCCCGCCGCGCTTTTGCGCACGATATTCCGACAGCGGCTGCGACTTCACGTAACCCGAATGCGACATGGTGACGACCATGTCTGTCGGCGTGATGAGGTCTTCGGTGTTCAGCTCCGTCGCGTTCATTTCGATGCGCGAGCGGCGCTCGTCGCCGAACTCGGCGCGGATCTGGCCCAGTTCCTCGACGAGGATCTGACGAATCCGTTCCGGGAGCGCGAGGATGTCGAGCAGATCGGCGATTTGCGCCATCACGTCGCGATATTCGCCGACGATCTTGTCCTGCTCGAGACCCGTCAGGCGTTGCAGACGCATCTGCAGAATTTCCTGCGCCTGCACGTCCGACAACTTGTAGAGGCCGTCTTCCTGCAGCCCATACGCCGGATTCAGCCCTTCCGGACGGTAAGTCACGCGGCCGCCCGATGCCTCGGTCTCCGAACGCGTGAGCATTTCGCGCACGAGCGACGAATACCACGGACGCGCCATCAGTTCCTGCTTGGCGATCGGCGGCATCGCCGCGGCCTTGATGATCGCGATGAACTCGTCGATGTTCGCGAGCGCGACGGCAAGACCTTCGAGCACATGCCCGCGATCGCGTGCCTTGCGCAGTTCGTATACAGTGCGCCGCGTCAGCACTTCCCGTCGATGCGACAGGAAGCACTCCAGCATTTCCTTCAGATTCAGCAGTTTGGGCTGGTCGTCGACGAGCGCGACCAGGTTCATGCCGAAGGTGTCCTGAAGCTGTGTCTGCCTGTACAGATTGTTCAGAATGACTTCCGGCACTTCGCCGCGCTTCAGTTCGATGACCACGCGCATGCCGGACTTGTCCGACTCGTCGCGAATGTCCGAAATGCCTTCCAGCTTCTTTTCGTTGACGAGTTCGGCGATGCGCTCGAGCAGTGTGCGCTTGTTCATCTGATACGGAATTTCGTCGACGATGATCGCCTGACGCTGGCCGCGGTCGATCTCCTCGAAGTGCGTGGCCGCGCGCATGACGACGCGCCCGCGCCCCGTGCGATAGCCGTCGCGCACGCCCTCGACGCCATAGATGATGCCGGCCGTCGGGAAGTCCGGCGCGGGCACGATCTCGATGAGTTCGTCGATGGTCGCTTCGGGCGTATTCAGCAGATGCAGACACGCGTCGACGATTTCGTGCAGATTGTGCGGCGGGATGTTGGTCGCCATGCCGACCGCGATGCCGGCCGAGCCGTTGATCAGCAGATTCGGAATGCGCGCCGGAAATACGAGCGGCTCGTTTTCGCTGCCGTCGTAGTTCGGGCCAAAATCGACGGTTTCCTTGTCGATGTCGGCGAGCAACTCGTGGCCGATCTTCGCCATGCGGATTTCGGTGTATCGCATGGCGGCGGCGTTGTCGCCGTCGACCGATCCGAAATTGCCCTGGCCGTCCACCAGCATGTAGCGCAGCGAGAACGGCTGCGCCATGCGAACGATCGTCTCGTAGACCGACGCGTCGCCGTGCGGGTGATATTTACCGATGACGTCGCCGACGATACGCGCCGACTTCTTGTAGGCGCGGTTCCAGTCGTTGTTCAGCTCGTGCATCGAGTACAGCGCCCGGCGATGCACCGGCTTCAGGCCATCGCGGACATCGGGAAGCGCGCGTCCGACGATCACGCTCATCGCGTAATCGAGATACGAACGGCGCATTTCCTCCTCGAGGGAGATTGGCAGAGTCTCTTTGGCGAATTGATCCATTATCCGTGTCTTGAACTGTGCATCGGCAACACGCAGTGCGTTCCCGCAGTCAATCACGGATCCGCCCGCCAGCCGCGCGACGCGCGCCCGCCAGGCGCGTAGCCGAGGCACGCTGCGCACCGCGATCGGGAACCGCGGTGCATATCTTGTATGCTCTGCGGGCGCAGCGCATCAAAAAATTCTACCATGCGCGGCATCTGCGACCGGACGCACTGCGTATACATAGTGTGCATAGTGTGTTTCGCAATAATCGCATTCGACATACGAGACGCGACTGCACGATGCGCAATGCTGTACCAATTCCTTACAAAAACAGGCGGAACGATCTCGTCAATTCGTCATTCAGACGGGCTATGATGCCGCCTCGCTGTTTTGCCGGACCGGATATTCGCGACGATGAGAATTCGCAGGAAATGCCTTTCAGGCACGCAAAGTGCATACGAAACCGCGCCTTCTTCGGCCTTGACGGGCTCTTGTCCCCATCTTGTTGCGCATGCACCACATAAGGTTGCGGGCGTTGTGGGTGCGAGGATATTTTTATCGTTGCAAGGGAACGATATGGCAAAATGCCAACGCACAAAGTTAGACACTGCTCAAAGTCTACACAGCGCGTTTTGTTCCGTAGGGAATATTAATTATACTCCGAGCAATGTATGACTTGTCTTCGTCTACAGGCTCGCAGTAAACCTGCGGCAATCTCAATTTCGAGAGGAGAAATATGAATAAACTTTCAAAGCTCGCGTTCATTGCAGCTACCGTAGTTATGGCTGCATCGGCCTCGGCACAGTCGGTGCCGGCCTCGCGACAAGCCATGAACGACAACTGGGTGAACGGTACGGGCGAGTATGTGTGGATGAACGGCACGAACGAACTGTGCTGGCGCGACGCGTTCTGGACCCCGGCTACGGCAAACGCAAAGTGCGATGGCGCGCTGGTCGCGCAAGCACCGACGCCGCCGGCTCCGGTCGCTCTGCCCCCCCCGGTTATCCAATCGCAAAAGGTTACCTATCAGGCTGACGCCCTGTTCGACTTCGACAAGGCTGTCCTGAAGCTGGCTGGTAAGGAAAAGCTGGACGATCTCGCATCGAAGATCGGCGCGCTGAACCTCGAAGTCGTGGTCGCAACGGGCTACACGGACCGCATCGGTTCGGACAAGTACAACGATCGTCTGTCGCTGCGCCGTGCGCAAGCTGTCAAGGCATACTTGGTCAGCAAGGGCATCGAAGCCAACCGCGTCTACACGGAAGGCAAGGGCAAGCGCAACCCGGTTACGACTGGCTGCAACCAGAAGAACCGCAAGCAACTCATCGCCTGCCTCGCACCGGATCGTCGCGTGGAAGTTGAAGTCGTCGGCACGACGCGTCAGCCGCAGCAGTAAGCGCGAGCAGATTGCCGCAGATCAAACCCCGCTTCGACGGGGGTTTTTATGGCCGATCGCCAGCCGCAATCGCGTAATCTGCCGCGAATGCGCCCTCGCCGCGTCGATTTCGCCTTTTGCCCGCCTTTCCCGTCGCCTACTACCATCGCCTACTAATATACTCGGTCCTATCTGATTCACGACTCAACCAGGGCACCTCTCGAATATGACCAACGTCGATCCCCACGAACTGCAGAAATTCAGCGAGCTGGCGCATCGCTGGTGGGACCCGAACGCTGAGTTCAAGCCGCTGCACGAACTGAATCCCGTGCGGCTCGACTGGATCGATGCCCACGCGCATCTGACGGGCAAGCAGGTGCTGGATATCGGCTGCGGCGGCGGCATCCTGTCCGAGTCGATGGCCACGCGCGGCGCGAAGGTAAAGGGCATCGATCTGTCGTCGAATGCGCTCGGCGTCGCGGATCTGCATAGTCTCGAAAGCGGCGTGGAAGTGGTCTACGAGGAAATCGCCGCCGAAGCGCTCGCCGCCCGCGAGCCGGGCACCCACGACGTCGTCACCTGCATGGAGATGCTCGAGCATGTACCGAATCCGGCGGGCACAGTCGCCGCGTGCGCCGCGCTCGTCAAGCCGGGCGGATGGGTGTTTTTCTCGACGCTGAACCGCAACGCGAAGGCGTATCTGTTTGCGGTCATCGGCGCGGAATATATCGCGCGGATGCTGCCTCGCGGCACGCACGATTACGCACGCTTCATCAAGCCGTCGGAACTCGCGACCTTCGCGCGGACGGCTTCGCTGCTGCCGGTGAATATGAAGGGCATCACGTATCGCCCATTGTCCCGCCACTTCGGCCTTTCCAACGACACGAGCATCAACTACATGATGGCTTGCCGCCGGGAAACCTGACGCCATGAACCAAGACGACGAACTGACCACGGGCACGGTCAAGAGCCAACCACTGCCCGACGATCCGACTTGCCCCAGCGCGTCGCCAACAGCGACGGGCTCGGGCTGTGTCAGGCCCTGCTGTTCGACCTCGACGGCACCATCGCTAGCACCGCGCCCGACCTCGTCGCGGCCATCAACAAGATGCGCCACGATCGCGGACTGGAGATGCGCCCGCTCGAAACGCTCAGGCTGTTCGCGTCGGCGGGCGCGCGCGGACTGCTCGGCGACGCCTTCGAAATTGGTCCGGAACATCACGATTTCGCGTCGATGCGCGACGAATTCCTCGCCAATTACGAAGCCGATTTGTGCATCGAGACGACGCTCTTTCCGGGCATCTCGGAACTGCTCGATCAACTCGACGCGCGCGGCGTGCGCTGGGGCATCGTGACGAACAAGGTGACGCGCCTGGCCGAACCGCTCGTCGGTCTGCTTGGACTCGACACGCGCGCAGGCTGCCTCGTCTGCGGCGACACGACGCCGCACGCGAAGCTGAGCCGCATCCCGCGCCGCTCCTGCATGTGGCCGAGTTGCTGGATACGGCGCCGGAACGCATTGTCTATGTCGGCGACGATCTGCGCGACGTGCAGGCGGGCTTCGCCGTTGGCATGATCACGGTCGCGACCGCCTACGGCTACTGTGGCGACGATATTCCGCCGCGCCGCTGGTACGCGAATCACGTCGTCGATACGCCCGAGGAACTGCAACAATTGTTGCGCGATATCGGCTGATCCCGCGCATTGAAATGCGCGCGCTTAGCCATATATCGCTTTTCATGGGATAATTTCCGTTCCGCTTCGGGGGCGACCTGGTTTCGACAGGGGTTGTGAAGCGGTCAGGGCATACCGAGGACCCGTCACCTCGTTAATCAATGGGAAAAACGTAACTGCAAACGACGATACGTTCGCACTGGCAGCCTAAGGGCCGCCGTCCTCTGCCTAGTTCACTGACGGGCTAGTGTCGCAAGACCGGTAGCAATACCGACAGAGGTTATATACGTCAGTTAAGCTTTGGCGGCGTCACGACGCCCGAGTCGAAAACCTAGTGAATCGCCGTCACGCAGCGTGTTCGTCCGCGACGTGGCGGTTAAATCAAAAGACAGAACTAAGTATGTAGAACTGGTCGTAGAGCGCTTCTGGACGCGGGTTCGATTCCCGCCGCCTCCACCACTTTTCATGAACCCGCGACAGCGCAAGCTTCGCGGGTTTTTGTTTGAGTGATCGAGCAAGCAGTTGTCGACCCAGCCCATTCACCCGCCCCTAAAAAAAGCCCCGCACGAAGCGGGGCCAACATCCTTGAGAAACATAGCGCCGACGTAATGATCACGCAGAAGCGCAAGGACGCCGGCCTCGATCTCCTACCTACTGCGCTCGCAAGGTGCGACCGGCTCCGCGCCCGCGCTCTGGCTCGAAGCGCCGCGGCTCGACGCGAGCGCGCGCTTCATCGCGGCGAACGTGCAGGATCCGAAGCACATCGGACTCGTCGCCACCGAAAATGTCGACGGCGCGCTCGTCCTGTCGCAGTTCGCGAACACCGGCACCGCGTTCACGCCGCGCTATCGGACCAACACTTATACGCAGTTCAAGGCGGCGTTTTCCAAGATCGTCGTGGGCGATATCGACGGCGACGGCATCGACAATCTCGTCGTGCTCGCGCCGCTCGGCGCCACCACCGGCACTCAGGTCTGGACGATGAAAGGCGGCGCGAGCTTCGGCCCCGCGCACGCATCCGCGGCGCTCGCCGGCATGTCCTACGCCGACTCGATGCCCGCGCTCGTGCGTCGCGACGAACATAACGAACGCGCGTCGCTGATCCTCGATCCTCTTCCGACGCGCCAACGCGCTGCTGCAGGAGTTCTATTTCACGGGCGGCGCGCCGAGTCTCGCCGGCTACGACTTCGATGCGTCGTTCGCGCTCGGGCCAGTGCAGATTTGGGGCGACTTGCCGGGCCTCTTCTCCGAGTCGCTCTGGTTCAAGACGCTCGCTTACTAGGGCTACTAAAGAAAAACGCGCCGCCCGGACCGGGCAGCGCGTTTTTTTGCGATGAAGCGGTGAAATCCGCCGAACCTCTTATCCGCTCAAGCCGACACGCAGATTCAGCACATCGCGCGCGATATCGAGATAATGGTCCGCTGTGCTCGAGAGTCGAGCGTCAGGCCATTGAGCGGACGCTTGGTGCGCGGCCTGCGTCAGCGCCTCGAGCAACGCGCGGCCGTAAGCGACGGAATCGCTGGTATCGAGCAGTTGCACGCCGGAGAACGTGCTCGCGAACGCGAACGACGGAATCGCGCTCGCCACCACCAGAATGCCCGATGCGAGCGCCTCCAGAAAGCCGATGCTGTGTGCCTCGAAGCTCGACGGCATCGCGTATACGCTCGACGCGCGCAGTATCTGCGCGACATTGGTCTGCGGCCCTTCGATGACCACGCGCTCCGTCAATCCCAGCTCCGCGACGCGCTCGACGACGGCCCGGTGATACGCGAGGTTCTCGATCACGCCGCACAACAGCAGGCGCGCTTGCGGCTCGGCGCGCGCGACATGCGCGAACACTTCGACCGTCTGCAACTGATTCTTCTCGGGGATATAGCGACCGACCTGCACGATCTGCTTGCGCGCGGCGGGCATCGCGGGCAGCGAGTCGTCGGCGAAACTCGAGACGTCGACGCCGTTGGGCACGACGATCATCAACGGATGGAGACCGACCTCCTTCACATAGTTGTCGATGTTCTTCTGCGACACGCCGATCACCGCCTTGGCGCGGTTCGACAGCAGACGCTCCGCGCACAGCAGCGCGCGATTGGCGAAATCGTTGGCACCCGAATGCATCACCCAAACGATCGGCACGCGCGTCGGCAGCGCGCACATAGAGCGCGGGAATGGTCGCATGCGCGAAGATGATGTCCGGCCGAAACGTGCGGATCGCACATGCAGAAACAGCAGACGCCCGATCTTGCCAAGGCTTTTGGTCGGAAATCGGCACACGACGCCGTTCGCGTACAGTTCCGCGCTGATGTGGGCGAAGTCGTCGTGTTGGGGCATCAACGACGCGATGCAGACATCGTGTCCGTAGCGCTGATGGCCGATCGCGACGCCTTTCGCAAGGACTTCGGCTCCCGACAAGCGCGACGCCAATATGACCTGGAGAATTCGCATTTCGCAGTCCCTCGTTTGATCCGAAGTGCATTCGGAGTTCACACGCGGCCTGCGTATCGTGGTTCCCCGTTGCCGGTCGATGCGCGCGATGTCTCTCGTCATCGCAGCGAACGGCGCACTTCCTGTTTTTGTGTTTATAGAGTGATCGTGACGTACATTCCCGAAAAGTCGTTGAATGACACACGCGTTTAAGTCTCCCCTGACTTCATACGAAACGCCCGCCATCTCTTAGTGTTTTTCAGTCGGCGCGCGCTCGGGTGCGGAGCTTATGCGAAGTGGCGCACGCGGCGGTCAGGCAAACCGCGACGGCAAGTGAGAAAGTGGCGAGGGAACTGCACGGAAAGCGTGCCGAACGGCGCGCCAGGATACGTCGAAAAAACTGGGAATCAGTTGGAATTCGAATTGAGGTTCGGGCACTTCAGATTGCAGCCGTTGGAATCGCCGTTGTCGGCACGGCGGCGCATGGAAGGATCGCCCTTCTGATATTGGACTTGGCGGACGGCGCCCGATGCCGCGAACTGCATCTGCGGATGCTCGTTGAAGCGGAACTGGTCCTGCAGCACGCCGCCCGGCATGCCCGGCGAATTCTGCGCGAACGCGACAGGAACAAAATAAATGGCGCCGGCGATGAGCGCGGCGGAAGCGGAAGCGAGCAACGTGAATTTCATGATGATTTTCGCGGCGGACCGGCGACTCGAAACAAGGGTGGAACGCAAAGGCAAGCCGTTAGGTTAGCGCATATCGCCGCCGAAGACAGATTTTGGCCGGCGTACGCCGCTTACGACGTATTTCGGCCTTCGTTCATCCGCGCAATCCCGCGTCGATGTCGACGACCGCGCCGCATTGCGCCGGATCGTAGCCGCCCAGATGCGCGACGCTGTCGCTGAAGGTGGGGCTGCGCAGGATGCGCAGAACCGACGCGAGCGCCGTTTCGTCGAGCCGCGCGCGTTCGCAGGCGAAGAAGTAGTCCTCGTCGACGATCGGAATGAAATCGAGCGCGAAATGCTGCGTCGCCGGCTGCACGCCGAAACCGAGATCGGCCATGCCGCTCGCGACAAAAGCGGCGATCATGGAATGCGTGAGTTCAGTAGTCGCGTAGCCGTTGATCCGATCCGGATCGACGGCTACGCCGCGCAACGACAGATCGAGCAGCATGCGCGTGCCCGAACCGGGCTGCCGGTTGACGAAGCGCACGTCATCGCGCGCCAGATCGCGCAGACCTTCGATGCCCTTCGGATTGCCCTTTGGCAGAAAACAGGCCCTGCGTGCGGCGCGTGAGACGGATCAGCTGATGCTTGTCCGCATCGAGATGCGGCCAGTAGATCTCCGCACACGTCGCGCGAAACGGCGCGATCGGCAAATGAAAGCCCGCTAGTTCGCATTCGCCGCGCGCGAGCGCGCTGACCACTTCCGCGCTTTCGCGATACTTGATGTCCGCGGGCACGCGCTGATCGGCGAGCGCACGCACGAGTGTCCCGACGGCATATCCGTGCGACGCGTGGATGCGCACTTCCTTGGCCGCCCCCGACAACTTTCGATTCAGGCTCGCTCGTGACGGCCTGAAGCGACGTCGCGAACCGCTCGTTGCACACGCGCTCGGCATGCAGCATCGCTTCGCCGAGTTCGGACAGAACCGACCCGCATCCGCGCGATTTGGTGTTTGGTGATCAGCGCGCCGCCCAGCCGCGCCTCGATTTCGCGCAACAAACCCCATGCATGACGATAGGACAAACCCTTAGCGCTCGCGGCATTCGCGATGCTGCCGGTTTGTGAAACCAACAGCAAAAGCGGCACAACCGCGCTGAGACTGGTTTCCCGGCCATCGGCGTCTCTCAGGATGAGCTCGGCCCGGCATTCCACGTCGATCATATACACTCCTCTATCTTATTTCCAAGGGTTATCACCACGCCTATTGTTGTTCCTTTCTAGACTTGCGCCTTTCATTATATAGACGTAAATATGCATAAGAAAACATATGCCGAGCGTTGGAGACGCCCCATGACGCATTCGCAGCCATCCCCCGCTGCATCCGAAGAGCTGATTCGCCGTCACGCCGTCGCCGGTGCGACGCTGATGAGCATCCTTCACGCCATCCAGGACGAAATCGGCTTCGTGCCCGAGGCAGCCGTCGCGCCGCTCGCGCGCACGCTCTCGCTGTCGCGCGCCGAAGTCCACGGCGTCATCACGTACTCGGTCTGCACCGCCCGCGCGCGTCACCGTGCAGCTATGCCGCGCCGAAGCGTGCCGCAGCATGGGCACGGAAGCGCTGAATTCGTCGCACGCGTTCGATCTGTACATCGCGAAAGGCGCGGGCGCGTATGTGTGCGGCGAAGAAACCGCGCTGCTCGAATCGCTCGAAGGCAAGCGCGGCATCGTGCGCGCGAAGCCGCCGGTGCCCGCGCTCGTCGGCCTGTACGGCAAGCCGACGGTCATCAACAACGTCAACGTCATCACGCTGGCGACCGTGCCGATCATCTTCGCCAAGGGCGCGGCGTTCTATCGCGATTTCGGCATGGGCCGCTCGCGCGGCACGCTGCCGTTCCAGATCGCGGGCAACGTGAAGCAAGGCGGACTCATCGAACTCGCGTTCGGCGTGAGCCTGCGCGAACTCATCTACGAATACGGCAGCGGCACCGCGAGCGGCCGTCCCGCGCGCGCGGTGCAGGTCGGCGGTCCGCTCGGCACGTATCTGCCCGAAAGCCAGTGGGACATTCCGCTCGACTACGAGGAATACGCGAAGGTCGGCGCGGTGGTCGGTCACGGCGGCCTCGTGATCCACGACGACACGTCGAATCTCGCCGAACTCGCGCAGTACGCGATGCACTTCTGCGCGCTCGAATCGTGCGGCAAGTGCACGCCATGCCGCATCGGCTCGACGCGCGGCGAGGAAGTCATCGCGAAGATTCGCGAAGGCAATCGTCGGTGAAGCAGATTACGCTGCTGCGCGAGCTGTGCGACACGATGGTGTCCGGCTCGCTCTGCGCGATGGGCGGTATGACGCCGTTCCCGGTGATGTCCGCGCTCGACCACTTCCCCGAAGATTTCGGATTGCCCCACATGCCCGCGCAGAAGGAGGCCTAAGCAAAGAAGGAGACAACCATGTCCAACACCATAAACGGCTGCGTTTCCGGCAACTGCGCATGCAAGAGCGCGGCGTCCGTGCAGCGCCGCGATCCCTTTGACGAAACCGACTACGGCACGCCGCTGCGTCATACGGATATCGACGTAACGCTGGAAATCGACGGGCAGAGCGTGACTGTGCCCGCAGGGACGTCCGTGATGCGCGCGTCGATCGAAGCGGGTATCAACGTGCCCAAGCTCTGCGCCACCGATTCGCTCAAACCATGGGGTTCGTGCCGTCTGTGCCTCGTCGAGATCGAAGGCAAGCGCGGTTATCCGGCTTCGTGCACCACGCCCGTCGAAGCGAGCATGAAGGTGCGCACGCAAAGCGACAAGCTGCAGTCGCTGCGCCGCAACGTGATGGAGCTGTACATCTCTGATCACCCGCTCGACTGTCTCACTTGCCCCGCCAACGGCGATTGCGAGTTGCAGGACATGGCGGGCGTCGTCGGTCTGCGCGAAGTGCGTTACGGCTACGAAGGCGCGAATCACCTGAAGGACAAGAAGGACGAATCGAATCCGTACTTCACCTACGATCCGTCGAAGTGTATCGTCTGCAATTGCTGCATGCGCGCGTGCGAGGAAACGCATGGCACCTTCGCGTTGACCATCGCCGGACGCGGATTCGAATCGCGCGTTGCCGCGAGCGAGAACGTGCCGTTCATGGAGTCGGAGTGCGTGTCGTGCGGCGCGTGTGTCGCCGCGTGCCCGACCGCGACCCTGCAGGAAAAGAGCGCTATCATGTTCGATTAGGACGAGCATTCGGCGATCACGACCTGCGCATATTGCGGCGTCGGCCGCTCGCTGAAGGCGGAGATGAAGGGCAACACCATCGTGCGCACGACGCCGAACAAGAACGGCCAGGCCAACGAAGGCCACACGTGCGTGAAAGGGCCGCTTCGCATGGGGCTATGCGACGCACAAGACCGCATCAGGAAGCCGATGATCCGCGCGAAGATCACCGATCCGTGGCGCGAGGTGTCATGGCAGGAAACGATCGACTATGCGGAGAGCGAGTTCCGCCGCATCCAGGACAAGTACGGCGGCCGCGATTCGATCGGCGGCATCACGTCGTCGCGCTGCACGAACGAGGAAACCTATCTCGTGCAGAAGTTCGTGCGCGCGGTCTTCGGCAACAACAACGTCGATACCTGCGCGCGCGTGTGCCATTCGCCGACAGGTTACGGTCTGAAGACGACACTCGGCGAATCGGCGGGCACGCAGCCTTCGCGTCGGTCGAACAGTCGGACCTGATCGTCGTGATGGGCGCGAATCCGACCGACGGCCTCCGGTGTTCGGCTCGCGTCTGAAGCGCCGCGTGCGCGAAGGCGCGAAGCTGATCGTCATCGATCCGCGCCGCATAGACATCGTCGACACGCCGCATGTGAAGGCGCAGTATCACCTGCAACTGCACCCCGGCACGAACGTCGCGATGATCAACTCGCTCGCGCATGTGATCGTCACCGAAGGCTTGCTGAAGGAAGACTTCATCGCCGAACGCTGCGAACCGCGCGCGTTCGGTCAATGGCGCGATCTACTACGGCCTCGGCGTGACCGAGCACGCGCAAGGCTCGACGACGGTGATGGGCATCGCGAACCTCGCGATGGCGACGGGCAACATCGGCCGCGAGGGTGTCGGCGTGAATCCGCTGCGCGGTCAGAACAACGTGCAGGGTTCATGCGACATGGGTTCGTTCCCGTACGAGTTGCCGGGTTATCGTCATATCGGCGATGCCGCGACGCGCGCTCTCCGAGGAAGCGTGGAACGTCACGCTGCAGGACAGCCGGGCCTGCGCATTCCGAACATGTTCGATGCCACGATGCACGGCACCTTCATGGGCCTTTATTGCCAGGGCGAGGATATCGTCCAGTCGGACCCGAATACGCAGCACGTCGCGGATGCGCTGTCGTCGATAGAATGCATCGTCGTGCAGGACACTTCCTCAACTAGACTGCGAAGTATGCGCACGTCCTGTTGCCGGGCCGACCTTCCTCGAAAAGGACGGCACCTTCACCAATGCGGAGCGTCGCATTTCACGCGTGCGCAAGGTGATGCCGCCGCTCGTGGGCTATTCCGACTGGGAAGTGACGATCCAGCTTGCGCGCGCTCGGCTACGAGATGAACTATGCGCATCCGTCGGAGATCATGGACGAGATCGCACGTCTAACGCCAACGTTCCACGGCGTGTCATACGAGCGCCTCGAAGAACTCGGTAGCATCCAGTGGCCGTGCAACGAGAAAGCGCCGGACGGCACGCCGACGATGCACATCGACGAATTCGTGCGCGGCAAGGGCGCTTCGTCATCACCAAGTTCGTCGCGACGCCGGAGAAGGTGACGCGCAAGTATCCGCTGCTGCTGACGACGGGGCGCATTCTGTCGCAGTACAATGTCGGTGCGCAGACGCGTCGCACAGAGAATTCGCAGTGGCACGACGAGGACCGCCTCGAGATTCATCCGGTCGATGCTGAGGATCCTGAGGATCGCGGCATTCGTCAGGACGACTGGGTCGGCATCGAGTCGCGGGCGGGACAGACCGTGTTGCGCGCGAAGATATCCGAGCGCATACAGCCGGGCGTCGTGTACACGACTTTCCATTTTCCGGAATCGGGCGCGAACGTCATTACCACCGATTCCTCCGACTGGGCGACCAACTGTCCCGAGTACAAGGTCACGGCCGTGCAAGTGATGCCGGTCGAGCAGCCATCGCAATGGCAGAAGAAGTATTCGCGCTTCAATACGCAGCAGCTCGAACTGCTCAACCTCGCCACGACTTCTTCGGGGAAGTGACAGATGGACGTCGATAATCTGATCGATATGGCAAACCGCATCGGCGAGTTTTTCGATTCCTTGCCGGATCGCGAGGAATCGGTCGATAGCATTGCGGATCATATCCGGCGGTTTTGGGAGCCTCGGATGAGGCGCGCGATTCTGGACGCGCTCGATCGGGAAGATGCTTGCGCGATGATGGCGCCTATTGTGAGGGAGTGAGGGAGGCTTTGGTTAAGTACCGGGCGGAGCTTTTGCCTCGGGCGGTCGTGGTCTGATTTTATGTGCCTTGCGGCGGATGGTGTTTGTGCCGTTTTGCAGTAGCTTTCTCCCCGGCGGG
>JAQFVI010000386.1 GCA_029439495.1 Caballeronia sp. BR6202001590007
TGTCGCAGCGCGGCCATTTCGGCCGCACGCTGATCGAGCACGACGAACACGAACTGCCGGAACTCGGCTATGTCGTGCGCTATGGCTCGCTCGTCGGCGCGCTCGCTTCCGCCGTGTGCGCGACGAAGGTCGACTGGCTCACGAACACGTCGGCGCTCGCGCCGTTGCAGGATAACGACGGCGTCACGCTGCCGCTGCAAGCGGCGGGCGGCGAGCGCGCGATCCGCGTCAGGGTGCTCGTCAATGCGGAAGGCGGCCTGTACCAGAACCAGGATCAAAAGGACACGGACGCGCAAGGCCGCGGCGGCGACACCGCTCGCCGGTCGCGCAACTACGGTCAGACGGCTATCGTCAGCACGGTCAGCGTGTCCGATCCTCAAGCGGGCGTCGCGTGGGAACGCTTCACGCGCGAAGGCCCGATCGCCCTGCTGCCCTGCGGCGGCGCGCGCCATGCCGATTACTCACTCGTCTGGTGCTCGACGCCCGACGAAACGGCGCGCCGCATGGCGCTCGACGACGACACCTTCCTCGCCGAACTCGGCAGCGCGTTCGGCACGCGCATGGAACGCTTCACCCGCATCGCCGGTCGCGCGGCGTTTCCGCTAGGGTTGACGGCGCTGCATACGCTCATCGACCGGCACACGGTCGCGATCGGCAATGCCGCGCAGACGCTGCATCCGGTCGCGGGACAAGGGCTCAATCTCGGCCTGCGCGATGCCCGCGCGCTCACCGACGCGCTGTCCGTCGACGGTCCGCGTCCGCTCGCGCTAGTGCATTTCGCCCAACGACGCGCGCTCGACCGGCGGCTCACGATCGGCGCGACCGATACGCTCGCGCGTCTGTTCACCGTTGACTTTCCGCCGCTCGCCGCGATGCGTGGCCTTGCGCTCACCGCGCTCGAATTCCTGCCTCCGGTCAAGACGGCACTCGCTCGTCAGATGATGTTCGGGCAGCGACGCTGACACACGGACGCACGCGCCGGAGCGCGTGTGCGGCATCGTTTGCGCCGAGGCAGCCAACTTATCCTCTATGAGCGGCGGCGGTTTCATAGAAGATTTAATGACTTGCACGCGATTGCTCTTAATTTCAGCACGCCGTTCGCGTTAAAATAGTTACTTTCCCTTCAGAAACGTTGCATCTGCTTGACAGGCTTCCGGTCGCCGCTCGCCGGGACCCGAACGCGTCAGCGCCGAGCCTTCAGTCTTCATGCCCACCATCGGTTCACACGTCCTGCGCAATAACCTGTTCGTCGCCCCGATGGCGGGCGTCACCGACCGCCCGTTCCGGCAGTTGTGCAAGCGCATGGGCGCGGGCTACGCGGTGTCGGAGATGGTCGCGTCGAACGCGCAGTTGTGGAAAAGCGAAAAAACCATGCGCCGCGCCAATCACGCGGGCGAGATCGAGCCGATCTCCGTGCAGATCGCGGGCGCGGATCCGCAGATGCTCGCCGAAGCGGCACGTCATAACGTCGCGAACGGTGCGCAGATCATCGACATCAATATGGGATGTCCGGCCAAGAAGGTGTGCAACGTCGCGGCCGGCTCGGCGCTGCTGCAAAACGAGCCGCTCGTCGCGCGCATCGTCGAGGCGGTGGTGCAGGCGATCGGCGTCGGGCCGGATGCGGTGCCCGTCACGCTCAAGATTCGCACCGGCTGGAATCGCGAGAACAAGAATGCCGTCGCCATCGCGCGCATCGCCGAGGACGCGGGCATTTCCATGCTGACCGTGCACGGCCGCACGCGTGCCGATCTGTACAAGGGCGACGCAGAGTACGACACCATCGCGGCCGTGAAGGCGTCGATCGGCATTCCGGTGGTCGCGAACGGCGACATCGCGACGCCCGAGAAGACGCGCGACGTGCTGGCCATGACCGGCGCCGACGCCATCATGATCGGCCGGGCGGCGCAGGGCAGACCGTGGCTCTTTCGCGAGATCGAGCACTTTCTCGCGGCGGGCGAACGGCTGCCGCCGCGCATCGACGAGATCCAGCAGGCGATGAACGAGCACCTCGAAGATCACTACTCGTTCCACGGGGAATTCACCGGTGTGCGGACGGCGCGCAAGCATATCGGCTGGTACACTCGCGGCCTTTCCGGCGCCAACACGTTCCGACACCGGATGAACACGCTGGACACGACCAAAGAACAGCTGCTCGCCGTAAACGAATTCTTCGACGCTCAAAAGGCGTTGTCGGACCGTCTCGTCTACGTCGACGAATCCGACGACGCGGGGATCGCGGCGCAAGAAGAATCGTGCGGCACGCACAACAACACGACAGACCGACTGATTGCCGCATGAGCAGACATAACATCGAACAATGCGTCCGCCAAAGTCTCGACAACTACTTTCAGGACCTGGACGGCTCCAATCCGCACGACGTCTACGACATGGTGATTTTATGCGTGGAGAAACCCCTGCTCGAAGTGGTGCTCGAGCAGGCGGGCGATAACCAATCGCTCGCCGCCGAGTATCTCGGCATCAACCGCAACACCTTGCGCAAGAAGCTGCAACAGCACGGATTGATTTGATTCATCGGCCGGGGCGCGTGCTCCGGTCCGGCCTGGTTATCCCTTTCGGTTTCAGTGTTCATCATGATCAAGCAAGCGCTCATTTCCGTTTCCGACAAGTCCGGCATCGTCGATTTCGCCCAATCGCTGGCCGTGCTCGGCGTGAAGATCCTCTCGACCGGCGGCACGGCGAAACTGCTCGCCGACGCGGGCCTGCCCGTCACCGAAGTGGCCGATTACACCGGCTTCCCGGAAATGCTCGACGGACGCGTGAAGACGCTGCATCCGAAAGTCCACGGCGGCATCCTCGCGCGCCGCGACCTGCCCGCGCACATGGCCGCGCTCGACAAACACGAGATTCCGACCATCGACCTGCTCGTCGTGAATCCTTATCCGTTCGTGCAAACCGTGTCGAAGGAAGAATGCTCGCTGGAAGACGCGATCGAGAACATCGACATCGGCGGACCGACCATGTTGCGCTCGGCGGCGAAGAACCATCGCGACGTGACGGTCGTGGTCGATCCCGCCGACTACGCCGCCGTGCTCGACGAGATGCGCGCGAACGGCAACACGGTTGGCTACGCGACCAACTTCCGCCTCGCGACCAAGGTGTTCGCGCACACGGCGCAATACGACGTCGCGATCACGAACTATCTGACGAGCCTGACCGACGAGCTGAAGCACGCGAGCCGCAATACCTATCCGGCTACCTTCAACATGGCGTTCGAGAAGGTGCAGGACCTACGCTACGGCGAAAATCCGCATCAGAGCGCGGCGTTCTATCGCGATCTGTCGGTGCCGGCGGGCGCGCTCGCGAACTACGCGCAACTGCAGGGCAAGGAACTCTCGTATAACAACATCGCCGATTCGGACGCGGCGTGGGAATGCGTGAAGACCTTCGACGCGCCCGCGTGCGTCATCATCAAGCACGCGAATCCGTGCGGCGTCGCAGTCGGCGCGGACGCGCTCGGCGCGTACTCGAAGGCCTTCCAGGCCGATCCGACCTCCGCATTCGGCGGCATCATTGCGTTCAACCGCGAAGTCGACGAAGCCGCGGCGCAGGCCGTCGCGAAGCAGTTCGTCGAAGTGCTGATCGCGCCTTCGTTCAGCGACGCCGCGCGCGCCGTGTTCGCCGCGAAGCAGAACGTGCGTCTGCTGCAGATCGCGCTCGGCGAAGGCCACAACACCTTCGATCTGAAGCGCGTCGGCGGCGGACTGCTCGTGCAGTCGCTCGACTCGAAGAACGTGCAGCCGCATGAACTGCGCGTCGTCACGAAGCGTCATCCGACGCCCAAGGAAATGGACGATCTGATGTTCGCGTGGCGCGTCGCGAAGTTCGTGAAGTCGAACGCCATCGTCTTCTGCGGCGGCGGCATGACTCTCGGCGTCGGCGCAGGCCAGATGAGCCGCGTGGATTCGGCGCGCATCGCGGGCATCAAGGCGCAGAACGCGAGGCTCACGCTGAACGGCTCGGCGGTCGCGTCGGACGCGTTCTTCCCGTTCCGCGACGGCCTCGACATCGTCGTGAACGCGGGCGCGACCTGCGTCATCCAGCCGGGCGGCTCCATGCGCGACGACGAAGTGATCACCGCCGCCGACGAACACAACGTCGCGATGATTCTCACCGGCACCCGTCATTTCCGTCACTGATTCGCGGTTCCATCTTTTGCATATAACATTGACCTGTTTGCGTTCAGCACGGCGCAGACAGGCCTTTTTGTTTCGAACCTGCCGCACAAGCGCGAACGCATGAGAATTCTTGGCATCGACCCCGGACTGCGCGTGACGGGCTTCGGCATCGTCGACAAAACGGGCAACACGCTCCATTATGTGACAAGCGGCGTCATCAAAACGGCCGATGCGGATTTGCCTTCGCGCCTCAACACGATCTTCAGCGGCATCTCCACGCTCATCGCGCAGCACCGGCCGGATCAGGCCGCAATCGAAAAGGTCTTCGTCAACGTCAATCCGCAATCGACGCTGCTGCTCGGGCAGGCGCGCGGCGCGGCCATCTGCGGTCTGGTGACGGGCGGCGTGCCGGTCGCCGAATACACCGCGCTGCAACTGAAGCAGACGGTCGTCGGCTACGGCCGCGCGACCAAGGAGCAGATGCAGCAGATGGTCGTGCGCCTGCTCAGCCTGTCGGGCGTGCCCGGCACCGATGCCGCCGACGCGCTCGGCATGGCCATCTGTCACTTGCACGGCGGAACCGGGCTGGCGACGCTCGGCGGCATCGCGCCGTCGCTTGCGAAAAAGGGCTTGCGCGTGCGGCGCGGGCGACTCATTGGCTAACTTCCCTACTCACACGAGAACATGATCGGTCGCATCGCCGGCGTTCTGCTGGAAAAAAACCCGCCGCACCTGCTCATCGACTGCAACGGCGTCGGCTACGAAATTGACGTGCCGATGAGCACGTTCTACAATCTGCCGAACGCCGGCGAAAAAGTCGTCCTGCTGACGCAGATGATCGTGCGCGAGGACACGCATCTGCTGTACGGCTTTCTGACGGCGCAGGAACGCGCAACCTTCCGCGAGCTGCTGAAGATTTCCGGCATCGGCGCGCGCATGGCGCTGGCCGTGCTGTCCGGCATGAGCGTGCACGAACTGTCGCAAACGGTGACGACGCAGGACGCGGCGTGCCTGACGCGCGTGCCGGGCATCGGCAAGAAGACGGCCGAACGTCTGCTGCTCGAACTGAAAGGCAAGCTCGGCGCGATAGCGAGCGCGGCGTCGCAGTCCGATCACGCGTCGGATATCCTCAATGCGCTGCTCGCGCTCAGCTATTCGGAGAAGGAAGCGCTCGCCGCGATCAAGAACGTGCCCGCCGGAACGGGCGTGTCCGAAGGCATCAAGATGGCGCTCAAGGCACTGTCGAAGGCCTGATCCGGCCTTGACGCCGGATTCGCCGCAAAAACACTCGCTGTACAATCTGAACATGATCGAAACCGACAAACTCGCCGCCGAACGCGTCATCTCGGCCACGCCCGTCTCGCCGAACGAGGAAGCGTTCGAGCATGCACTGCGTCCGCACAAGCTCGACGAATACATCGGGCAGGAAAAGGCGCGCGGCCAGCTCGAAATCTTCATCGAGGCGGCCAAGCGCCGTTCGGAAGCGCTCGATCATGTGCTGCTGTTCGGACCGCCGGGACTCGGCAAGACGACACTCGCGCACATCATCGCGCGCGAAATGGGCGTGAATCTGCGGCAGACTTCGGGCCCGATCCTGGAACGCGCCGGCGATCTGGCCGCGCTCCTGACCAATCTCGAAGCCAACGACGTGCTGTTCATCGATGAGATTCACCGGCTGTCGCCGGTCATCGAGGAAATTCTGTATCCGGCGCTCGAGGACTATCAGATCGACATCATGATCGGCGAAGGCCCGGCCGCGCGCAGCGTGAAGCTCGATCTTCAACCGTTCACGCTGGTCGGCGCGACCACGCGCGCGGGCATGCTGACCAATCCGCTGCGCGATCGCTTCGGCATCGTGTCGCGGCTGGAGTTCTATAACGCGAGCGAACTGTCGCGCATCGTCGCGCGTTCGGCGTCGCTGCTGAAGGCGGATATCGTCAACGAGGGCGCGCTCGAAATCGCGAAGCGCTCGCGCGGCACGCCGCGTATCGCGAACCGGCTGCTGCGCCGCGTGCGCGATTACGCCGAAGTCAAGGCGGACGGCATGATCACCGCCGAGGTCGCCGATGCCGCGTTGAAGATGCTCGACGTCGATCCGGTCGGCTTCGACCTGATGGACCGCAAGCTGCTCGAAGCGATCATGCACAAGTTCGACGGCGGCCCGGTCGGCGTCGACAATCTGGCGGCGGCCATCGGCGAAGAGCGCGACACCATCGAGGACGTGCTGGAGCCGTATCTGATTCAGCAGGGCTTTTTACAACGCACGCCGCGCGGACGCGTCGCCACCTTGCTGACCTACCGGCACTTCGGCATCGCCGCGCCGGATGCCGGCCCGATTCGCGATCTCTGGGACGCGAAAAACGCGTAAGCGCGCGTTGGGAAATCAGGCGCGCTTGCGCAGATTGTCGTCGTCGGTCGCGGTGGCGAGATGCGAAACGTCGCCCCACGACACCACCCTCGCCTCGCCGTCGTCGTAATCGACGATATTCACGCTGCAATTGAGCAGCGGCCATTCGCGCGGTCGGACAGCGCCAGCTTCGACGCGAAGCGGTAGATGCAGTCCAGCACGCCGCCATGCGTAACCACCGCGATACGTCCGCCCGGATGCGCGGCGACGATCGGCTCCATCGCATGCACGACGCGGTGATAGAACACGCGCTGCGATTCGCCGTCGCCCGGTGGCGCGAAACCTGGATCGCGCGTCTGCCATTCGACATATTCGGCGGGAAACTTCGTGTTGATTTCCTCGCTGTCGTGACCCTGAAAAGCGCCGTAAAAACGCTCGCGCAAACTTTCGGCGAGACGAATCTCGAGACCGAGCGCGTCCGCGAACGGCTGCACCGTCTGCCGCGCGCGCTGCAGATCGCTCGAATACACCGCATCGATGCGTCCCTCGCCGGCGAGCCGCACGCCGAGTTGCGCGGCCTGCTCGACGCCGTGCGCCGACAAGGGAATGTCGATGTGCCCTTGAATTCGCTTGATTGCATTCCAGTCGGTTTCGCCGTGGCGAATGAAAGGACTTGAGTCGTCATGGCATCCAGAAATCAGAGAATCACGGCCGCACTTGCAGCCAGAAGATCACGGGGCCGTCGTTGACGAGCGATACTTGCATGTCCGCGCCGAACTCGCCCGTTTCCACGATCGGATGCTTCGCGCGCGCTGCTGCGACGAAGTAGTCGAAGAGCCGCCGGCCCTCGTCCGGAGGCGCCGTGGGTGTGAAGCTCGGACGCAGCCCGCTCGACGTATCCGCCGCCAGCGTGAATTGCGACACCAGCAGCACGCCGCCCGCGCGGCCCGCGCCGCCTATGTTCGAGATGGAGAGGTTCTCTTTCCGGCGGCGTCGCTGAACATGCGATACGCGAGCATCTTCGCAAACAACTTGTCGGCGGCGGCTTTTTCGTCGCCGCATTCAGCGCAGACGAGCGCGAGCAGGCCCGCGTCGATCGCGTCGGTCATGCGCTCGCCGACGCGCACGTCCGCGCGCTTCACCCGCTGAATGAGCGCGATCATCGGCTTACGCGGTCAAGGTCACGCGCGCGAACCGGCGCTTGCCGACCTGGACGACGAATGCACCCGCTTCGACTTTCAGCCCCTTGTCGGACACGGTCGCGCCGTCGATCTTCACGCCGCCCTGCTCGATGTTACGCAGCGCTTCGCTCGTCGATGGCACGAGACCGACCTGCTTGAGCAACTGACCGATGGCGAGCGGCGCGCCCGCGAGCGTCACCAACGGAATGTCGTCGGGCACGCCGCCCTTCGCGCGATGATTGAAGTTGTCGAGCGCGCGTTCGGCATCGGCCTGCGAATGGAAGCGCGCGACGATTTCCTGCGCCAGCAGCACCTTGAAGTCGCGCGGATTGCGCCCGCCTTCGATCTCGCGCTTGTAGCCCTCGATCTCGCTCATCGGGCGGAAGGACAGCAGCTCGAAGTAACGCCACATCAGCGTGTCGGAGATGCTCATCAGCTTGCCGAACATCTCGGTCGGCTTTTCGCTGATGCCGACATAGTTGTGCTTCGACTTCGACATCTTCTCGACGCCGTCGAGGCCTTCAAGCAGCGGCATCGTCAGAATGCACTGCTGTTCTTGGCCGTATTGCTTCTGCAGCTCGCGGCCGACGAGCAGGTTGAACTTCTGGTCGGTGCCGCCGAGTTCGAGATCCGCGTTCAGCGCGACGGAGTCGTAGCCCTGCATCAGCGGATAGAGGAATTCGTGGATCGAAATCGGCACGCTGCTCTGGAAGCGCTTGGTGAAGTCCTCGCGCTCGAGGATGCGCGCGACCGTGTAGCGCGACGCGAGCTTGATCATGCCGTCGGCGCCGAGCGGCATGCTCCATTCGCTGTTGTAGCGAATCTCGGTTTTCTCGCGGTCGAGCACGAGCGCGGCCTGCTCGAAGTAGGTTCTCGCGTTAGTTTCGATTTGCTCGCGCATGAGCGGCGGGCGCGTCGCGTTGCGGCCGGACGGATCGCCGATCAGCGAAGTGAAATCGCCGATCAGAAAGATCACCTGATGGCCGAGGTCCTGCAACTGGCGCATCTTGTTGAGCACGACCGTATGGCCGATGTGGATGTCGGGCGCCGTCGGATCGAGGCCGAGCTTGATGCGCAGCGGCTTGCCGGTCGCGGCGCTCTTGGCGAGCTTTTGCGCGAATTCGTCTTCGATCAGCAGTTCGTCGCAACCGCGCCTGGCGATGGCGAGCGCGCTCTTCACCTCGTCGGTGATCGGAAAAGTCTGGGCGACGGGCGCCGACGGAGCGTTGGAATCGGTGGTCATGCTTGCGGCTTCTGNAACCGCAGCGCCGCAGTCGAGGCGCTCGACGTCGATATCGGTCGATGTCGGTCGATCTCTATCTATTTCGCTCTATTTCGCGCACAATGGCTTGTTCAGGCTTAGGATTTTACGCGATGATGAGCCGCCTCGCGTCGTTTCGGATGGTTCGCGTGCCGATCGGACGCTGTGCGGACGCCCTTTCGACGCTCCCGCGACGCATCGGACGCAACTTAACGATTCGTCCGGTTGCGCGGATAATCGCGGCAGAACGATTTTCGGCATCGACGAGGAGCGAACGTGGGAAAGAAAACCGAGGCAATCGAAAACCGGCAAGGCGGACGGCGTCTACTTCGGTTTGATGTCCGGCCGAGCATGGACGGTGTCGACGGCGTCGCGGTGCACTTCGTCACGGGCAAGACGCCCGTCGTGCTCGGCGAGGCGCACGTTTCCTTTTCGAAAGGCCTGCGCGATGCGCTCTTCACGCTGCAGGCGCCCGGCGACAACGAACTCGAACGCGAAGCGCTCGCCGCCAATGCGCTCGCCACGCGCTATGCGGTGTGCTGCCACGAATTGCAAAGCATGAGCGGATGCTCGTCGACGAAGGTGCGCGCAATCGGCGTGCACGGTCAGACGGTGCGGCATCGGCCGGAGAAGGGTTATACGCGGCAGATCAACAATTCGGCGATGCTCGCGAAGATGACCAGCATCGACGTGATCGCCGATTTTCGCAGCCGCGACGTCGCCGAGGGCGGTCAGGGCGCGCCGCTCGTGCCCGCGTTCCACGCGACGATCTTCAGCGCGCCGCAGGAGACACGCGTCGTCTGCAATCTCGGCGGCATCAGCAACATCACGATCCTGACGAAAGACGGCGCGGTACGCGGCTTCGATTGCGGCCCGGCCAACGCACTGATCGACGAATGGGCCCTGCGCCACACGCAGCGCGCCTACGACGACGGCGGACAGTTCGCCGCGCGGGGCCGCGTCGATCGGGCCCTGCTCGATGCGCTGCTCGACGAACCGTTTTTCGATCTCACGCCGCCGAAAAGCACGGGGCGCGATCTTTTCAACCCTGCGTGGATAGACGCGAAACTCGCCGCATTCGCCGATCTCGATCCCGCCGACGTCCAGGCGAAGCTCACCGCGCTAACCGCGACGACGATCGCGCAGGAAATCGCGCGTCACGCGCCGGATGCGCGCGGTATACGTGTGCGACGGCGGCGCGCGCAATCCGGTGCTGCTGAAGATGCTCCAGCAATCGCTCGACGGCGGCGGCGTGCCCGGCGTTCCGGTGATGACGACCGACGCGCTTGGCGTACCGCCGCAGCAGGTGAAAGCGTTCGCCTTCGCGTGGCTCGCGATGCGTTGCATCGCGCACGAGCCGGGCAATCTGGCGGCGGTGACGGGCGCGGCCGGCGAGCGCGGGCTGGGCGCGATCTATCCGCGCTGATCCGCGCCGTCACGCGAAAGCGACGACCCAAACAAAAACGGAGCCCTCAGGCTCCGTTTTGCTTTCCGACGCGAAAACCGCGCTCAAACCGAGAACGAGGATCCGCAACCGCAGGTCGTCGTGGCGTTCGGGTTCTTGATCACGAACTGCGCGCCGTTCAGATCGTCCTTGTAGTCGATTTCCGCGCCGACGAGGTACTGATAGCTCATCGAATCGATCAGGAGCTGGACGCCGCCCTTTTCGGTAACGGTGTCGTCTTCGTTCACTTCTTCATCGAACGTGAAACCGTACTGGAAACCCGAGCATCCGCCGCCTTGCACGAACATGCGCAGCTTCAGATCCGGATTGCCTTCTTCGTCGATCAATTGCTTGACCTTGTCCGCAGCCGCGTCGGTGAAAACGAACGGCAGGGGCATTTCGGTCGTAGGGGTGTCGCTGACAGCGCTCATTCGAACTCTCCAATTAAGCTTCTAACCGCTATTGTAGGGCTGATCTCAATATCGTGCCGAATGTCCATGGAATCAATAGGCTATATGCAAATTCGACATGATCGGGAGATGTTCCCGACGTGCTTTCGTCTTTTTGTGGCAGCTTCGCCGGNACGTGCCTTGTGGAAACCGACCTTCTTACGTTCCACTTCACGCGCGTCGCGAGTGACGAAGCCTGCGTTCGACAGTTGCGACTTCAGCGTTTCGTCGTAGTCCATCAGCGCACGGGTGATGCCGTGACGAACCGCGCCTGCCTGACCCGTTTCGCCGCCGCCCGACACGTTGACCTTGATGTCGAACGTGGTACCGTGGTTCGTGAGTTCCAGCGGTTGACGCACGATCATCAGCGACGTTTCGCGCGAGAAGTAGTCGGCGATAGGCTTACCGTTGACGACGATTTCGCCCTTGCCCGACTTGATGAAGACACGAGCGACCGCGCTCTTGCGGCGGCCCGTACCGCAGTTCCAGTTACCGATCATGTGGGCTCCTTAGATCTCGAGCGACTTCGGCTGTTGAGCCGTGTGCGGATGCGTAGCTTCGGCGTAGACCTTCAGCTTCTTGATCATCGCGTAGCCGAGCGGACCCTTCGGAAGCATGCCCTTGACGGCCTTCTCGAGCGCGCGGCCCGGGAAGCGCTCTTGCATCTTGCCGAACGTCGTTTCGTAGATGCCGCCCGGGTAGCCCGAGTGACGATAGTACTTCTTGTCCGTGGTCTTGTTGCCGGTGACCTTCAGCTTGCCGGCATTGACGACGATGATGAAATCGCCGGTATCGACGTGCGGGGTGAATTCAGGCTTGTGCTTGCCGCGCAGACGGCGTGCCACTTCGCTGGCGACACGGCCGAGAACTTTATCCGTCGCGTCAATCACGTACCATTCGCGCGTTACCTCTTCGGCTTTTGCGGAAAACGTCTTCATGACCGATCCAAAAAATTGAATTGCCCTTCAACGATGCCTTTTCGGTCCTTGCTTATGTAAGCGGCTCGGAAACGCGTGGCTCCGGCGCATGCAAGCTCTCACAAGTCTCTCTTCGCGGGCATATGGGTAAGAGATCTTTAAATTATAAAGGGATTTCAGCGAGCCCGTCAAAGGTTTGCTGCGGATGATGAACTGCGAAGACGGCGGACGAAAAAAGCCAAGCGCGATGCCCGAGCTTAATCCACCAAGGAGGAGGTGGGGAAACAAGGTCAAATATAGTCAGACGCATCGGCCGAGGCAAGGAAATCCGTATAGCGAAAAGTGAATTCGTTATGTGAAATCGGCATTTGGGCGGACCGATGATGGAATTCGCATATGAAACATGGACTTACCTATGTTTCTCCGCTTTATCATGTCGAACCGCACACTGCGCTAAGTCGACGCGCCCTTGATTGCACTCTGCCCGCCCGCAATTCCTTCCTCGTAATCACTGCTGTCAACCGGTGAATTCGCCGACGGCCGCCGAATCGATCCCGGCGAGCCGTTACAATCGGATTTCTGCGAAAAACGCGTGATCGGCTGGAGCTTCGAGCATGGAATGCAAAATTAGCTGGATGGGTCAGGACGGCATGGCCTTCGCCGCCGAAACGGGCAGCGGGCATCTCGTCAACATGGACGGCGCACCCGAAGGCGGCGGACGCAATCTCGCGCCGCGCCCGATGGAAATGGTGCTGCTCGGCATCGGCAGCTGCACCGCCTACGACGTCGTGATGATCCTCAAGAAGAGCCGCCAGAAAATCCAGGGCTGCTCGGTGACGCTGAAGGCGGATCGCGCAAGCGAAAATCCGAAGGTCTTCACCAAGATCCACTTCCATTTCACCGTGACGGGCAAGAACCTGAATCCGGCGACGGTCGAGCGCGCGATCAATCTGTCGCACGACAAATACTGCTCGGCGTCGATCATGCTCGCAAAGACCGCGGAACTCACGCATTCGTTCGACATCGTCGAAGTCTGACGACAGACGCGCCGCGAACCCGGCGCATAGAACGCAAGAGAGCTGGCTTCTTCCGAAGCCGGCTCTCTTCTTTTGAGCGGTGACAAAGCAGGCCGATAAGCCGGATTTTGTGCGCGCGGCAGCCGAAACCGCCGCGCGTGGCAATCATTCCTCTAGGCGCGCCATTGCTGACGCGCTCAAGCTTCCTACCCGCAGACGAACGGGGGCACCGTCCTGCATCGCGAAGATGCCTGCCTATTTGGAATTGCTCCGGGTGGAGGTTACCGTGCCGGAACGCCTCGCGACGTCCACGGTGCGCTCTTACCGCACCGTTTCACCCTTGCCTGATCTCCGGACTCGCGCCCGAAGCCATCGGCGGTTTGCTTTCTGTTGCCCTGTTCCGCGTGTCGCCACGGATGGCCGTTAGCCATCACCCTGCCCTGTGGAGTCCGGACTTTCCTCGCCCTCTCCGACCGAAACCGTCGAGGCCGCGATTGCCTGGCCTGCTTTGCGAGGTGAATTCTAGCATTCGCGCGCCGGACGGATTCGCCGCCCCGCGCGGAACACCGAAGCATCATCGTAGAAGGCAGGCGCGGCATTTTCCGGCCACCAGCCCGGCACGCCCAGCACCGGAAGCGGCGAAAACGCGCGGCTGTCGAGCGACCCGTCCAGCACGCGCCCGGCGATGTGTGCATCGAGCAGCGCGCGGCGGGCATCGTCGTCGCGCGCGAAGTAATCGGCGGGTACTTCGACGATTCACGCGTGGCCCGTGCACGCCTTGTACGGCACGACGAGCTTTTCGAGCAGCGCATGCCCGAAGATGCGCGCCTCGCAGCGCGTTCCCCACGCGTCGCGCGCATCGACGAACAGCGCGCGCCAGTCGAATACCCGCAGCGCATCGGCAAGCGCGGGATCGGCGCAGGCGAATAGCACCGCGTTTTCATCGAAGAGCGTGAGCGCGTCGCGCACGCCGCCGCGCGTCGAGCCAGCCGATGCCGAGCGCATCGATCTGCGCGGCCTGACGCGCATCGCGATCGGCGCGAGCCACGGCCGCGTCCAGTCGATCGCGGCAAAGCGCGCGTGGGCGGCATCGTCAGCACCCGCCTTCATGCACGCGAAGCCCGGCGCGGCGCCACGGCGTCAATGACCGTCGACGAAACGCCAGCCGATCGACTCGCCGCCGCGCAGAGGCACGACGGTCGCGTCGCCGACGTCGAACTCGGCGGGCAGCGTCCACGATGCGCGCTCCAGCGTCACCTTTTCCGTGCTGCGCGGCAGACCGTAGAAATCGGCGCCGTGGAAGCTTGCGAAACCTTCGAGCTTGTCGAGCGCGCCGGCCTGATCGAAGGCCTCGGTGTACAGCTCCATCGCATGCAGCGCCGTGTAGCAGCCAGCGCAGCCGCACGCGTGCTCCTTCAGCCCCTTCGGATACGGCGCGCTGTCGGTACCGAGGAAAAAGCGCGGATTGCCCGACGTCGCCGCGTCGATCAGCGCCTGACGATGCGTTTCGCGCTTGAGCACCGGCAGGCAGAAATAGTGCGGCCGGATCCCGCCGACCAACATCACGTTGCGATTGTAGAGCAGATGATGCGCGGTGATGGTCGCGCCGATGTCGCCCTGCGCGTCGCGCACGTACTCGGCGGCATCCTTCGTGGTGATGTGTTCGAATACGACCTTCAGCGCCGGAAAATCGCGGCGCAGCGGCATCATCACACGGTCGATGAAGACCTTCTCGCGGTCGAAGACGTCGATGTCGCCGTCGGTCACTTCGCCGTGGATCAGAAGCGGCAGGCCGGCCTCCTGCATGGCTTCGATGGTCTTCGCGCACTTGCCGAGCAGATCTGTGACGCCCGCGTCCGAATTGGTCGTCGCGCCCGCCGGATAAAGCTTCACGCCATGCACGAAGCCGCTCGCCTTCGCACGGCGAATCTCGTCGGGCAGCGTGTTGTCGGTGAGATAGAGCGTCATCAGCGGCTCGAAGCGCGCCACCGCGCCTTCCTTCGGCAACGCCGCGAGGATGCGCTCGCGATACGCGCCGGCCATATCGGTGGTCGTGACCGGCGGCTTCAGGTTCGGCATGATGATCGCGCGACCGAACTGGCGCGCGGTGTCGGGCAGGACGGCGGCGAGCATCGCGCCGTCGCGCACATGCAGATGCCAGTCGTCGGGGCGCGCGATGGTCAGGGAATTCGGCGAGGAGACGTTAGCGGACATGGCGTATCGGAGGGAAGACGTTTGGAATGTGCAAGCCCGCAAGCCCGGCGTAAGTCTCGGCGCGAGGCCGGACGTCCGGCGTGATGCAGCGGAAAAATCGCCGTGGAAATTCCACAACGTGCGCGCCCGTAAGCGTTTGCGCGATTTTTTCGGCCTGGCCGCGATGATATGCTTGTCGAACGTATTGTAACAATCCAGCTGCATCGACCAAGAGCGGCCATCAGCCGCCAAACCGCATCATGTGCTAGCTTCTCGGAATGAATTGCGCCGAACCGACCGACGTGACTTTCTCGTTCACCGGTTTCGCGGCGCGCGGCGGCGTCACCGATCACCATGCCGACGGCTGGGGCGTCGCTTTCTTCGAAGACAAAGCCTGCCGTCTGTTCACCGATCACCAGTCTTCGGCCAATTCGCCGCTCACGGACATGGTCAAGCGCTATCCGATCAAGTCGAAGAACACCATCGCGCATATCCGCAAGGCGACGCAAGGGCACATCTTGCTGGAAAACTGCCATCCGTTCATGCGCGAACTGTGGGAACGCCACTGGATCTTCGCGCACAACGGTGACCGAAAGGGCACGCGCCGATGCTCAACGGCGTCTATCAGCCGGTCGGCACGACCGACAGCGAACTCGCTTCTGCGCGCTTCTGCAAGGCCTGCGCCGCGCGTTTCCGTGCTCGCAGCCGCCACTCGAAGAACTCTTCGAAGCGCTCACCGAACTCACGCGCGACATCACGCAGTACGGCGTCTTCAACTTTCTGATGTTGAACGGCCAGGCGCTGTTCTCGCACTGCTCGACGCATCTGTACTATCTGGTTCGCATTTGGCCGTTCTCGACCGCACATCTGATCGATGCCGACATGTCGATCGATTTCGCCAAGTACACGACGCCGGAAGATCGCGTCGCGGTCATTGCCACCTCGCCGCTGACGGACGATGAAATCTGGACGCGCTTCGCCCCCGGCGATCTCGCTATGTTCAAGTGCGGCGAGCTTTCGCGCACGCGGAACATTCCCGTGCCGGCGGAAGTCGCGAAGAAAGCGGCCGAACCGCTCGCCAAGGCCTGCGTAGGTNTTCGCGCGATCCGATTTCGGATTCGCAAAGAACGCTTCCTTCTGGTCGTCTTCCACGATGAGCCCGCGGTCCATGAAGATCACGCGGTTCGCCACTTTCTTCGCAAAACCCATTTCGTGGGTCACGCACATCATGGTCATGCCTTCCTGCGCGAGTTCGACCATCACGTCGAGCACTTCGTTGATCATTTCCGGATCGAGCGCGGAGGTTAGTTCGTCGAACAGCATCGCGATCGGGTCCATCGACGACGCGCGCGCAATCGCCACGCGCTGCTGCTGACCGCCTGACAACTGACCCGGAAACTTGTCCGTATGCGCGCGCAGGCCGACGCGATCGAGCAGCTTCAAGCCCTTTTGCGTGACTTCGTCGTTCGAGCGGCCGAGCACCTTGACCTGCGCGAGCGTCAGGTTCTGCGTGATCGTCAGATGCGAGAACAGCTCGAAATGCTGGAACACCATGCCGACCTTCGAGCGCAGCTTCGACAGATTGGTCTTCTTGTCCGTCAGCGATTGCCCGTTGATGGTGATCTCACCCTTCTGGAACGGCTCGAGCCCGTTGACCATCTTGATGAGCGTCGACTTGCCCGAACCCGACGGGCCGCACACGACGACGACCTCGCCCTTCTTCACTTCGGTCGTGCAATCCGTCAGCACCTGAAACTGCCCGTACCACTTGGAAACATTTTTGATAGAAATCATCTTGCGACCTTTTTCTGAAGACTTTTGACGAGGACCGACGCCACCACGCAGATCACGAAGTAGCACGCGCCCGCGAACAGAACCATTTCGACGGTCGTGCCGTCGCAATCGCCCATGTTCGTCGCCGTGCGGAAGAAGTCCGCGAGACTGATGACGTACACAAGTGACGTATCCTGAAACAGGACGATGGCCTGCGTGAGCAGCAGCGGCACCATCGCGCGGAACGCCTACGGCAGCACGACAAGCTTCATCGCCTGGCCGTAGGTCATGCCGAACGCGAACGCGGCGTTGACCTGGCCGCGCGGCACCGCCTGAATGCCCGCCCGGATGATTTCCGGGATGATTTCCGAATAGCAGGCGGCCTTGAAAAGCGAGAAGGCGACCATCGCGGAAGCGAGGCGGATGTCGATGTCCGCCGACAGCCCGAGCACGTTCTGCAGCAGTTACGGCACGATCAGGAAAAACCACAGCAGCACCATCACCAGCGGAATCGAGCAGAAGATGGTCACGTAAAGGCTCGCGAACCATTGCAGCGGCTTGACACCCGACAGACGGAACAGCGCGAGCACCGTTCCCCAGATGATGCCGACGACGATCGCCAGCACGGTGATCTGCAGCGTGATGATGGCGCCCATCCACAGCGTCGGCAGCGCACCGATCACACCACTCCAGTTGAAATGATGCATTTACTTGCCTCCGATGTAGTCGGGCAGGCGCGTTTTCGCTTCGAGCCAGCGCATCAGCTGCATCACGATCAGATTGATGAGCATGTAGACGATGGTCACTGCGATGAACGACTCGTAAGTCTGCGCCGTGTAGTCGACGAGCTGGCGCGCCTGAGCCGACAGATCGAGCAGACCGATGGTCGATGCCACCGCCGAGTTCTTGAACACGTTGAGGAATTCCGACGTGAGCGGCGGCACGATGATGCGATAGGCGACCGGCATCAGCACGTAGCGATACGTCTGCCATTCGGTAAAGCCCATCGCGAGCCCTGCGTTGCGCTGTCCGCGCGGCAGGGCGTTGATGCCCGAGCGCACCTGTTCGCACACGCGCGCGCCGGTGAACAGCCCGAGACAGATGATCGATGAAGAATAGAACTGCGCGGTCGGCGGCAGTTGCTTAAACCAGTTGCCGATGGACGGCGGCAGCAGTTCCGGTATCACGAGATACCAGAAGAAGAACTGCACGATCAGCGGGATATTGCGGAAGATCGAGACAAACCGGTACCGATGGCGGCCAGCGTGCGATTCGGGACCGTGCGCAGGATGCCGAACAGCGAACCGACGACGAGCGCAATCACCCAGGCCGCGAGCGACACCGTGATGGTCACCCAGAAGCCTGAAATCAGCCAACCGAGGTAGGTCGTGGGTTCCCCGGTCGAAACGGGACTCAGCAGAATGCCCCAGTTCCAGTTGTAAAACATGGACTCACTCCAAAAAGAAACGGAAGAAGCAAGCTCCTTCCGTTTCGTTCGTTCGATGATCGAACCGGTTAGTCGATTGCCTTGTATTCGGGCTCTTGAAGAGAGCCTTGATGTCGTCACTTTCCGGGAAGTTTCAGGTTCAGGCCCTTCGGCGGAATCGGGCTTTCGAACCACTTCTTGTAGATCTTGTCGCCTTCGCCGGAGGTTNTGCGCAGCATGTAGCCGTAGGTTTCATGCGATTGCGGCGCGCCGACGATCAGAAATCGTTCGGGTGTTCGACTTCGCGCGCTCGCCGGCGAGCAGTGCGTCGTCCATCATGAACGCGACGGCGCGGCCCGTCGACAGCGTCAGGAACGATTCGCCGTGATCCTTCGCGCTGGTAAGGTTCATGCCCATGCTCTTGTCCTGATTCATCTTGCGAAGCAGGCGCTCGAACGTCGTGCCGGCCGTGGGTCTTGCCCTTTAGGTCGGCCCAGTCCTTCACGCCCGAATCCTTCTTGGTCATGAGGCGCGTGCCGATCACGAAGATCGTGTTCGAGAAGGCGACTTGCTACTTGCTGCTGGCGCTCGGCGTTGTTCGTCGTCGAGCCGCATTCGAGGTCGACGGTGCCGTTCTGCACGAGCGGAATGTGGTTTTGCGAGGTGACCGGCGTAAGCTTCACCTTCAGGTTCGGCATGTTCAGCTTCTGCTTGACCGCTTCCATGACCTGCAGCGCGAATTCATGCGAGTAACCGACGACGTTCTGCTTGTCGTCATAGTAAGAAAAGAGAATCGACGATTCGCGGTGACCCAGCGAGATCACACCCGTGTCCTTGATCTTCTTCAGCGTGCCCGCGTCCTGGGCGTAAGCGCCCGTGGCGAAAATTCCGAGCGCGGCGGGCAGCAGTGCAGCCTTTTTAACCTTCATCTGTACGATCTCCTATGGTGAAAAGCCGGGCAAGTTTAGCAGGGTAATTATTCTGAAAGAATGATTGTTAACCACACATCGTCTTATTTTCGAGACGGATGCGAAGGAACCGGCAAACCCGCGAATCTTAAAGTATTTCTCATGCGAAAGCGGGTGGCATTCTACCGAATGCCACCCGCTCATTGCCAAAAATCGATACCGCGGCACGCCTCCCGCACGCCTCCCGCCACTGCTTCGAACCTGGCCGACGCATCGGATCAGGGGTAGAGGCCGCGCATCTCGCGGGCCATCAGGATGCGCGTACACGCAACGATGAACGTCGCCGTGCGGACCGACACGCCCTGCTCGCTCGCCACCTGCCACACGCCGGCGAAGGCTTCGCGCATCACGCGCTCGAGGCGCTGATTGATCTCGTCTTCGGTCCAGAAAAAGCTGGAGAAATCCTGCACCCATTCGAAGTACGAGACCGTCACGCCGCCCGCGTTGGCGATGACGTCCGGAATCACGAGGATGCCCTTGTCGTTGAGGATGTCGTCCGCGGCGGTCGTGGTCGGGCCGTTCGCTCCTTCGACGACGATCTTCGTGCGGATCTTCGACGCGTTCTTTTCCGTGATCTGGTTTTCGAGCGCCGCCGGGATCAGGATGTCGCTCTCGATCATCCAGAATTCCTCGGCCTGAACCGGATCCGCGCCCGCAAAGCCGCCGACGCCGCCGGTCTGCGCGACGTGATCCAGCAACGCGACCGTGTCGATGCCTTTCGAGTTATGGATCGTGCCGGTGTGATCCTGCACGGCGACGACCTTCGCGCCCGCTTCCTGGAACAGCTTGGCCGCGATGCCGCCGACGTTGCCGAAGCCCTGCACGGCGATGCGCGCGCCTTCGATCTCCATGCCGATGCGCCGCGCCGCTTCCGTGCCGACGATGAACACGCCGCGCCCCGTCGCTTCGCGGCGGCCGAGCGAGCCGCCGAGCGAGATCGGCTTGCCGGTGACAACACCCGTCGCCGTCTGGCCCTGGTTCATGGAGTAGGTGTCCATCATCCACGCCATGATCTGTTCGTTGGTGTTCACGTCCGGCGCAGGAATGTCCGTGTTCGGCCCGATGATGATGCCGATCTCGCTCGTGTAACGGCGCGTCAGCCGTTCGAGTTCGCCGCGCGACAGCGTGCGCGGATCGACGCGGATACCGCCCTTCGCGCCGCCGTAGGGAACGTTGACGGCGGCATTCTTCACCGACATCCACGCGGACAGCGCCATGACTTCGGAGAGCGTCACGTCCTGGTGATAACGCACGCCGCCCTTGCCCGGACCGCGCGACGTGTTGTGCTGCAGGCGATAGCCTTCGAAGTGCGCGACCGTGCCGTTGTCGAGCTCGATCGGGCAATCGACGACGAGGATGCGCTTGGGACGCTTGAGGGTTTCGAGCCAGCGAGAGAGAGAACCGAGATACGGGGCGACGCGATCGACCTGCTTCAGGTAGTTGCCCCAAGGGCCGAGATGTTCGGCATTCAGATAAGACGGGATGGCATGTGCTGCATTGGCGACGAGCGCCGCATTCGGCGTCGCGGCAGCTTGCTTCGAGTCAGACATTGAGGCTCCGACGGTAAAGGAATGTTATTTATTGTCGAAAAACCCCGCGTGCAAATCCAATGCCGCTTTTTTATCCCGTTATGCGTTTTGTGCATAACGTTCGGAAGGCTTACGCGGCGCCGGCCGCGACACTTCCTTGACCACCGCGTCCCATAGCGCGCGCATCAGCGCCTGGCACGGCTCGTCGCCCTGCGAAGCCATCTTGTCGCGATAGAGGCGGATGTCCATCGTCAGCGTGAAACGGCCGGCGGACGTGCCGCGCGTGCCGCGATCGAGGCGCACGAGCCGGCCTTCATCCACCGCGTCCTCGACGGCGCTGTGCGGCAGGAACGCGACTCCGTGACCGGCGAGCGCCATCGCCTTCAGGCCTTCGGCCATGTCGGTCTCGTATACCTTGTCGAGATAGAGACGGCTCGCCGAGGTCGCGATGATCGTCTCCGTCATGCGCCCGAGATACGCATTGGGCGTGTACGACAGATACGGCGCCGGGCTATCCGCGCTCGCCGGCAGCGTGAAGCGCGCGCGGCCGCCCTTGGTCACGGCGGCGAACGGGCTGATCGGCTCCGTGCCGATGGTCAGCATGTCGTAGCGCACCGGATCGAGCGCGACCGGATGACTCGGATGGTGATAGCCCATCACCAGATCGCAACCGCCTTCGACCAGCGACAGCACCGCATCGTGGACGTTGAGCGCGCGTAGCCGCGTGCGGATGCGTCCGAGCCGCGCTTCGATGTGTTCGAGCCAGCGCGGAAAGTAAGTGAACGACAAGGTGTGCGGCACGGCGAACTCGATCGTCGCGGCGGGAACGTCCGTCTGCCCGCGCAGCAGCGTGCGCGCCTCGTGAAACTGCGACAGCATCGCGAGCGCCTGCTCGTAGAAGACCTGCCCGGCCTGTGTGAGCCGTGTCGGATAGACCGAGCGGTCGATCAGCTCCGTGCCGAGCCACGCTTCAAGCGCCTGGATGCGGCGCGAAAACGCGGGCTGCGTGATGTGCCTGAGTTCGGCCGAGCGGCTGAAGCTGCGCGTCTCCGCCAGCGAGACGAAATCCTCGAGCCATTTCAGTTCCATTTCGTGTCGATGCGCGCGCGGCGAGTGCGGAGAAGCTCGCATTCTATCGGTGCGACGCGATTCATCGCGCGATGCCAGGCGTAGCGCGATGAACCGCAAGCAGGCGCGGCGCACCATTCGCAGGCGGATCGCACGGACGCGGTGCCTGCGCGGATCGCCCGCGCGCGAAGCCCCGCCCGCCGGGGCTTCGCGCCATCCAGCCGGTATCGCAGGGCACCGCACGACCAATTGGCATAGTGCTTGCAAAAATTCGGTTCGATGCGCAGGCCTCGGCCTCTATCCATACAAGCAAACACGTCCGAACCCGGAACACCTCATGTCCAATCTCATCGCATCGCTCAAGAGCGGCAACTGGCGCTCGCTGCTGGCCTGCTTCCTCTACTTCGATACCGGCTTCACCGTCTGGGTACTGTACGGTCCGCTCGCGCTGTTCATCTGCAAGGACGTGACGATGACCGCCGCGCAGCAGGGCTTCCTCGTCGCGGTGCCGGTGCTGGCGGCCGAGATCCTGCGCGTGACGCTCGGCAATCTCTATCAGTCGACCGACGGACGGCGCATCGCGCTGATGGGCGTCGTGCTGTCGTCGATTCCGTCGATCGTGCTGTCGCTGACGACCGGCGTGCCCTCGTATCCGATGCTGCTCGTGCTCGGCGTCTCCCTCGGCATGGGCGGCGCGAGCTTCGCCATCGCACTACCGATGGCGGGCAGCAACTATCCGCCGAAGGTGCAGTGCCTCGTGCTCGGACTCGCGGCGGCGGGCAACATCGGCGCGGTGCTCGACGGCTTCCTGTTCCCGCATCTGGCCGACGCCTTCGGCTGGCAACTGTCGACCGCGGCCGCGCGGCCGCTGCTCGCGATCACGGCCGTGGCGCTCTACGCGTGGGCGTCCGATGCCGGCGAAAAGACCGGCAGCACCTGGCGCGCGCTGTCGTCGTTCGCGGTGACGCTCGCGAGCCTGATCGTGCTGGTGCTGGCCGTGTACGGCGGCGTGTTCGGCACGGGCAAAGCGGGCGTGCTGCTCTTGCCGGTGCTGGGCGCGCTGATCGCGATCGCCGTGCTGCTGGCCCGCTACCGCGCCATGCTCGGCGAACGCGATACGTGGGTCGTCATGCTTGATCTACAGCATCACCTTCGGCGGCTTCGGCGGCATGTCCTCGTACGTGACGCTGCTGCTGACCTCGCTCTATCAGATGCCGAAGCTCGAAGCCGGCCTCTTCATGTCGTTGCTCGTGTTCCTCGGCGCGATCGTGCGGCCGTTCTGCGGCTACGTCGCGGATCGGGTGACGGGCGGCGCGCGCTGCTCGTGCTGCTCGCGGCCATCGCCGTCGGCGACTTCGCCTTCGCCATCTGGATGCCGCCGGTCGCGGGCAGGCTCGCGATCCTGGTGTGCCTGTACGTCGCGTTCGGCCTCGGCAACGGCTCGACCTTCCAGCTCGTGCCGCATCGCTGGAAAAGCAAGACCGGTCTGCTGTCGGGCATCGTCGGAGCGGCGAGCGGTATCGGCGGGTTCTATCTGCCGGTGATCATGGGCATCGCCAAGGAAAACACCGGCAGCTATCAGATGGGCTTCGCGACCTTCGGCGTGCTCGCGACCTGCGCGTTCGGCGCGCTGTTCATGCTGCGCGGCCAGTGGCTGCGCTGGTCGTCGGCGNCATCACTCGCCGACTGTCGACGATTCCTTTCGATCCGGCGGTTCAGGCGGATTCAGCGGCGAGGCATCCGCGCCGCACTGCTGCTGAAGTGCCCACATTTGCGCGAAGAGACCACCCGCACGCAGCAGTTCCGCGTGCGTGCCGCGCTCCACGATGCGCCCATGATCCATCACGATGATCTGCTGCGCATGCACGACCGTCGACAGCCGGTGCGCGATGATCAGCGTCGTGCGTTCCCGCGCGATCGAATCGAGCTCGCGCTGAATCGCGCGCTCGGACTTCGAGTCGGGCGCGGAAGTCGCCTCGTCGAAGATGAGGATCGGCGGATTCTCGAGCAACGTCTGCGCGATGGCGACGCGCTGCTTCTCGCCGCCCGAGAGCTTGAGGCCGCGCTAGCCGACGGCCGTGTTGTGACCGGCGGGCAGCGCCTCGATGAAGTCGTGGATATGCACCGCACGCGACGCGCGATGACCTCGTCGCGCGTCGCGGAAGGCCGGCCGTAGGCGATGTTGTAGTAGATGGAATCGTTGAACAGCATCGTGTCCTGGGGAACGATGCCGATCGCCGCGCGCAACGAATCCTGCGTGACGTCGCGGATATCCTGGCCGTCGATCAGGATCCGCCCGCTCGGCGCGGCCGCATGGCGGTCGAGATCGTAGAAGTGAAACAGCAGCCGTCCCAGAGTCGATTTGCCGGAGCCGCTATGCCCCACCACTGCCGTCGTCGTACCCGCCGCGATCGTGAAATCGACGTCATGAAGAATCGGCCGCGCCGCCTCGTAAGCGAAGCTCACGCGCTCGAAGCGCACCACGCCGCCCTGCACGTCCAGCGCCGGCGCATTCGGTGCGTCGGGCACCTCGCGACCCGCCGACAGCAACGTGAACATGCGGTCCATGTCGGTCAGCGCGCCTGCTTCAGTTCGCGGTACACCACGCCTCGTTGCCGAAGTACTTAACGGTCTCGTAGTTCAGCAGCGAATCGATCACGCGCGAGTTCGCCTTCGAATCGAGATCGTTCATCGCATGGCGAAAATGCGTGCGCCATTCCGTCACCTTCACGGTGAACACGATATACGTCACTAGCGCAACGCCCGTGACGATCGAGTAATAGGTTTCGTACTTCGTGATGAAGAAGGCCATCACGAGGCCGACCTCGACCAGCGTCGGCAGAATGCTGTACAGCGCGAATACGAGACGAGTTGCTGGATGCCGTGCGTGCCACATNGCCGAAACACGCGCAGTGCAAGTTGCCGCACGGCGCTTTCGGTCACCTTCGGGAACAGCAGTTCGCGCAGTTCCGTGAAGAGCAACGTCGACAGACGCACGCCCGCGAAGGCGACCACCAACAAACCCACGCCGCCGATCAGCACGATGCCCGGCGCATCTTGCGCGCGTCCGAGCGCGGTCAGCCGATGCACCGACGCGAGGCTGTCGACGATATGTTTCATCACGATCGTGTTTCATCACGATCGGCACGCCGAAATTGGCCACCTTCGCGCCGATCAGACATGCGAGCGCGAACGCGACGCGCCACTTGTAGGTCGTGAGATAGGGCAGCAGCGAGCGGATCGTCTGCCAGTCGTTGCGCGGGCCTTGCGCGGGCAGGCCGGGCTCTTTTGCGGGAAAGCGGCGCATTGTCGGGGGATGCGGTTGTCGTCGATCGGGGACGCACGTCGGACGCGTGCTTTCCCGTACAATTTGCTGCACGCCCGCGGGCCTTCCGGCTCACGGGCCGATCGATAAATTGGCATTGTCGCAGAAAGTTCAAGGCCCCGCTCGCGGCTTCGGCCTTGGTCCAGCGCGGCGATGCGAACCGGACTGCTTCCATGCCCAACGAATCCACGCTCCCCTCAAAGCCTGTCGCGCTGCGCGTCGTGCCGCAACCTTCCGACGCCAACGTGCACGGCGATGTCTTCGGCGGCTGGATCATGGCGCAGGTGGACATCGCCGGATCGATTCCCGCGAGCCGCCGCGCGAACGGGCGCGTCGCAACTGTCGCGGTCAACTCGTTTCTCTTCAAGCATCCGGTGTTCGTCGGCGACCTGCTGAGCTTCTATGCCGATATCGTGAAGACCGGCAACACCTCGGTGACCATCGCGGTCGAAGTGTGGGTGCAGCGCATGAGCCTCGCGGAAGAAGTGGTCAAGGTCACCGAGGCGACCCTCACCTACGTCGCGACCGACCGCGACCGCCGCCCGCGCGTGCTGCCGGCGCTCGACTGAGCAGCTAGTTCGGCAGCACGCCCTGCTGCTGCAGGCCCGGAATCGCTTCGTGCTGCATCGGGCGCGAGAACAGGTAGCCCTGCATCTCGTCGCGGTCGCGCTCGCGCAGGAATTCGTGCTGCGTATGCGTCTCCACGCCTTCGGCAATCACCTGCAGTTCGAGCGAGTGCGCGAGCGCAATGATTGCCGACGTGATGGTTTCGTCGTCGCCGGACGAGCCGATATCCGCGACGAACGAGCGGTCGATCTTCAGCCGGTGCGCCGGAAAGCGCTTCAGATACGACAAGCTCGAGTAGCCCGTGCCGAAGTCGTCGATCGCGATGCCGATGCCGATGCCGAGCGACGACAGTTCCTCCAGCATTGACACGGCTTCTTCCGCGTTGCGCATGATCGCGCTTTCGGTCAGTTCGAGTTCGAGATAGTGCAGCGCGAGACCGGTTTCGTCGAGCACGGTCGTGACCAGATTGGCGATGTCGCGCTGCTGGAAATGCCGCGCCGACAGATTCACCGACACGCGCGCATGCGGCAGCCCCGCATCCTGCCAGGCCTTGTTCTGGCGGCACGCCTCGCGCAGCACCCACTGCGACAGCGGCCCGATGAACCCGCTCTCTTCCGCGACCGGAATGAATGACGCCGGCAACACGAGCCCCTGCTCCGGATCGCGCCAGCGCACCAGCGCCTCGATGCCGACGATCTGCCGCGTCGCCATGTCGACCTGCGGCTGGTAATGCAGCAGGAATTCGCCGTCGCGCAGCGCGCGCCGACCGTCGTGTTCATCTCCGGCTGATAGAACTGATAGTTGTTGCGGCCCATGTCCTTCGCGCGGTACATCGCGAGGTCGGCTTTTTTCATGACCGTTTCGGCGTCGTCGCCGTCCTGCGGGAACAGGCTCGCGCCCATGCTGCAGCCGACGTAAAACTCGGTGTCGTCGATCATCACCGGCTCGGAGATGGCCGCGCGCGTGCGCTCCATCCACGCGATCAGACCGGCTTCGTCGGTCAGGTCCGGCAGCACGATGACGAACTCTCGCCGCCGTGACGCGCGACCGTATCGCTCGAACGCGCCGAGCGCGCGAGCCGCTCCGCGATCACCGCGAGCAGCCGGTCGCCGATGTTGTGGCCCAGGCTGTCGTTGACGTTCTTGAAACCGTCGAGATCCATGAACACGACCGCGATCTTGGTGTCGCGGCGGCGCGCGGTTTCGATCGCGTGCTGCAGGCGGTCGCGCAGCAGGTTGCGGTTCGGCAGGCGCGTGAGCGTGTCGTAGTTGGCCTGGTATTCGAGCTGTTCCTGATAGTTCATCAGGTCCGTCACGTCGTTGACGATGCCGATGTGATGCGTCGTCAGTCCTTGCACATTCGGCACCGGCGTGACGAACAATTGATTCCAGAACAGCGCGCCGTCCTTGCGGTAGTTGCGCACGACGACGCTCGCTTCGAGATTCGCCGTCAGCGCGCGGCGGATCGCAACGAGTCCTTCCTGCTCGCCGTCGGGGCCGTGCAAGAAACGGCAGTCGCGTCCGATGACCTCGCTCGGGTCGTAGCCCGTGATGCGCTTGAACGCCGGATTCGCATACTCGATGATGTTGGCGCCATTCACCACGCCGGTGATCAGGATGGCGTTGACGCTCGCATCGAGCGCGCGGCTTTGCAGGCGCAGCGCCAGTTCGGCGCGCTTGCTGTCGGTGATGTCGTGATACAAACCGAGCACGCCGATGGTCCGGCCTTCGCCGTCGAGCAGCGGCATCTTGCTGGTGACGACCGTGTGCAGCGAGTCGCCCATCAGCACGTCGCGTTCGTAGTGCATCTTCGGCACCGTGGTCGACATGACTTCCTCGTCGTCGCCGCGCACGGTCTCGGCGAGCATGCTCCACGGCAGCTCGAAGTCCGTCTTGCCGATGACCTGCTCGGTGTAGGCGAGCCCCGCATCGCGCGCGAACACGTTGTTGCAGCCGAGATAGCGCGACTCGCGGTCCTTCCAGAACACGCGCTGCGGAATGTTGTCGATGACCGCTTCGAGCATCTCGTTGGAGCGGCGCGCTTCGGCTTCCGCGTTGATGCGGTCGGTCACGTCGTTCGCCAGCATGAAGATGCCCGGCCGGTTCGACACCGTAAGCGCATGATGCGAGACATCCGCGCTGATCGCCGCGCCGTCCTTGCCGCGATAGCGCCACACGCCCGCCGATTCCTGCCTCGCTTCGCCTTCGCTGCGCGCGAGCTGCGCCGCGAAACGGTCGAAGTCGTCGGCGAAATGCAGATCGCGCAGGGTCATCGCCATGAATTCGCTTTCGGTGAAACCGAAGTGCCGCAGCGCCGCCGGATTGACGGCGACGAAGCGCATCGAATCGCGCTCGACAATCCACATCGGCACTGGATGCGCCTCGAACATGCCGCGAAAGCGTTCGTTGCTGCGCGTGCGCGCCCGCGCGATGCCGAGCTGCTTGCGCGAGGCGCGTTCATGACTCGCGAACAGCCAGATCAGCACGCCGCTGCCCGCGAGCATCGTGCCGGAGGACGCCTTCGCCGAACGGTCGAGCGCCTCGATCGTCGCGGTGTCGATGCGCGCGCACGGCGAACATCTCTTCGTCGACCGCCTGCTGATCTTCGCCGAGCTGGACGAACGCGGCATCGACCCACGCGCGCGAATCGGCCTCGCTCGCGCCGCACGCGCGTTCGAACGCCTGCGTGGCGTCGCGGCGCATGACCGAGGCGCGGACCGCGAGCGCATCGAACGCGCCGGCGGTACCCAGCTCCATCGCGATTTGCGCGCGCAGGCCGCTTTCGAGCGCGTTCAGATGCGCTTCACGAGCCTCGTGCGAAGCCGCGGTTTCAGCCGCGCCGGTCGCTTCGAACCGGCTCAGTTGCGTGAGGAATTCGGCCAGCGCGCCGCGATACGCTGCGAGATCGCGCAACAGGCTCATCGAGCGCAAGGTGGCAGCATCGCTTTCGCGCAATCCGCCGATCCGCTCGCACGCGACGAACGCGTTCGCGCCGAGCGCGGCCAGCACCACGGCGATATTGACGAGCAAACGCCTGGAGATGAAACGAGTCATGCGACGGCTGATCCCTTTGGCTGTATCCACGCTTGGGCGAAGTACGAAAACGCTTACTTCGCGGTTTATGGTTACCGCCGATATCGGCAGCGAGTGCGCTGCCTTTAGGGCCAGCCGGGTCGAATCGCCAAATAATCCGACGAAAAATCCGCTTAACGTTTGCGCGCAGGCCTCGACCCACTTCCGTCCAGCGTCGGCCGAACGCAACGCGCTTCAGTCGAGCAAGCCGAATTCTTTCATCGCAGGGAAGAAGTCGTGATTGACCCGATCAGTATTGCGCGACAGCTTCGCGAGCGCATAGCGCTGGAAACGGTCGAGTTGCGCCCATTTCGACAGGCTCGGCACGCTCACGCCGCACAGGCTGCTCTGGCGGATGACCGCTTCGGGCACTGCATCGGCGTGCGCCCAGACCGGGTCGGTATCGCGCTCGACGCGTTCGGGTTCGGCGTTGGCGTGAGTTTTCAGCATCTCTTCGAGCACGAGGTCGAAGTTCTTTTCGACTTCGGCTTCGTCCTCGATCGGAAATCGCGCGAGCAGCACGCGATCGTCATGCGGCAACATCTGCCATTGATCGAGGGAAATGCGCATGCCGAAGCGGTCGAGATTGAAGCGCACCGCAAGCGGAATGAAGCGCAGATTGTCCGAGGATTCGACCTCGAAACCGAAGAGACGGGCGGCGTTGTAAAGTCCCATGGCGATGGCCTCGTTGGAAGGGGCGTCATGGCCCGCATCAGTTATTGTAGAAGTCTTGTAATGGATCCAACCGGTGCAATCAGAACGTTCAATTAGCAAGCGACGTTCCAGACTTTACATGAAGTCCTGCGGCATCAAGGCGGTAAGGAGCACATAAGTAAATCAACTCGAAACGGAAGATCAGCCGGGCTACGTCGCGCGCACGGTGCGGTGGCATCGCGGCGGCGAGGTCGATATCGCGACCGACGACGTCGGTCAGGAATGGCCCGTCGCGCTGGTCTACAACGGCATCTCGCACGCAGTCATGATGTGTACGCCGCGTGANATGACATCGAAGCCTATTACCGCGACGACGGCGCTGCCTTGCCGCATGCGGAAGTGCATCTGCAGGTCGTGCAGCAAGCCTTCATGGCGCTCAAGGACAAGCGCCGCGCGCTCGCCGGACGCACGGGCTGCGGCGTATGCGGCATCGAAAGCATCGAATTGCTGGATCTGCAGCCGGAGCCGGTGCCGCAAACAGGCTTCGTCGACCGGCTCGCGCTGGAGGCGATCGAACGCGCGTCGCGCGAACTGCGCGAGCATCAGACACTCACGAAGCTGACGGGCGGCTTGCACGCCGCCTGGTGCGACGAAACCGGTGCGATTCACCATGCGTTCGAAGATGTCGGCCGCCATAACGCGCTCGACAAGCTGATCGGTCATCTGGTGCTCGCGCGTCAGGACACGACGCAGGGCTTCGTGTTTCTGTCGAGCCGCGCGAGTTACGAACTGGTCCGCAAATCCGCGCGGGTCGGCATTCATTCCGATGCTTGCGACCATCTCCGCGCCGACCTCACTTGCCATCTCCATCGCCAGACAGGCGTGCGTGCGGCTCGTCAGCTTTGCGCGGGAGAAGAGCTTCGTCGAATACGACGTCGAGTAAGCGCGCCTTACTGCCCGCCGCAGGACGTATCGCCTTCCTGGCAGTGCAATTGCGCATCGAGGCGCGGTCTGCGCCTTCGTCAGCGCTCCGATGCACATCGCCTGCACCATCGGGTGAATGCTGCCGCCGCGCGTGCTCATCGTCTCGAATTCGCATTGCGTGTCGCGCCACGCGAGCCACGCGCTGCGTTTTCTTTAACTGCTCGCCGCCGTCCTTGCTGACTTTGGCGAGCAACGCCTTATAGGTGGCGTTGAGTTTCTGGTCCGATGCCTTGAGGCTCTTGCCGACGCATTCGTTCATCGCCATTTGCGTCGGCGCATTGCTGCAATCGGTTTCATCCGCCGCGAATGCGCTCGCAGCGAGCATCAAGGTCACGCCCGGTATCAAGCGGCGCATTGAAAGCCTTCTCGATCGACTCATTCGAACTTCGTGAAATCCGGCTTGCGCTTCTCCAGGAACGCGACAAAGGCTTCGCGTGCTTCGGGCGCGGTCAGCATGTGCGCGAAATGCCCCGCTTCCTCGTCGATGCGCGCATTCACCTCGCTCGGCGACGCATGCTTCATCAGCGATTTGGTCATGCACAGCGACGCCGCCAGCAGCACGGCCAGCTTCTTCGCCTTGTTCATTGCGTAGGCGTCGAGTTCAGCGGCATCGATCAGGCCGTTCACGAAGCCCATGTTCACGGCTTCGTCGTATCGAAGGCTTCGCCGGTCAGCAGTTTCTCCGCCGCGCGCTGATACTCCGCGATGCGCGGCAGCAGCAGGCTCGACGCCGCTTCCGGGCACAGTCCGAGTTGCGCGAAAGGCAGCGAAAATTTCGCGTCCGGGCTCGCGTAGACGATGTCACAATGCAGAAGCATCGTCGTGCCGATGCCGACCGCGACGCCCTGCATCGCCGCGACGATCGGCTTCGGGCAGGCGGCGATCCGCTTGAGAAAGCGGATGACCGGCGCATCGAGCCCGGTCGGCGGATCGTTCAGAAAGTCTTCCAGGTCGTTGCCGGCGCTGAAGGTGCCGCCGTCGCCGCGCAACAGCACGGCGCGCACGGTCGGGTCCTTCTCCGCTTCGTAGAAACCGTCGGTCATCTCCCGATACATCGCCGACGTAAGCGCGTTCTTCTTGTGCGGCCGGTCGATCACAATGCTCAGCACGCCGTCCGCGCGTTCGATCCGAATCTCCATGCGCTGTCTCCTAGCTGTTCCCTGTTCGTCGGCCCGCGCGCACGCGCACGCGGGCCGACGCGATCAAAGCCGCTCGATGATGCCCGCTGCGCCCATGCCGGTGCCGACGCACATCGTCACCATGCCATACTTCAGGTTGCGCCGGCGCAGGCCGTGCACGACCGTCGCAGCACGGATCGCGCCCGTCGCGCCGAGCGGATGCCCGAGCGCGATCGCACCGCCGAGCGGGTTGACCTTCGCGGTATCGAGTCCGAGATCCTGAATGACCGCGAGCGATTGCGCCGTGAATGCTTCGTTCAGCTCGATCCAGTCGATGTCGTCCTGTTTGAGATCCGCCGCCTTCAGCGCGGCCGGAATCGCTTCCTTAGGCCCGATGCCCATGATCTCGGGCGGCACGCCGCGCACCGCGAAACTGACGAAGCGCGCAAGCGGCGTCAGATTGAACTGCTTCAGCATCTTTTCCGATACGACGATCAGCGCGCCCGCGCCGTCGGAGGTCTGCGAGCTGTTGCCCGCCGTCACCGAGCCCTTGTTCGCGAACACCGGACGCAGTTTGGCGAGTCCGTCCATCGTGGTGTCGCGCGGACCTTCGTCGAGCGCGATGCGGCGGTCGTTCTCGCGGACTTGGCCCGACGCGAGATCGGGAAAGCGCTCGTTGAGCGTATAGGCAGCGATTTCATCGGCGAACTCGCCCGCCTGTTGCGCGACCAGCGCGCGGCGATGCGACTCCACCGCGAACGCGTCCTGCGCTTCACGCGTCACCTTCCAGCGCTCGGCGACGCGCTCCGCCGTCAGGCCCATGCCGTAGGCAATGCCGACGTCCTCGTTGCGATCGAAGATATGCGGTGACAGCGAAGGCTTGTTGCCCATCATCGGCACCATGCTCATGGATTCGCAGCCGCCCGCGATCATCGCTTCGGCCTCGCCGACGCGGATGCGGTCCGCAGCCATCGCGAGCGCGGTCAGCCCCGATGCGCAGAAGCGGTTCACCGTCACGCCGCCGACCGTATTCGGCAGGCCAGACAACAATGCGCCCATGCGCGCGACGTTGAGCCCCTGCTCGGCTTCGGGAATCGCGCAGCCGACGATGGCGTCCTCGATCACGCCGGTGTCGAGTCCCGGCACTTGCGCAACGGCGGATCGAATCGCGTGGACGAGCAGTTCGTCCGGTCGCGTATTTTTGAACACGCCGCGCGGCGCCTTTCCGATCGGCGTGCGGCTGGCGGCGACGATGTATGCGTCTTGAAGTTGCTTGGTCATTGTTGGATGCTCCGATGTCACGCGCTCAGTTGCGAACCGGCTTGCCGGTCTGCAACATGCCCATGATTCGCTCTTGCGTCTTTTGCGTGCCGAGCAGCTCGACGAACGCGCGCCGCTCCAGCGCCAGCAGCCATTCCTCGTCGACAAGACTGCCCGCCTCGACGTCGCCGCCGCAGATCGCCTCCGCGATGCGGCTCGCGATCAGATAGTCGTGATCGCTGATGAAGCGGCCGTCGCGCATATTGACGAGCGAAGCCTTGATGGTCGAGATCGCCGAGCGGCCCGCGACGGGAATCTGCCTGGGCTTGAGCGGCGGACGATAGCCACTGTCGGCAAGCGCGCGCGCTTCGCGCTGGGCGATGTCGAGCAATTCGAACACGTTGAAGACGATGGTGTCCGATGCCTTCAGATAACCCATCGCGCGCGCATCGAATGCGGACGACGAGACCTTCGCCATCGCCGCGTTCTCGAACGGCTTCTGCAGGAATTTGAGCAGGTCGCTCGTCGCGTTGACGGCGCTCGCGACTTCGGCTGCGCGCAACGCGGCTTCCTTCAGTCCGCCGCCTGCGGGCACGAGGCCGACACCGATTTCGACGAGGCCGAGATAGCTTTCGACGTGCGCGACGCGTTTGGCCGATTGCAGCGCGAGTTCGCATCCGCCGCCGAGCGCGATGCCCGACACGGCCGCGACAACCGGCACGTTCGCGTACTTGACGCGCATCATCGTGTCCTGGAATTTCTTCACGAACGGCTCGATGCCTTTCGCGCCGCCCATCATGAACGCGGGCATCGCTTCCTCGAGATTCGCGCCCGCCGAGAACAGGCCGCCGGGCGCGCCGAGCTTCAGCGACGCCGGCTGCCACACGACGAGCCCGCGATATTCGCGCTCGGCGAGATCGATGGCCTGTGCGAGACCGTCGAGCACGCGGGGGCCGATGGTGTTCATCTTCGACTTGAAGGCCACGATGAGCACGTCGCTCGCTTGCGTGTCGAGCCATGCGCGAACGTGTTCGGTTTCGAAGCAGGTCGTGCCGAAGGTCTTCGGATCGGCGCCGGTTTCGCCGACGAGCGGCGCGCGGAACACCTGCTTCTCGTAGACGGGCAGTGCCGAGCACGGCTCGTAGCGACCGGCCTTCGGCGACCAGGAGCCTTCGTTCGTGTGCATGCCGCGATCCGCGACGGGGCCGTCGAGCACCCACGCGGGCAGCGGCGCGTTCGAGAGCGCCTTGCCGGCATCGATGTCTTCCTGCACCCACTTCGCGATCTGCTGCCAGCCTGCGGCCTGCCAGCTTTCGAACGGACCTTCGTTCCAGCCGAAGCCCCAGCGAATGGCGAGATCGACGTCGCGCGCGTTATCCGCGATCGATTCGAGATGCACGGCGATGTAATGGAACACATCGCGGAAGATCGCCCACAGGAACTGCGCCTGTTTGTTGTCGGTCTCGCGCAGTAGCTTGAAGCGTTCGGCGGGCGGTCGCTTCAGGATACGGCCGATGAGTTCCTCGGCCTTCGCGCCGCCGTCGACATACGATGCCGATTTCGGATCGAGCACCTTGATCGCCTTGCCTTCCTTGCGATAGAAGCCGGCGCCGGTCTTTTGTCCGAGCGCGTCGTTTTTCACGAGGCTTTCGAGCACGGGCAGCGTCTTGTAGAGTGCGAAGAACGGATCGTCGGGCAGGTTGTCCTGCATCGTTTTGATGACGTGCGCCATCGTGTCGAGGCCGACGACATCGGCCGTGCGGAACGTCGCGGATTTGGCGCGGCCGAGGCGCGCGCCGGTGAGATCGTCGACTTCGTCGAAGCGCAGGCCGAACTTTTCCGCCTCCGCGATGACGGCGAGGATCGAGAACACGCCGACGCGATTCGCGATAAAGTTCGGCGTGTCTTTCGCGCGCACGACGCCCTTGCCGATGCCGCTCGTCAGGAAGCTTTCGAGCTGATCGAGGATCTCCGGTTGCGTGGCATCCGTGGCGATGAGTTCGACCAGATGCATGTAGCGCGGCGGATTGAAGAAGTGCACGCCGCAGAAGCGCGCCTTCAGTTCTTGCGGGAAGCCTTGCGAGAGTTCGTTGATCGACAGGCCCGAGGTGTTGGTCGCGAAGATCGCCTGCGGCGCGATGTGCGGGGCGACCTTCTTATACAGCTCGTGCTTCCAGTCCATGCGCTCGGCGATGGCTTCGATCACGAGGTCGCAGTCTTTCAGCTTCGCGATTTCGTCGTCGTAGTTCGCGGGTTCGATGTACTGTGCGTCGTCTTTTATGCCCAATGGGGCGGGGGATAGCTTCTTCAGGTTCTCTATCGCTTTCTCTGCGATGGCGTTCTTCTTGCCTTCTTTCGAAGTGAGGTCGTATAGGAGAACCGGGACGCGGGCGTTCGTCAGATGGGCCGCGATTTGAGCGCCCATTACGCCGGCGCCCAGGACGGCTACTTTTTTGATGTTCAGTTTGTTCACGGGTTTTCTTTTTCCTCCTGAGTTTTGGAACGTGTTTGGGTTTCTTGGGCGGTGCTCGCTTCTCGTGTC
>JAQFVI010000387.1:0-31184 GCA_029439495.1 Caballeronia sp. BR6202001590007
ACCTTCCCAAAATCGGCGGTCACGTTCGCCGACGAAATACACATGCTGATTTCCTCTGCTTTCTCCTCTGCTTTCAATTGACCCCTGCGGAGCAGGTGCGCGCTGCGCCTGCTCGGAGCCACCAGACTTACAGGATTTCCGATGTCATTTCAGTCGTCAGGAAAGACGCTCGTCGACCGCGTGCCGCGCCATCCGCATTGAGAAACCATCGTGCTGGGTGTGACCGTCAGTGATGCGCATGTCGTGGCCAATCACCTCATTGCCATGTATCTGCGGCGCCAGGGTTTCGAGGTCGTCAATCTCGGCGCTTGCACGCCGACGAAATAGTTCATGGAAACCGCGAGCCGCGTCGACGACCTGACGGCAGTCCTGATCGGCAGCCTGAACGGTCATGCCCGTGAAGATCTGGCCGATTTGCCGACTTGGCGTGCGCACTACGGTATTACGGCGCCTGTCGTCGTCGGAGGCAACTTGTCGGTCGGTGCGGTCAAAGGTGATCAGGTCGCTCGCGATCTTCACGCTTTGAGTGTCGACATGGTGTTGCGGCATCCGCACGAGGCAGTGCGTATTTTCTCCGCTCGGGCCTCCCGTGAGGCCTCCGCCTGCCATCGAACATGCCATTTCCCATCAGGAAGAGGAGTGCATCCAATGAGCCCCGGCGCAATCAGAATTGCCATCGCCGGGGCGACCAGTGCAGTCGGCACGGAACTGCTGCGGCTGATGGAAGCGCGTCGCATCGATGCACGGCTCGTTGCGGTGGCTGCGTCCAGCAGGTCGGCGGGCAGGCGCGTGCTTTTTCGTGGCGAGTCCTTCGAAGTGGTCGATCTCGAGCAACTGAGCTTTCCGTGGTGGTGTCGACCTATCAGGCGGCGTCTGGTGCCGGACTCACCGGCCGGAGCTTGACTGCTCGGTTTGCGAAGTACAGGAGGGATCGATCGGTGCGGTGCATCGGCGGTTCGTGGCTCCGCTTGGCTATAACGTCGTGCCGTGCATCGACGTTATAGCCAAGCGGAGCCGACGAGATGCTGTCCGACGATCAGCTTCTCGACGCGATGATCGAGCATCCGATCCTCATCAACCGGCCGTTCGTCGATACGCCCAACAGCGCGCGCCTGTGCCGTCCGTCCGAACTGGTGATCGATCTGCCGCCGCAGCAAGGTCCGTTTGCGAAGGAAGACGGCGAAGTGGTCATCGACGAGCACGGCAAGCGCGTGCGCTGAAGCCTTCGAAAGCATGAGCGTTACCTGACGTTACCTTTCTGGCACGCTCGTTTCACTTGTGTCCGGACTTGCCTCTTAGACTCCATCGACGCGCAGAACACTTCGAAGCACGTCAGTGCAGGGAGAGCGAGATGAAGAAGAAACTTCTGGGTACGATCGTCGGGCTGGCCGGTCTCGTGACGCTCGCGGCATCGGCGGCGGCGTTCGCGCATGTCGACGTGGCGGTCGGTGTCGGCGTGCCGGTGCAGTCGGTCTATGCGCAGCCCGCGGTGCCGGTCGGCTACTACGGAAACGGCTATGGCTATGGTTACAAGGACGGCTATCGCCACGACCGCTGGCGCGAACGCGAATGGCGTCGTCATGAATGGCGTCGTCATGAATGGCGGGAACGCCGCTGGCATCATGAAATGCGCCGTGAAGAACGCTGGCGCGAGCGTCATGGTTGGTAAGCGGCGCAGTTCTCGCCTCCGGCCGTCTGCCTAGCTTTTGTCCCGCCGCACCGATGTCGCGGCGGCCTTCGTAACTTCGCGCCACATCGGCTCGACACGCGAGCGCGATCGTCTCTATCTTTTCGCCCCTTACCTTTTTCGAGCCGATGTTCAGTCCCGTCAGCATTCTCGCCGTCATCGAGCTATCGAGCATCCTCTCGATCCTCGTGCTAATCTCGGCTGCGCGCNCGCTCGCGCTATTCACGGTGCAGAACCTCGTACCGGCGTGGCTCGGCATCGTCGTCGCCAATCAGCTTCTGGCAGCAAGNGCGGGCGCAGCGCGCGATCGGCTGGACGATGTGGTTCGGCGTGCTCGCCGGCATCGTCTATTACACCTATGCCGATCCGAACGTGAACGCGCGCATCGTCATCGTGTCGGCCTTCCATGCCGCCTGCGGCTTCGCGATCGCCGGGCGCGTGTACGTGTCGCGTCCGCCCGAGCGGCCTCCCTACAACTATCTGTTCGTCGCGGGCGTATCCGCGCTCGGCGCGATCTACGCCGTCGCGCCGACGTCGCAGACCGCGCTGCTTCAGCTGGGCGCGATGCAGATCGCTTTTCTCGCGCTCGGCATCCTCGTGTTGCCGACGCTGTCCATCGGTCTCGTGATGATGGCGCACGACCGGCTCGCGCAGCGGCTCGAACGCCTCGCGCGCTTCGACGATCTCACCGGCGCGCTATCGCGCAAGGCGCTGCTCGAAGCGGCATCGGCGCGGCTTGCGCAGGCGGCGCTCGGCATCGCGAGTTCGTCGCGGTCATCGACATCGGTCACTTCAAGCGGGTCAACGACCGCTACGGCCATGCGGCGGGCGACGACGTGCTGCGGCACTTCGCGCGCATCGTCGCGGCGCACGGGCGCGACGGCGACGCGTTCGGACGCATCGGCGGCGAGGAGTTCTGTTTTTTGCGCGGCGCACGAGAGCGGCGAAGTCATCGCGCTCGTCGAGCGCCTGCGCGCCGCCGTCGAGACGACGCCGTGCGCCGTTCCCGGCGGCGTGCTGCATTACACCTTCAGCGCGGGCATTGCCCAGTGGGACGGACGTGAGACGCTGGCTTCGCTGATGGCGCGCGTCGACGCGCGGCTCTACGCGGCCAAAATCGCGGGCCGCAATCGCGTGATGGTGGCGACACGGGAGAGCGCGCTCGCCTGAGCGACGCGCGCGGTCAGTCTTCCTCGACGACGGTGTGCGCGGCGCGCTCGTGTTCGGGCTTGCGCATCCAGCGGCGCAGCAGGCTTTTCTCGATGATGCGCCCGAGCGTCAGCAGCACGATCAGGATCACGGTCGCGACGAGCGTGAGGCTCCAGACGCCGAGCCCGAACAGGATGCCGACGGCCGCCGTCACCCAGATCGACGCGGTGGTGGTCAGCCCGCGAATGCGGTTTTCGCGTGGATTCTGCACGATCACGCCCGCGCCCAGAAAGCCGATGCCGGTGACGATGCCCTGCACGACGTGCGACACTTCGTTGTTCTCGGCGAGCGGATACGACGAGAAGCCCATCGCGCACATCGTCGCGATGCACGCTCCGAGCGACACGAGCCCGAGCGTCTTCATGCCGGTCGGCTTGCCGTGCAGGTCGCGATCGATGCCGATCACGCAGCCGATCAGCACCGCGCAAAGCATGCGAACGACGGCATCGAAAAGGATGGGGAGCGGCAGCATGAGCGCTTGGACGAATGAAGGACGCGCCAATCTTCGCACACGGGGACGCCTGCGCTATTTTGGTGCGCTATGGTGCCGGTTCTTTCGACAAGGAGACACAAGGAGACGCCGTGCCTCATCTGCCCACATTCTCGATGATCGACGCCGCCCCGACGCCCGTCGGCCTGTTCTCTCACGCGGCCGAAGCCGACGGCTGGGTGTTCCTCACCGGCCAGATGCCGACTCATCCCGACGACGACGCCCCGCTGCCCGAAGGCGTCGCCGCGCAGACACGCCGCGTGATGGACAACCTGATCCTGGTGCTGTCGGGCCTCGGCCTCACGCTCGACAACGTGGTGAGCGTGCGCATTTTCCTGATCGAGTTCAAGCGCGACTACGACGCGATGAACGCCGTCTACCGCTCGTACTTCGTGCCGAAGCCGCTGCCCGCGCGCACTTGCATCGGCGTGACGGGACTGGCGCGCGATGCGCTGGTCGAGATCGATTTCGTCGCGAAACGCCCGTAACGGCGTTCATCGGCTGCGGCCGTCAGCGCGCGCTTGCTCACATCGACCCACCAGAACGTGAGGTTGATGCGCTTGCCTTTCGCGTCCGGCTGCTTCGGCACGCGATGAACCCATTCGAGTTGCGTGCGTCCGCGCATCACCAGCAGGTTGCCGTGCGTGAGCGCGAGTGCGTGGGCGTGGCGGAATTCGAAGGTGCGCGTCGCGCCTAGGCTCACGGAGGCGATCACCGGCTGCGGCCCGAGTTCGGGTTCCTTGTCGGCATGCCAGCCCATGCTGTCGAATCCCGTGCGGTAGCGGTTCAGCAGCACGCTGTTGAACCGCGCGCCGCTCGCCGCTTCGGCGGCATCACGCAGGCGCGCGACGGCGGGCGTCCACGGCTACGGCACGTTGCGGATGCCCGAGTAGACATAGACCGTGTCCGGCTCGCCTTGCCACGCGGTCAGGCGCGGCAGCGGCTTGTGGCCGCCGGGCGTCGTCATCGTGTCCTGCTGCCAGCCGACTTCGGCGATGAGCGTGGCCATCGCGTCGGATGCGGCGTCGGCGTCGAGCCAGTTCGCCCGCCAGTCGATGTCGGGTTTCGGGATGTCGTCGAAAAGGTCGAACATGGCGCGCCGCGCGTCGTCGCGGAATCGGTTTGGCAAAAGGCTCACCTTAACAGACCGGGCGCCGCGCGCGTTGCGGTGTCATTTTCAGTAGGCATGCGCCTTGTGCTACAGTGGCCCGCACCATTTCGGCGGCCGCGCAAAATTCCGGAGCGCCCGGAGCGCGGCGCATCCAACTCGATTCACGAGGAAGCACATGAACACCACCGCCGAAGCGACCGGCGGCGCTGCGAGCAATCGTCGCATCCTGCTCGTCGACGACAGCGTTGATGCCGCCTTCGCCATGTCGATGCTGCTCGAAGCGCTCGGACACGAAGTGCACACTGAGCACGACGGCCCGCACGCGCTCGCCTCGCTCGACGCCTTTCGTCCCGACGTGATCGTGCTCGACATCGGCTTGCCGGGCATGAACAGCTTCGAAGTCGCGCGCGAGATGCGCAAGCACGACGTCACCCGCCACGCGCTGCTGCTCGCGATGACCGGCTACGGCAGCGATGCCGACAAGCAGGAAGCCATCGCGGCCGGCTTCGATCATCATCTGACCAAGCCGGTGTCCATCGGCAATCTCGAAGCGCTGCTGAACCCGCGCTGAACTGGCGCCGACTCTGTTTCAGCCGCTCGGGACTCGACCCGCAGCCGCGCCATATACGGCAGATGATCCGACAGCCAGGCCGTGTCCTGCGTCGGCACCAGCCATTCAACCGGTTTCAGGCCGCGCACAAACATCTTGTCGAGCGCGAGCGCTGGTGAGAACGCCGGAAACGTGCGGCCCGATTCGCCGAGCATCGTCGCGACTTCGTTCATGCCGAGATCGCGGAAGAGCGGCACGGAATCGTTGCGCCAGTCGTTGAAATCGCCCGCGAGCACGAGCGGGCCTTCGGGCGCTTCCTTCGCGATCCAGTGCGTGATCCAGTTCATCTGCCGCAGGCGCGCCTGCCGCGTCAGCGCGAGGTGCGCGCACAGCAGCGTGATTGCATGACCGGCGAAGCTCGCGCGCGCGACCAGCAGTCCGCGCTTTTCGAAGCGATGCGCCGAAATATCCCAGCGGCCTGACAGATCCAGCGGATGCGGAGACAGGATCGCATTGCCGTGCCGCCACGACGGCTTGAACACGTTCGGCCCGAGCGCGATTTGCAATTCGAGCGCGGTTGCGATTTCGGTCGCCTGGCAATGCCAGACATCGTCGAGCGGCGCGTTGAGGGGCTTGCCGAAACCGCTTGACAGAATCGGCTGCGGCATGCGGCGCGCCATCGCTTCCTGAAGGAAATAGACGTCCGCATTGGTGGTTTGAACCCAGCGCTGCATCGCATTCCATGCGCGCAGTCCGAGGGGCGAGCGGCCCTTGTGCAGATTCCAGCTGACCGCCGTGAAGTCCGGTGTGACGGAGTGAGCGGAGGGGCCCGGTGGAAGATGTTCTGGGTTTCGCATGCGTTCGTTATCTTGTTTTTTTGCTCTGTGCCTCTGAGTCTAGTTCACTGCGTCGCCGCCGGTGAGGCGAGCGTGGCGCGCACCTTGTACGCCAGCGAGGGATGGCTGTCGACGATCTGCCATTGCGACCATTCGCCCGGCTTCAGCATGAGCCCTGGATGCGACGCGCTCACCTGGCGCGGCGCGGGCGGCACCTTGCAGCCGGACGGCAGCATGCGGGACGCATCGTCCTGCAGCGTTTCCTGCGCGTCGATGGGCAGCGTGATGTCGTCGGCGTTCGCGTGGACGGGCGAAACGGTGAGCGTGCGTTTCAGGTCGATGTCGCCGGCGGGCTGATCCGCGCAGCCGACGCGGTTTTGCACGATGTCGTGATGCGTATCCGTCTTCGCCTAGCCGACATTGGTCGTCGCGGAAAACGAATCGATCTGCTGGCCGTCGCGGATGACCTGCAATTCCCAGTTGACAGGTTTCGGCGCGCTGCTCTGCGCCTGCGCGTTCGACGCGAGCGTGGCCGCAACGCAGGCGAACGAGAAAAACGAAAAGACGCGAATCGTGCGGGTGATGTGAGTCGTTTTGGGCATCGAAAGCTTCTCCGGCGCGGGGGCTGTTCGGATGGCGGCATCGCCATCGCGCGTCGGGGCGCGGGGCGGCCGCTGGATCGGCGTTGCCGACGGATGCGGGCAACTTTGCTCGGCGATTTCCGTTCGACGCGGCGGCGCGGGCGCGGTTTCCCGAAGGCCCGTCGCACGGCAATGGAGAGCACGTTCCGAACCCGGCTGCCGCATCGAATCCCGTCGATGATACTCGTGCGTCCATTGCGCTGCGCGAAATGGCGAAATTGGCAGCAGACCCGCGAGACTGCTCGCTTCTTCGCGCGTTTTGTCATCGATACACTGAACTCGTCAATCCAAAAATGACGGGGTGCAAGATGACGACGGCCGTGGTGAAACAGGAACTGGCGGTGACATCGTTCAGCAAGGTCTACAGTCTCGACGACGTCGAGACCGCGCTCAACGACTTGTCCGATGGCGCAAGCGACGCCTTGCGCACCACTTACGAAAAGATGCTGAAGGTCGGCAATCTGCGCTTTTGCGTGAAGCCGAACCGCATGCCGTCGATCGACGACCTCGCGGCGAGCCTGCCGAATTTCGAGGAACCGCTCGACGATATCCGCAAGCAGATCGCGTTGTGCCTCAAAACCGACGATCGCCTCGAACTGATGCCGATGCTGCTGCTCGGCGAGCCGGGCATCGGCAAGACGCATTTCGCGAAGCAGCTTGCGCGGCTGCTCAGTACGTCGTGCCATTACGTGGCCATGAGTTCGCTGACGGCCGGTTGGATTCTGTCGGGCGTGTCGTTGCAGTGACGCAACGCGAAGCCGGGCAAGGTGTTCGACGCGCTCGTCAACGGCAGCTATGCGAATCCGGTCATCACCGTGGGCGAAATCGACAAGGCCGCCGGCGACGCGCAATACGATCTGCTCGGCGCGCTCTACGCGCTGCTGGAGCACGACACGGCGCAGAGTTTCATCTACGATTCGCCGAAGTGCCGATCAACGAGGGCAATGTCGTCTGGATCGCGACCGCGAACGATGCCCGCTCGATCCCCGAGCCGCTTCTGAGCCGCATGAACGTCTACGAGATTCCGCCGCCCGATCGCGACGGCGCGCGCCGCATCGCGCAGGCGATCTACGCCGACATCCGCGAATCGCATGCGTGGGGCGCGCGCTTTCCCGAAACGCTCAGCGATGCGCCGCTCGACGCGCTCACGCGGGCGTTGCCGCACGGCATGCGGCGCGCGATGCTCAACGCGTTCGGCAATGCGCGTATCGACGGACGGCATCGCGTGGAAGCGCGGGATATCGTCATCGATCGCCAGTCGCGCAAGAAAGCGATGGGTTTCTAGCCAGGCGCAAATTGCGAAATTGCCAAAAAGGCCGTCCAAACCTGTCTTTTTCGACATCGAACGGCCATTTTCCTGCCTTTTTCTGCATTGCTCCGAAAACAGAATCAATCACGCCCTGTTTGTTGTGCAACGTGTAATAGTCGCGAACGTAAAATAAATAGTTTGCATGGACAGTTGCGCGGAATGGACATGGATCGGATCGAATGTGTGGTGATCGGCGCGGGCGTCATCGGGCTGGCGATTGCCCGGGCGCTGGCGATGCGCGGTCGCGAAGTCATCGTGCTCGAAGCGGGCGAGGCGATCGGCATCGGCACGAGTTCGCGCAACAGCGAGGTGATTCACGCGGGCATCTACTCTCGTGTTCCATACGCCGGTGAATGCCATCGATGCGCGCGAAGGCTGCTTCATCGTCGAGACTGGCGGCGATGCACCGGCGCGCTTTCGCACGCAACATCTGATCAACAGCGCGGGACTGCATGCCAACGACATCGCGCGGCAGATTCGCGGCTTCGACGAACGCTACGTGCCACCGCTCTACTTCGCGAAGGGCAACTACTTCAGCGTCAGCGGGCGCGCGCCGTTCGAGCGGCTGATCTATCCGATGCCCAACGAAGCCTGGCTCGGCATGCATCTGACCATCGATCTCGGCGGACAGGCGAAGTTCGGCCCCGACGTCGAATGAGTGCAAACGCTCGATTACGACGTCGATTCGCGCGGTACTGGCCGGGTCTTCCCGACGACGCGCTGCAGCCCGCCTATTCGGGCATCCGCCCGAAGCTGTCCGGGCCGGGACAAGCCGCGGCGGATTTCAGATCCAGGGCAAATCGGCGCATGGCGTGCCGGGACTCGTCAACCTGTACGGCATGGAATCGCCTGGACTGACGGCTTCACTCGCGATCGCGGAGCGCGTCGCCGACATGGCGCGCTAGACATTTCTTCGACCAGCTTACAGCCGACTTTCCGCGCGTCGTTATCTCCAACATTTGGCTGTATCGACTCGCTTCCGGGTTGTTATGCTCGGACATCGCCGTCGCCAAGAACGGCGTATCCCCCAATACAACATGGAGTGAGTCACCATGAAGACATCACGTTGAACGTTCCTCATGACTAGCGTGGGCGTCGCTTCGGCGTTCGCGCTCGGCTCCCGCGCGGCGCTTGCCGATGCCCGAAGGTCGCGGAAAGCGATCCCACCGCTCAGGCGTTCGGCTACAAGGAAGACGCGAGCAAGGTCGACAAGGCCAAGTTCGCGAAATATGCCGCCGGTCAGGACTGCGGCAGCTGTCAGTTCTATCAGGGCAAGGCGAGCGATCCGTTCGCCTTGCCCGATGTTCAGCAGCAAGCAGGTCGCCTCGAAGGGCTGGTGCAGCGCTTACGTCAAGAAGGCATAAGCCGCGCGGTTTTTTCGACCATCAACGCGCCGTGTCGACCGACCGGCGCGTTTTTGTTTGCCGCCGGCTTGCTCGCGCATCGCACCGTCTTTTACACTCGGCGGAACAAAATGAATCGCGTGCTGATTCTCATGTCCGGGCGACGAGTCCAACGACGACCAAGGGATTTGCATGGCAGGCAAACCATTGAACGCAGGTGTGGTAACGGCGGCGGTGATCGGCAATGCGCTGGAATGGTATGATTTCATCGTGTTCGGCTTCATGACGGTGGTCATCGCGCGATTGTTCTTTCCGAGCGACAGCGACTACGCGTCGATTCTTCAGACCACCGCGACCTTCGGCGTCGCATTCGTGATGCGGCCGGTCGGCGGCATCGTGCTCGGACTCTATGTGGACCACGCCGGACGCAAGGCGGCGCTGACGGTGGTCATCGCCCTGATGCTGCCGTTCGGGCAGTCGTTCACGGCGCTGACGTCGGTAATCTGCTGCTGACCGTGCTGTCGCCGGTCGCGGGCGCGTGGTCGGATCGCATCGGGCGCAAGGGGCTCGTGCTGTGGTCGCTTCTGATCACGCTCGTTATCATCTATCCGCTCTTCGCGTGGCTCTCGGCCGCGCCGAGCGTCACGCGGCTGATCGTCGTGCAGTCGGCGCTGTCAATCGCGCTGTCCGGCTACTACGGGCCGTTCGGCGCACTGGTCGCGGAACTGTTCCCGGCGCATGTGCGCTCGACGGGCTTATCGCTCGCCTACAACATCGCGGTGATGATCTTCTGCGGCTTTGGGCAGTTCATCGTGACGTGGCTGATCCGCGTGACGGAATCGCAACTCGCGCCGACCTCTACGTGATGGCGGGACTGGCGCTGTCGCTGATCGCGGTCGCCTGCATCCCAGCCACGCGCCACGCCGATCTCGACGATGCGCGCGTGTGACCATTCATCGAGTCAGGTTGAAATGAAAGTCATCGAAAGCAGCAAGTTCACGGCCGCGCACGCATGGGGCGCGCTCGACATCTGCGTGATGAACGGCACCTCGTGCCGTCTGCACTGGACTGACCAGCCGTACAAGTGGCATGTGAACGACGGCGAGGAAGTGTTCGCCGTCATGCACGGCGAGTGTTGATACATACGCGCGGCACCGGCGGCGAGCGCACCGTCGCGCTGAAGGCGGGCGACATCTTTCACGCGCAGGCCGGCGACGAGCATTTCGCCGAGCCGGTCGGCGAAGCGCGGATTCTGGTGATCGAGAAGGAAGGCAGCGTCTGAAGCCGCATCCTTGAGGTAAGTCCTAAGCCATTCGGACGAATGGCAGCGGCGCGCGACGCTCGGCGATAATGCGTGGATCGCTTGAGTAGTTGAAAGTTCAGGTTGCGGAATGGTCAGGATCATTGAACAAATCGAGCGCCAGTATGACGAGGCGCGCGTGGCGGGAAGGCGGGAACGCTGAGCGAATCGGGTGCGATGCCGTTGATGGACTCGGAACGCTTGTCGCGATTTCGGTGGATGCGTTGAGGGCGCTGGAGGCGCTGGAGGGGAGGTTGGAAGAGGTTGAGCGGGAGCTGGATCACTAGAAGCTGGAGTACGCCTTTCTGGAACCGAAGGCGCAAGGCTATACCGACGACGACTTCCTGTCGCCCGAGGATCTGGACGACGAAGGCCGGGTAAAGCCCGAGCGACGAAACCGCCGGCAGGCCGACCGCGCGGATATCGCGGTCAAGACGTCGAAGCTCTCGCTCGCCGACTTTCTCGGTGGTCTGTTCGGCAGACGCGCCAGGCAGGTGGGATGATGGCGCGCAGCGTGCAGTTCGTGATGCCCAGTTGGGATGATTACCATCGCTGGCGCACGTCGAATTCGAAAATTTTCGAGCGAATCACCAGGCTCATCAACGAATGTTGTCGGAACCCGTTTTCAGGAACCGGCAAGCCGGAGCCGCTCAGACACGCAAAGGCATGGTCGCGCCGGATCGATGACAAGCATCGGATCGTCTACGAAGTGTCCGACGCGCAGCTTCTGATTCTTCGCTGCCGCGGCCACTACGGCGACCGATAACCCGAACGCCGCTTACCGCTCCAGCCCAGCCTTCACCAGCAACTGCGCGAGCGCCTCGGTTATGCCGCCTTCGTTCGCTTCGGCAAGCGTTTTCAACTGCCTGACGAGCTTCTCGTCCAGCTTGCATGCGAAGGGCACGAGGCCTTTCGCCTGATCGAGCTTACGCTGCTCGCGCCGATCAACCTTCGGCTGATCCGCCGTGCCGATACGGCCCTTGCCGCCTTGCTTGAGATTGTTGGCGAGTTTGAAGGCCTTGTTCTGTCCAGTTCGAATTTGTTCACGCGTTTGACTCCGAGTCGGCATGGTTTCCAGGGGCCGTATTGGTAAGTAACGCGATACCCCAGCGGCCACGCCTCAGGGCCGATGTTCGCGCGCGAGCGCATCGATGCGTTCGCTCATGCGCTTCCAGTGCGACCCTTCCCAGAACACGCGGCGACAGACATTGCAGGTGACGAAGCGCGCGTGGCGCTTGCGCACACCTTCGGGCACGCGCCCGTCGACTTCGTCCGCGCTCGCGGGACGCAGCGGCGCTTGCACATCAGACACAGCCAGAACGCCCGCACATGGAGCGCGAGATCGAGCTGCGTCGCGATTTCGCGAAACTGCGCGTCGGGCTGCAGCGCGCGCACGTAGCAACCGCGCAGCAAGGTCCTGCGCTTTAGCAATTCGCGATCGCGCGAAAGCACGATGCGCGCTTCCGCGTTCGCGAGGCGTTCGATTTCGTCGTCCGCGAAGTGGTTATCGTAGCGCGTGTCGAAGCCCGCGAGGCGCAGCAGTTGCGCGAGACCGCCCAGATGGGCATCCGCGATGAAGCGCAGATCCGCCGCGCGCAACGGCGGCCGCAGCAGCGCCGCACCGCTCTCCATGCCGGCAGGCAGACGATGCGTGGGATAGACCTCGATCACATCGTCCTCGCGGATCGGCACGTCGAACGTCGACGGCGCGCCGTTGCGCACGACGAGTTCGACTTCGGTATGCGGCACGCCGAGCGCTTCGATAATGTGCTTTACCGACGACGCGTCCGGATATGCGCAGGCGAACGTTTCTCCGCGCTGCGACCGGGCGAGGAAATCGTTCAGTTCATGATGGAAGTGAAAGCGCGCGGTGACCATGCCGGCCAGTATGGCACCGCCGGCCGGGCTCGCTCCCTGCACCCGCTCCGACGATGTGCTTAACTGACGGCCGGCAATCGATAGGGAGAGCAAGCATGGATATCGGATTCATCGATATGGGCAGCGCGATGGCGACGAACGCGCTCAAAGCCGGGCATACGGTGCGTGTATGGAACCGCTCGCGCGAGAAGACGCGCGAACTCGCGGATCAAGGTGCGTCAGTAATCGATACGCCCGAGCAGGCGTCCGCCGGCGATGCCGCATTCTCGATGCTCGCCGACGATCACGCGCTGCGTTCTGTGCTCGTCGACGGCGGTTTGCTGAAACACGCGCCGAAGGGTCTGGTGCACGTCAACATGGCGACAATTTAGACCGCGCTTGCCGTCGAACTGGTCGAATTGCATCAGCAGCACGGTGTCGGTTACGTGGCCGTGCCGGTGCTCGGGCGGCTCGACGTCGCGGCGGCGGGCAAGCTGAATATTCTCGCGGAGGCCGCGCGGCCGCGGATATCGATCGCGTGCAACCGGCGCTCGATGCGCTCGGCCAGAAAACCTGGCGCGTCGGCGACGATCCGAAGCAGGCCAACGTGCTGAAACACTCGCTGTCAATTTCATGCTGGCCGCAGCGATCGAATCGTTCGGCGAAGCGGCCGCGCTCGTCGACGGACACGGCATCGAGCCGCAGACGCTGCTCGATCTGATCACGAATTCGCTGTTTCCGGGACCGATGTACGCGGGCTATGGAAAGATGATCGCCGAGCGTCGCTTCGAACCGGCGATGTTCAAGGCGCGGCNGGTCGCGAGCGTCGTGCGCAACAACCTCGTCGATGCGCTCGCACACGGCGACGGCGATAAGGATTTCGCGGTGCTCGGGCAGGTCGCAGCGCGGCGGGCCGGACGCTGAATCCACCGGGCGGCAATGGCGGTGGTCAGGTGCTGAATCGGCGGTTTCGGATGCGGTTGATCGGCAGGATCAACTGCGAAAAACGTCTGCAAAAACAGGAGCATCACTTGCTTCTATCACTTGCTTCTTATTGCGGTACTTCATTCGCTTCCGAACATACGTGGTGACTAAGCGGACGCGTACTTGAAGTTGTTGGGCGGTTCGCCGAATAAACAGTCTGCAAGGAGACGCTCATGGCTTTGCCGGGCCATCGTGCTGCGCTGACCGCGCTCGTCGTGTCGATCGTCGGCACGGGCGTGTGTGGCGATNTCGCCGCCGCACCGGATTTCGCGTCGCTTTCCGCCTTCGACGGCCGTCCGGTCGCGTTGCCCTACGGCGATGACGCGCACTGTGCCGCATCGCAATCAAATTATTCCTGTACGTGGACGCCGCGCAGCGCTTCGGGCGCGGATGCGCTCCAGAGCGTCGCGGCGGATATCGCATCCTGCCTTCCCGACGCGACGCACGATCAAAATTCCCCCGCACGACAACACTTCTATCTCGGCACGCGCGGCGCGCGTACCGAATCAGCGCGACGCAGGCAGGCGGCGGCAAGCTCAAACTCGACATCTACCGATCGCGGTGAGGCCAAAGTGAGCAAGCGCATTCTCATGGCCGATGACGATGCGCTTGCCGGCCTTGTGCATCTGCTCGACGGCATGGGACACGAAGTCGCGCTGGCGCCGAACGGTGCGCGAGCGATCGAAGTCGCCGGGCAGTTCGCGCCCGATGTCGTTCGTGATTCTCGTGTTGGGCACGCCGATTGCCGATGGCCTCGCGGCGGCGCAGGCTCTGTGCGCATTGCCCAACGGCGCGGCGATGTTGCTGGTCGCGCTGACGGGTTGGGGTCAGCCGCAACATCGCGAGATGACGCAGGAAGCGGGATTCGACACGCATCTCGCCAAGCCGATCTCATCGGATCAACTGCAGTTCGTCCTGTCGATGACGCAACCCTGAACGTAGTCGTGGTATCGATACCACGGCGGAATGGCAGGAATGTTGCGCCGCATCAAAGCGGCGTGTATAGTTGTCCTTGTCTCCTCTATGTCTCCACTGTCCACTGATATGGATTCGATATGGATTCAGCCCGCCAACCTAGGCGGGCTTTTTTGCCTATGTCCGCACGAACGACGGCATGCTGCGTCGCAAAAGAAAAAGGCCGGCTTACTCAGCCGGCCTTTGCCTGTGAATTGCGCGGAAGGCTTATCGCGCTAAACCCGTTTCCTCGTCTGCGCCGATGGCCAGATTCATGCACTGGATCGCCGCGCCCGATGCGCCCTTGCCCAGATTGTCCAGACGCGCGACGGTGACGAAACGCTCGTCATTGCCGAACACGAAAATATCCACGCGATTGGTGTCGTTGCACGCCTGAACATCGAAGAAACCGTTGTCCAGGTTGCTTTCCACGTCGAACGGCATCACGCGCACGAACGGTTCGTTATGGTAGTACTCGGCAAGCATGTCGCGCACGTCTTGCGGCTTCGCGCGACGCGTCAACTGATCCAGCGAGAAATACGTCGTGACCGCGAGACCCTTCAGGAACGCGCCGACGATCGGCGTGAAGATCGGCGCGCGCTTCAGGCCCGTGCGCACCGACATTTCCGGCAGATGCTTGTGCGTCAAGCCGAGCGCGTAGGGACGCGGGTTCGTCAGGCGCGCATCGCCGCCCGCTTCGTGTTCGGCGATCATCTTCTTGCCACCGCCGCTGTAGCCGGTGATCGAATACGCGTGCGCATTGAAGTCGGCCGGAACGAGACCGACCGCGATGAGCGGATTTACCGACAGCACGAAGGCCGACGCGTGGCATCCCGGCACGGCGATGCGCTTGGCTGTGCGCATGCGTTCGCGCTGCGCGCGCGACAGTTCGGGCAGGCCGTAAGCCCAGTCGTCCTGCGTGCGGAAGGCCGTACTGGCATCGATGACGACGGTGTTCGCATTGTCCGGCGCGACGAGCGACACCGATTCGCGCGAAGCGACATCCGGCAGGCACAGAAAGGTCACGTCCGACGCGTTGATCAGCCTGTGGCGTTCCTCGATGTCCTTTCGCTTCGCCTCGTCGATGCGCAGCACTTCGATGTCACGGCGCTGCGACAGGTATTCGAAAATCTTTAGGCCGGTGGTGCCTTCCTGTCCGTCGACAAATACTTTCGTGATCATCTCGATCTCGCTGGGTCGGGGACGAAGCGCGTGCGCCTGCCGCACAAACTCACATTTTAGTGCGATTTCGAGACGCGATGATGTACGCGCGCCGCACGATGCCGATTTTTATCGGCCGGCGACCCAGCGCGCGGTGACGGTGGCGGTGCGCGCGCCGAATGCTTTCGCCGTTTCGAGATCGNCGTTGCGCCTGGCCGCCCGTGTGTTTGCCGGCATCATGCCCGCGCCGGTCCAGATCATGCCGTGCTGTATCGCGAGCGTGACGAAGTAGGAAATCGTCAGAAACTTGTCGCCGTTCATGTGCGCGGAGTTGGTGAAGCCGGCCGCGATCTTGTCCTTCCATTTCTGCGCGAGCCACGGTTTGGAGCTGGCATCGGCGAACTTCTTGAAGTCGGCGGACGGCCCGCCCTGTAGGTCGGCGCGCCGAAGACAATCGCGTCGGCGGCGTCGAGCCGCGCCCAGGCGTCGTCGACATCGGCGACGGCGAGCAGGCTGACTTGCGCGCCTGCATCGGTGGCGTCGGCGAGCACGGCTTCGGCGACCTTCTTCGTATGACCGTAGCAGCTGTGATAGACGATGATGATGTTCGGCATGGATTCCTCGTGCCGCACGTCTGCGATGACGCTGTACGAAAGGCGTGCGATGTGACGACGAAACCAGTCTAGCAAAGCCAAATTGCGGCTTACCGGCGCGAGCGCACGCTCGCGCGAAGTTCGCTAGCGGCCGAAGGTAAAGCTGAGTTGCGCGGACGCGAGCGTCATCGTGCGGATTTCGTGCTCGAATATCAGCGCCGGCGTGCCTTGCCGAAGCCGCAGGTCGTCGCTGCGCATCGCATACACGGTGACGACATAGCGATGCGGCTTGCCAGGCGGCGGACACGGGCCGCCGTAGCCGTCGGTTTCCCCAGTCGTCGTTGCGCTGCGCGCTTCGACCGCGCCGAGCTTGCGCAGCGCGTCGGATCCGCTGGGGTTACTGGCCAGATGCGTGACATTGGCGGGAATGCCGGCGACGGCCCAGTGATACCATCCGCGCCCGGGCGCATCCGGATCGAAGATCGTGATGGCGAAGCTGCGGGTTTCGGCGGGCGCGTCGCGCCACGACAGTTGCGGCGACCGATTGCCGCCCTTGCATTCGGAATCGTCGAAAAGCAGTTCGCGTCCGATCGACTTGCCAGGCGCGAGATCGATGCTCGACACGCTGAAGGCCGATTCGGTCGCCACGCCGCGCGCATTCGAAAGCATGGCGGCCACGCCGACGATGCCGAACACGAACGCGACGCGATAACCCGAACTCACGAACCGACATGCGAGGCGTATGGGCAGAACTCCTGTCAGTAGCGTCGCGCGATAAATCGCGTTTCGCCGTCTGCAACGATGTTTTTTTGTCTCAGGGATGCGCTTCGTAGGAAGTTGCAGTTTAACATTGCAACAAAGCATTAAAAGCTTGATCCTTGAGATTAAACCCATAGCGCTAATTTGACGCGCGCCTGTCAGACGCAACGCTGGCGATGAATTCGCACAATATTGATCAAATTATGAGCAATGTGACGTTGATTCGCAGGGCATTCAATCGGACCGCAAACAGGGAGAGAAAATGAGCCAGCGAATTAAAGTCATCATCGCAGACGACCATCCGGTTATTTTATTTGGCGCCACGCAGGTACTGAATAAATTCCCCGAAGTCGATGTGGCCAGCCAGGCGCGCCAGTCGACCGAACTCATCCAACTGCTGTAGAAGACGCCGTGCGACGTGCTCGTCACCGATCTCGCCATGCCCGGCGGCTCGTACGGCGACGGCATGCCACTCCTGGGCTACATCGGGCGGCAATTCCCGCGCGTCAAGCTGGTCGTCCTGACGATGCTCGAGAATCCGGCCTTGCTCAAACGTTTGCGGGAAGTCGGCGTCATGTCGATCATCAACAAGGCGGACGACATGAACCACATCGGCTGGGCCATCCAGCATGTGATGCGCGGGCAGAAATACCTCGGGCCCTCGGTCAAGGCGGCGCTCGACAGCATGGGCATCGGCGCGACCGGCCAGCAGCGCAGCGTGATCCTGTCCAAACGCGAACTCGAAGTCGTGCGGCTGTTCGTATCCGGCATGACCATCACCGAAATCGCGGCGCAACTGCGGCGCAGTATCAAGACCATCAGCACGCAAAAGAATACGGTGATGCGCAAACTCGGTATCGAGCGCGATTCCGAATTATTCCAATATGCGCAAAGCAATGGACTCGTGAATCTGTCCGCGTATTCGGGCGATGGATCGCTCGACGATTCGCGTATTTCCGGTTCTCCATCGGCATGAAAAACGTGATTTAACTTGCTTAAAGCAAGTGCCCAAAAAAACCGCTGACTAATCGTCAGCGGTTTTTGGCTTTACCACAGCTTAATACCGTATTCGCTTATTGCGGAGCAGACGTCGCACCGCCGTGCGCAGCCGACCATTCAGCCGGCGCGTGGAGGAATTTTTCGACTTCGTCGAGCGTCTTGGTTTCGAAATAGCTCTGTTCCTTGGCGACGCGCAACACGTCCCACCATGTGGCGAGCGCGTGCAGATCGACGTCGATGTCCTTCAGCACAGACACGCTTTCCTTGAAGATGTTGTAGTGGAACAGCACGAAGCAGTGGTTCACCGTCGCGCCCACGGTGCGCAGCGCATTGATGAAGTCGATCTTGCTGCGGCTGTCGGTTGTCAGGTCTTCGACGAGCAAGACGCGCTGGCCTTCGGTCAGCAGGCCTTCGATCTGCGCGTTGCGGCCGAAACCCTTCGGCTTCTTGCGCACGTACTGCATCGGCACCATCAGACGATCCGACAGCCACGCGGCAAACGGGATGCCGGCGGTTTCGCCGCCCGCGACGGCGTCGATCTGCTCGTAGCCGACGTCGCGCAGGATCGTCGTTTCCGCCATTTCCATCAGGCCGCGCCGCACGCGCGGATACGAAATCAGCTTGCGGCAGTCGATGTAGACCGGGCTCGCCCAGCTGGACGTGAAGATGTACGGCTTGTCGGCGTTGAAATGCACCGCTTGCACTTCGAGCAGCATTTTCGCGGTGGTGTTGGAGATCGTCTGACGATCGAAGCCTGTCATGGGCGAATCCTTGGACTTGATGGTGACGCTTGAAAAGCGGGGAGGCAGCCGCGCGGGCCCTGGCGCATGATGTGTCGCGACATCGCGCGGTCCACGGATGAAGCTGCGGACGGCGGTTCGCGTTTCCTGCGCGCGTTGCCCACCATTCTACCGGAGCCGAAGCCTGCTCGCGAGGCATGCGGCGGCCGTTATTCGGACAATTTGGCACAGAAATGCTGCTTCGCGCCATTTGTACCGGGCGGTGTACACTGGTTATCCCAAAAACAACAATGGCTCCGTTCGCCGGATTCATCCATCCCGGCGAAACGACGCTGCGTCTATTCGACGCGTCGGGCGATCGACACATTGGCCATCGATTCACACCGGCACGCAATGTCGCGCGGTCCTCGGCGTGTGATCCCAGTTCAAATAATCCCAAACGTCTCAGGTCAATCATGGACGAACAACTGAAGCAAAGCGTACTCGCCTATCACTAGAATCCCCGTCCCGGCAAGATTTCGGTCACACTGACCAAGCCGCTTTCCAATCAGCTCGATTTGTTTCTCGCGTATTCGCCCGACGTCGCGGCGGCGTGCATGGCGATCTACGACGAACCGCTCGACGCGCAGAAGTACACCTCGCGCGCCAACCTCGTCGGCGTGGTGACGAACGGCACCGCCGTGCTCGGCCTGGGCAATATCGGACCGCTCGTGGCCAAGCCGATGATGGAGGGCAAAGGCTGTTTGTTCAAGAAGTTCGTGGGCATCGACGTGTTCGATATCGAACTGGACGAAACCGATCCGGACAAGTTCGTCGACGCGATCGCCATGCTCGAGCCGACGCTCGGCGACATCAATCTCGAAGACATCAAGGCGCCGGAGTGCTTCTATATCGAGAAGAAACTGCGCGAGCGCATGAAGCCCGTTTTCCATGACGATCAGCATGGAACGGCGATCATCGCGTCGGCGGCGATTCTCAATGGCCTCAAAGTGGTCGGCAAGAAGCTGGAAGACGTCAAGCTCGTCTGTTCGGGTGCGGGCGCGGCGGCGATCGCGTGTCTGGATTTGCTGGTCCACCTCGGCCTCAAGAAGTCGAACCCGCTGGTGACGGACTCGAAGGGCGTGATCTACGAAGGCCCCGGCAATCTGGATGCCTCGAAAGAGCGGTACCAGGCCACGACCGATGCGCGCACGCTCGCCGACGCGATGTACGGCTGCGACGTGTTCCTCGGCTGCTCGAGCGCGGGCGTGCTGAAGGCCGAAATGGTCCAGACCATGGCCGACAAGCCGCTGATCCTCGCGCTCTCGAATCCGGAACCGGAGATTCGCCCGGAAGAAGCCAAGTGCGTTCGCCCGGACTGGACTGTATCGTCGCGACGGGCCGTTCGGACTATCCGAATCAGGTCAACAACGTGCTGTGCTTCCCGTTCATCTTCCGCGGCGCGCTGGATGTCGGCGCGACGACCCTCACCGAGGAGATGAAGCTCGCGCGAGATCGCCGAACTCGCGGAAGAAACGGATCAGGGCGATGAAGTCGCGAAGGCCTACGAAGGCCATTCGCTCGAATTCGGTCCGGAATATCTGATTCCGAAGCCCTTCGATCCGCGCCTGATCATCAAGATCGCGCCAGCGGTCGCGCAGGCCGCGATGGATTCCGGCGTCGCGACGCGTCCGATCAAGGACATGGACGCGTATCGCGAGACGCTCGGCGCGATGGTGTATCGCACCGGCATGGTCATGCGTCCGGTGTTCGCGGCGGCGAAGGCGGCGCCCGCGCGCATCGTGTTCGCGGAAGACGAGGACGAGCGCGTGCTGCGCGCCGCGCAATTCGTGCTGATGGAAAAGATCGCGAAGCCGATCATCGTCGGCCGTCCGGCGGTCGTCGAGATGCGCCTGCAGAAAATGGGCTCGAAGCTCAAGCCCGGCGTCGATTTCGAGATCGTCAATCCGGAAGACGACTCGCGTTATCAGAAGAGCTAGCAGGCCTATCACGATATCGCGGCGCGTCAGGGCGTGACGCTGGAAAGCGCGAAGGCGGCGCTGCGCAAGTTCAACACGCTGATCGGCGCGATCCTGATCCACACCGGCGACGCGGACGGCATGATCTGCGGCCTGATCGATACGTATCAGGACCATCTGAAGTTCATCGATCAGGTGCTGGGCAAGGCGAAGGACGCGAACAACTTCGCGGCGATGAACCTGCTGATGCTGCAAGGGCGCAATCTCTTCATCAGCGACACGTACGTGAATGAGACGCACTACAGTCATTGCGCGCCGGGCGGCACTTCATGTCGCGCGGCGATTCGATAACGACAAAACCGAGGGAGCGTGAAAACCAAGCATCGATCAGTTATGCAGAAGACCGGCAGCCTTGCTGCTGACCCTGCTTTCGACGAGCGCGCTGGCCGCGTGGACCGTCGACGGCGGCGCGATCATTCCTAACGCGTCGGGCATCGACAACGGCCTGGCGATCGGGTCGTCGTCGAAGGCGAATGGCGACTACGGCGTCGCGATGGGGCCGGGCGCGAACGCGGCGGATGTCGGCGACATCGCCATCGGCGCGGACGCGAAGGTCACGAGCGGCGCGCTCACCGGCGATGGCGGCCAGCTCGGTGCGGTCGCGGTCGGATCGAACGCTCGCGTGAGCGGCGCAAGCACGACCGCATTCGGCGCGCATTCGGCGGCGTCCGCGGAATGGAGTTTCGCGGGCGGCTACGAATCGAAGGCGGCGGGCACCGGCAGCATCGCGCTCGGCTACAGCGCATCGACGACCGCCGACACTTTCGATGCCATCGCGATTGGCGATCACGTATCGAGCAGCAAGAACGACGCGATCTCCATCGGTTCGCAGATCACCAACGCGGCGCTCAACTCGGTCGCGATGGGCAGCAACGGTGTCTCGCTCGACGGCGCGTCCGCGCAGACCGTGCTGTTCGCGCTCAACGGCGGATCGGTGCGCAACTCCGCCCACGCCTTCGTCTTCAACCCTTACGGCAACGCGAGCACGACGAATTCGAACGACTCGATCAACCTCGCCGGCACCGTCGAGGCGAGTGCCGGCGGCGTGGCGATCGGCCAGGGATCGGTCGTGCGCGGGCAGTCGGCCGTCGCGCTCGGCGCGGGATTGATCGCGGATGACGCGAACACCGTATCGATCGGCAGCGCGACGAGCAGCGACGCGGTCACCAGCGCCCAGCTCTACGCGACGAATCAGAACGTCGCGGGCAACACCGCGAACATCGCCCGCTTGCAGTCGAACTTCGACACCTGGACGAACGATGTCGATACCGATCAGGCCGGGCTCGTGCGGCAGGATCTGGTCACGCGCAACCTCACGGTCGGCGCGGCGACGGACGGCGCGCGTCTCGATGTCGCCGGTTCGGGCGGCGCGCGCGTGGTGGCCGGCGTCGCGAACGGCGAAGTCAGCGCGACCAGCACCGAAGCGATCAACGCGGTCACGGCGCCCACTTATCGCGTCGGCGGCACGACGGTGCACGACGTCAGCGCGGCCATTGATCATCTGGACGGCCGTCTGACGACCGACGCGGCAAATATCGCCGCGCTGCAGGCCGATGTCTCGGCGGTCGCCGAAGTCGCGAACAACGTGGTTGCCTACGATTCGGCCGATCGCAAGAGCGTGCGGCTGGGCGGCGCGTCGGCCGAGGCGCCCGTCCGGCTGACTAACCTGAAGGACGGCGATCTGTCTGAATCGAGCACGGATGCCGTGACCGGCGCGCAGCTTTTCGCGACCAACATGGCACTCGACGCGTACACGGGCACGGTGCGCAACTATCAGCAAGCGGGCGTCGATTACGTCGCCGTCAATTCGCGCAACGCGCCGCTGCCGAGCGCGACGGGCGCGGATGCCATCGCGGTCGGCGCGGGTGCGGTGGCCGGCGGCGATGCATCGCTTGCGCTCGGCGCGAACGCATCGGCGAGCGGCGTCAACGCGGTGGCGCTGGGCGCGAATTCCGTGGCGAAGGAAGACGATACCGTGTCGATCGGATCGTCCGGCGGCGAGCGGCGCATGACCAACGTCGCGCCGGGCCGAAGCGGCACGGACGCCGTCAACCTGCGTCAACTCGATGTGCTGCGCAGCGATTTCGGCGCGAGCATCACGTCCTTGCAGCGCGCCGCGTTCGTAGGCGTCGCCGCCGCGATGGCGATGCCCGCGCTCACGGCGCGCGAAAGCGGCAAGACCGTGGTGGCAGCGGGCATCGGCAACTACAAGGGCTATAGCGCGTTCGGCGCGGGTGCGACCTATCGTTCGCGTAACGGCCAATGGCTCGTCAACGGCGCGTTGTCGATCACGCCGCACGGCGATACCGGTATGCGCGCGCAGGTCGGCTACGAGTTCTGAGGTTCTCAAAATGAAAAGGGTGGCCCCGCAGGACCGCCCGAACGACTTCGCTTCCGGTCTTAGGCGACTTGCCACCTGTCTTCGCCGCCGCGCCAGCGTGCGAGCAGCTTCTCCCACTTGAGCTTCGTTGTTTTCCTTGATGTGGCCGTAACCGCGCATCGCGTCCGGCACGCTGGCGAGTTCGATGGCGAGCGGCAGCTTTTCCTTGCTCAGCCCGCCGATCAGTTCGCGCACGAGCGCTTCGTATTCGCCGATCAGCGCTCCATCTTTCGTTCCTCCGTGCATTCGAACGGATCGAGCGCCGTGCCGCGCAGGAACTTCAAGCGAGCGAACACGCGCATCGCGGACATCATCCACGGGCCGTACTGCTCGGCCGTGCACGTCCGTCTTCGACATCGACGGCGGCGCGAGATGGCACTTGATCTTCCAGTCGCCTTCGAAACTGCTCTTCACCTTGTCGAGGAATGCCGGATCCGCGTAGAGACGCGCGACTTCGTATCATTCTTGTAGGTCATCAGCTTGTGCAGATTCTTGGCGACGGTTTCGGTGAGCGCGTACTGGCCATTGCCGATACCCGCTTCCGCCGCGCGCACTTCTGCGACCAGACGCCTGAAGCGCGCCGCATAGCGCACGCTCTGATACTTTTCCAGATAATCCAGACGCTTTTCGATGATGGCGTCGAGTGCCTTCGGCGTATGCAGCGCGACGACCTTGGACGGCGACGTCTGCACGCCATGTTGCGCGTCGGCGAGTCGCCTGACGGCGGCCAGATCGTGCGCGGCGCGCCGTCCCCATTCGAACGCGGCAAGATTCTTCTCGACCTGCACGGCATTCAACTCGATCGCGCGCCCGAGCGATTCATGACGCAGCGGCACCCAGCCCTTCTGCCACGCGTAATCGAGCACGAACGGATTCGTGTAGATCGCGTCGCCCATCAACGCGAGCGCAAAGCGATTCGCGTCGACCAGCGCGACATGTTCGCCCGCCGCCGCGCGGATATCGGCTTCCGCGCTCGCACCCGGAAAGCTCCAGTTCGGGTTCTTGATGAACTCGGCGTCGCCGCACTGTTGACGACGACGCGCGTGTGGTTCGGCTGCATCCGCGAGCCGCACTCGTTGCTGGCGGTCACGATCGCATCGCAGCCGATGACGAGATCCGCCTCGCCCATCGCGATGCGCGTCGCGTGGATGTCCGCCGGGCGATTGGCGATCTGCACATGGCTCATCACCGCGCCGCCCTTTTGCGCGAGACCGGTGACGTCGAGCACGGTCACGCCTTTCTGCTCCAGATGCGCGGCCATGCCGAGCAGGCGTCGATCGTCACGACGCCCGTGCCGCCGACGCCCGTCACCAGCATGCCATGGGGCCGCGCAATCTCCGGCAGTTCGGGTGGGCACGGGCGGCATCGCGTCGGCGCCAACGCTCGTCACTTTGGGCTTCTTCAACTGGCCGCCTTCCACCGTCACGAAACTCGGGCAGAAGCCGTTCAGACAGGAATAGTCCTTGTTGCAGGTCGACTGATTGATCTGCCGTTTCGTGTCGAACTCGGTTTCGAGCGGTTCGACCGACAGGCAATTCGACTTCACCGAGCAGTCGCCGCAGCCTTCGCAGACCGCTTCGTTGATGACGACGCGCTTCGCCGGATCGGGGAACGTGCCGCGCTTGCGGCGGCGCTTTTCCGTCGCGCAGGTCTGGTCGTAGATCAGGATCGATGTGCCGCCGACGTCGCACAATTCGCGCTGGATGTCGTCGAGCTTGTCGCGATGATGCACGTCGGTGCCCGGCGCGAGTCCGACGCTCGGCGTGTACTTGTCCGGCTGATCCGTGACGATGACGATCTTCGACGCGCCTTCCGCCGCGAGCTGATGCGTGATCTGCGGCACGGTCAGCACGCCGTCGACGGGCTGGCCGCCGGTCATCGCGACCGCGTTGTTATAGAGAATCTTGTAGGTGATGTTCACCTTCGCCGCGATCACCGCGCGAATCGCGAGCAGGCCGGAGTGGAAGTACGTGCCGTCGCCGAGATTCGCGAAGACGTGCTTGTCGTTCGAAAACGGCGACTGGCCGACCCACGCGACGCCTTCGCCGCCCATCTGGCTGAAGGTGCTCGTATTGCGGTCCATCCAGACCGTCATGTAGTGACAGCCGATGCCCGCCATCGCGCGCGAGCCGTCCGGCACGTTCGTCGAGGTGTTGTGCGGGCAGCCGGAGCAGAACCACGGCTTGCGCTCCGCTTCGACGCGCGGACGCACGAGCGACTTTTCCTTGGCGTCGATGACCGCGAGTTGCGACGCGATGCACGCGCGCACGTCGGCCGGCAGATCGAACTTTTCGAGCCGCGTGGCGATCGCTTTCGCGATGATCGCCGGCGAAAGTTCGTAGTGCGCGGGCAGCAGCCAGTTGCCCATCGGCACCGATCACTCGCCGCCCGGGCCGTCCTTTTCGTCGAACTTGCCGTAGACGCGCGGACGCTGCGCGTCGGGCCAATTGTAAAGCTCTTCCTTGATCGCGTATTCGAGAATCTGACGCTTTTCCTCGACCACCAGAATTTCTTCGAGACCGCGCGCGAATTCATGCGCGCCCTGTGCTTCGAGCGGCCACACACAGCCGACTTTGTATAGGCGGATGCCGATCTGCGCGCAGGTGGCATCGTCGAGGCCGAGGTCGGTCAGCGCCTGGCGTACGTCGGATAGGCTTTGCCGCCCGTCACGATGCCGAAGCGCGCCTGCGGCGAATCGATCTCGATCCGGTCGAGCTTGTTGGCGCGCACATACGCGAGCACGGCGTACCACTTGTAGTCGAGCAGACGCGCTTCCTGCACGAGCGGCGGATCGGGCCAGCGAATGTTCAGGCCGCCGTCGGGCATCGCGAAGTCGGTCGGAATTACGATCTTCGTGCGATGCGGGTCGATATCCACCGACGCCGACGACTCGACCACGTCAGTCACGCATTTCATCGCGACCCAGAGGCCGGAGTAGCGGCTCATCGCCCAGCCGTGCAGGCCGAAATCGAGATATTCCTGCACGTTCGACGGAAACAGCACCGGCAGGCCGCACGCCTTGAAGATGTGTTCGGACTGGTGCGCGAGCGTCGAGGATTTCGCCGCGTGAGATCGTCGCCCGCGAGCACCAGCACGCCGCCGTGCTTCGCAGAGCCGGCCGAGTTGCTGTGCTTGAAGACATCGCCGCAGCGATCGACGCCGGGACCCTTGCCGTACCACATCGAAAACACGCCGTCGTGCTTTGCGCTCGGGTAGAGATTGACCTGTTGCGAGCCCCATACGGCGGTCGCGGCCAGATTTTCGTTGACGCCGGGCTGGAACACGATCTGATGCGCGGCGAGATGTTTCTTCGCCTTCCACAGAGATTGATCGAGTCCGCCGAGGGGAGAGCCGCGATAGCCGGAGATGAAACCGGCGGTGTCAAGACCGGCGGCTCTGTCGCGTTCCTGCTGAAGCATCGTCAGACGCACCAGCGCCTGGATACCGCTCATATAGGCACGGCCGCGTTCGAGCGTGTATTTGTCGTCGAGCGTGACGGATTTCAACGCGGCTTCTAGCGAAGCTCTTTGTTCTGCGTCTAGCGGGGCGTTCATTCTATGACTTCCTCCACCCGAGGTTTGGGATCCCCAAAGCATGTTTCGGGCCGTCGCGTCTTGTGAACGCTCGAGCCGGGATTTCAGTGTGCCGATCTGAGGGTTTCCGAGAAGTGGGACAAACCCGTTAAAAAATGCGCACTTACCGATGCTTTGCGTCAAAACGGTGAATCTTTTGCGCCGCGCGAGTGACTTTTGTTACCGCGTGTAAATCTGACATGGTTTCCGAACTTTGCTCGCGAAACCTGTCGAAAATATTGCCTCGCTAAAAGGCAGACAGTGAAAATACCTGTCCATTGCAAGCGAGAAGCAAGCATTATACAAGCAGTTAGAAGGAGATAACGAAATGAAACAACGCCATATCCAGAGTTTCCTCATGGTTTCGGCGGCCTTTTTCGCCATCAGCGCGCCGGTGGGCGTGCGGGCGAATTCGTCGTCCGTCGGGGCGTCGTCCGTTCAGCAGTTTGCGCAAACGCGCGTCCAGTCCGTGCAGGCTGGCGCAGCGTCGTGAATCCGAGCATAGCGACGACGACAACGCCGTCTGATTCGGTCAGGTCGCTCGCGCGCTTGCGTCGCGCGAACCGCCGATGAAATAGAAAAGGGACATGCACCGTGACGGTCATGTCCCTTTTTGTTGGATGCGATTTTTAGCTCGCCGACGTGTCCTTCAGCACGCCGCGCCGCATCTGGTCGAGTTCGATCGATTTGAACAGCGCCTTGAAATTGCCCTCGCCGAAACCCTGATTGCCCTTGCGCTGGATGATCTCGAAGAAGATCGGCCCGATCTGGTTCTCGGTGAAGATTTGCAGCAGGATCTCGTCCTTCGTTCCGTCGATCAGAATCTTGCGCTTCTTCAGTTCCGCGACCGATTCGCCGTAATTCGCCACGTGCCGGTCGACGAGTTCGTAATAGGTGTCGATGGTGTTGAGCAGCGCGATGTTCGACGCGCGCAGACCATCCACCGTCCGGTAGATATCGTCGGTGCCGAGCGCGATGTGCTGAATGCCTTCGCCGCGATACGCGTCGAGATATTCCTGAATCTGGCCCGCGTTCTCGGAACCTTCCTCGTAGATTGGAATGCGGATCTTGCCGCAGGGCGAAGTCATCGCTTTCGACTTGACTGCCGTCACCTTGCCTTCGATATCGAAGTACCGCACCTCGCGGAAGTTGAAGAGCCGCTCGTAGAACTCGGCCCATTCGACCATGCGGCCGCGATGCACGTTGTGCGTCAGGTGATCGATGTAAGTCAGCCCGTTGCCGACGGGATTGGGATTGGCGCCCGGAATGGGCTCGAAATCCACGTCGTAGATGCCGATGTCGCCGATGCTGCCCGGCTGCGCGCCATTCTTGCCGCGCCAGCGATCGATGAAGTAGATCAGCGAATCGCCGATGCCCTGGATGTTCAGCTCCATCGGGCCGGTCTTGTTGTCGAAGCCCCACGCGCCCAGATCGAGCGCTCGCCGGTAAGCCTGGGCGGCATCCGCGACACGAAACGCGATTGCGCAGATTGACGGCCCGTGCAGCTGCGCGAAGCGTTGCGCGAACGAATCCGGCTCCGCGTTCACGATGAAATTGATCTCGCCCTGCCGATACAGCGTCACATCCTTGTGCCGATGCTTCGCGATGGCGGTGAATCCCATCCATATCGCGCACTTGCACGCGCAGCAAGAAATCCATCTCTCCCGTCATCGCGTCGCAGGCTACGACCTCCGGCCATGAACGCACGGCCTCGCGAAACAGGTCGCCGTGCGTCAGCACGCTCGGCGTACCGGCCGCGACCGTCGTGCCGCCGCGCTTTTCCAGCCGCACGTTGATGTAGGCCAGCAGGCCGAGCCCGATCTTCTTCGGATCGAGCAACGCGACGTAACCGCGAATCACGCCGCTTTCCTCCAGCCACCGAATGCGCCGCAGACACGGGCTCGGCGACAGATTCACGCGCTCCGCGATGTCCTGATTCGACAGCCGGCCGTTCTCCTGAAGGATCGCGAGGATCTTGCGATCGATCGCGTCGAGTTCGTCATCGGCCATGTTCTGTCTCCGTTCGTGCTGTAAGTGGCAGTTTCGTGCGCCATTCTGCGATTCGCCGATTTGTTTCGCAAGCATTCGCCTCGGGCGCGCCTCTACACTGTATCGATCGAAAAAGGAGACGCGCATGTCCGCATCGAATTGGGAAAATCCTGTCGGCACCGACGGTTTCGAGTTCATCGAATACACCGCGCCGGATCCCGTCGCGCTCGGCAAGCTGTTCGAACAGGTGACTTTTCGCGCTTCGTGCAGGACCAACTGCTGCATCACCCGTCGGTGATCGACGTGCGTTCGAGTTTTTCGCTCGAACGCATCAAGGAGACGACTGCGCTGCCGCTGCGCTCAGGCTGCGTCGGCCGTCGGCATGAACACCTAAAATACCTGCGATGCACGATGCGCCTGACGCTTGATCGCGTAATCGAACACGGCAGCCTGTTCCTGAAGCATTTCGGCCATGATGCTCGTCTGATCGGCGGGCGTCAGCGACAGATACGCGTTCGCTTCGCCGTAGGCGTATTCGATCTTCATGCCCGACTTCTTTGGCGATATGCATCATCGTCCGGTTGCGCGACAGGCAGTGCATGTACAACTCGGACACATGCGTGTTGCGGCTGCGCATGGCGGCGCGTTCGAAGAGCTTCGATCCGACGCCGCGGCCGCGCGCGCTTTCCAGCACGGATACGCCGAACTCGGCGGTGCGCTTCTCGCCTTCGGCGGGCAGATACGCCAGATGCCCGACGCCTATCAGTTCGAGCGTGTTGCCGAACACGCCGAAAACGACGTCGCTGGAAAAGTTGAGATTGCGGACGTAACGCTCGATGACGTGATCCTGCACGATCTGCCCGAAACGCAGCAGGCGGTCGTCTTCGTCGAGCGCGAGGAAGTGAGTCAGCAGACGCTCGCGATCCGCGGAAGAAAGTTCACGAACCAGAACCGGCAAGCGTGCGGCGTCCGAACGCGGACGATCGCTTGCGACGATCTGCTCGGCGGTGCGGTTGATGGCTAGTTCCATGTTGTTTCTCCCTCTTCATCATGAAGCGTGCTGCAAAGCAAGATGAATTTTAGCGGATTTCGAAGAAACCATTACGGGAAAAACCCTTGGGTCGCTTTAGATGATACGTTCTAACAGGATAGTTATAAATATTGATGTCGTTTTGAATCAATGATTTATAAGTGATTGCTCGAAAGCAACATTTGGTATGCCAACATGCGTGTACCGCTCAGGCCAGGTGCTGCGATGCGGCAATCAGCGATCGTTCAGACCATTCTCGATTATGTCGACGACCTGATTCGCGAACTCGCTATAACCAAGCCGGCCGCTCGACTTGAGCCAGGTGAAAGTCCAGTTGATCATGCCGAACACCATCATCGTGAGCGCGGTCTGATTGTCCTTCGTCACGCGCTTCGGATACGCGCGCGAGTTGCCGCGTGAAGGCCGCGACGATATCGCGCTGCCGGTCGAGCACGATTTTCCGCTGCGTGTCTTCGAGATACTTGACGTCGTTGAGCAGCGCGACGTGCCGGCTGTGCGAGGTTTCGTATTCGGTCAGAAACGCGTGCACGAGTTCGGCGAATGCCTCGCGCTCGCCGAGTCCGCGCCGCTGGCTCGCGCCTTCCACCTCCGCGATGATCAGCATCAGCCGCTTCGTGTAGTGGTCGAGCAGATCGAAGAGAATCGCTTCCTTGCTCTCGTAATAGTGATAGAGACGCGCCTTCGACGTGCCGCTCGCGGCGGCGAGATCGGCCATCGACGTGCTCAGGTAGCTGGTCTGTGCAAATTTCGCGGCGGCGAGTTCCAGAATCTGTTCGCGCTGGGTTTCGTGATCGAGCGCTTTGGTGCGGGCCATGTCGTTCTTGTCGTGATGAGTTCAGCGGCGCAATTCGGCTTCGGCGATGTCCGACGGCGTGCCGCGAATCTTCAGCCGTCCCGACATGACCAGTTCCCGGCATCGCTAGTAGTCGACCCAATCGCTGAGCACGAAGTCGAAGTTGCGGTTCATCGCCTCGCCGACGATGCGCCGCGTCGGACGAAATTCGTCGAAACTGGCGATATCGAGCAGCGCTTCGTCGACATCGAGCCAGTTGCCCGGTACGAGCATGTTGTCGCGCAGGCGGCGCGTTTCCGCGCTCGCGTGCTTCGCCTCCTGCCATTCGAGCGCGAGCCGGCTGATGCGCAGCACGGAAATCGGCGCGGCGCTTGGCAATTTCGCGAGCAGTTGCTTCGGCGAAAACATGCCGACGGCGGTCGCGCCGTCTGGCGTGTCCGCCGTCGGGCAGCGCGCGATCCTGGCTGTTGAGCTTCGCTTCGTTGAGCAGTTGCGGTGCGTTGCGTACGTGATAGGCGACGCGTCGCAGCATCAACTGATCTGATGCGCTTTGGCCGTGCCACACGACGATCTGCGCATCGCCGCGCGCGAGGTGGCCGATCGTCGCATTCTGCTTTTCGAGTTCGTCCTCGAAGTCGGCCGCGCTGTTGAGCGTCTGGCGCCAGAACGTCGCGCGTCCGTATGCCGTGTCGTCGATGTCGCGGATCGGGCCGACCGCGAGGTCGTCCTCAGCGCGATCACGCGGTCGTCGCGCTCCGCGAGTTTCAATGCTTCGCTCAAGGATTGAGCCGCGTGATCGCCGTTCGCGACGTGGATCGTGTTCATCGTTTTGGGGAGCCAGAAAGCCGAAAGAACCGC
>JAQFVI010000387.1:31239-36411 GCA_029439495.1 Caballeronia sp. BR6202001590007
CACCGTCGAGCTGGCGCGCATCAACGTCTGATTGAAGCCGACGCCCACGCCGCGCAGCGACGTCGGATAGCTGAGCGACGCGAACGTCATGTTGTGCGAACCCGGCCCGATGCCCTGGCCGAGCAGGAACGCCGCGAAGAACGCGAGCGCCAGAACTACCTGCGGCCCCGTCGCCGGCTTGCCGACGATCGCGAGCCCGACGAGCGCGGCCAGTTGGAAGACGTAGCCGATCACCGTTAGATTCCACGCGCCGGACTTCGGCACGATGCGCACTGAAACCACGAACGCGAAGCACAAATTGAGCGCGAGCGACGCGAGGATCGTCGTCAGCACGGACTGCGCGAGGAAGCTCGAGATGATCACCGGCAGGCCGAACGCGACGGCATTGTACGCGAAGGACGATGCGATCGCGATTACCGTCGCGAGCACGGTCCGGCGCAGATAGACGCCGCGCAGCAACGCGGCATAGTTGCTCCACGACGCGCGGCGCGGCTNCCGCCCACACTAGCGACTCGCTCATATAGCGGCTGCGGANGATGTTCCGGCAGCACCGCGTACAGGCCGAGCATGAGCAGATACGACACGCTGATCGCCGCATACCAGGTCGGGCACCACATCGCGACGCGCGCCGCCTTGTTGCCGCGCCCTTGCAGCCGCGAGAATTCCGCGAGAAAGGCTATCGCGACTGGCAGGTCGATGCCGACGCCGAGCCCCATCACGAAGCCCGCGCCGGTCGGCGTCAGCGAGAATTCGCGCGCGATGTCCTTGACGCCGAACGCGAGCGCGCCAAGGTCGTAGGCATTGAGGAACACGCCGCCGAGCGCGATGGCGACGACGACGCGCGCATCGCTGCCGATGGCGGCGCCGCCGTTGACGAGATGGGAAACATCCGCGGCGCTGCGGATGACGGGACGCGAATCGGCAGCATCGGACCCGCGGAAGCGCGCTTGGGCGCGAGAGAAACGGACATGATCGGGCGAAGGGTAAAAAGTTGTTGATGCAACGAATCGTGCAAATCGTACTCGGCGCCGCATGCCCGACCAAATTCTTTTTTGTTATTTAATGACTTACGCGCGCCGGCGCGGGCTTTCGCAGCACCGGATGCGACAATCGCGGCTTCGAATCACGCGGAAAACCGAAAGCTCATATCGTCAGTTCAGAATGTCGCCGTCGTTGTCGGTCCCGCCGGGCTCATGGCCGCCGAAGCGCTCGCGGCGGGCGGCGCTTCCGTCGACGTGTTCGGTGCGATGCCCTCGGTCGGCCGCAAGTTTCTGATGGCGGGCAAGGGCGGCATGAATCTGCCCCATTCCGAGCCTGCCGACGCCTTTCGCGGCCGCTATGGCGCGCGGCGCGCGCAGATCGCGCCGCTGCTCGACCGCTTTGACGCCGATGCGGTGCGTGCATGGGTCCACGGTCTGGGCGTCGACAGTTCGGGCCGCGTCTTTCCGACCGACATGAAGGCCGCGCCGCTGCTGCGCGCCTGGCTGCATCGGCTGCGCGCGTCGGGCGTGCGTCTGCACATGCGGCATCGCTGGCTCGGATTTGCGGACGAAGACGCGTCGGTTTCCCGCTTCGTCACGCCGGACGGCGAAAAATCGCTGCGCCACGACGCGCTGGTGCTCGCCACCGGAGGCGCGAGCTGGCCACAACTCGGCTCGGACGGACGCGCGGTCGCGCATCTGGCGTCGCGTGGTGTCGATGTCGCGCCGTTCGTGCCGTCGAATTGCGGTTTCGAAGCGGACTGGACGCCGCTTTTTCGCGAGCGATTCGCCGGCGAGCCGCTCAAGTCCGTCGCGATCGAGGGCCGCGCGGGCGAGTGTCTGATCACGGAGCACGGAATCGAAGGCAGTCTGATCTACGCGCTGTCGGCGGGGATCCGCGAACGGATCGCAGCGAGCGGCGGCGCGGGCATGGAGATCGTCGTCGATCTCGCGCCTCAATTCAGCGCCGAACGCGTGCGCGAAGAAGTGCTGCATCCGTGCGGCGCGCGCTCGATGTCGAGTCACCTGCAGAGCCGTCTGCATATCGCGGGCGTGAAGGCGGGCCTGCTGCGTGAATGTCTGAGCAAGGAAGCGTTCGCCGATCCGGAAACGCTTGCTGCGCGTATCAAGTCGCTGCCGGTGCGCGTGATGCGCGCGCGTCCGATCGCCGAAGTCATCAGCAGCGCGGGCGGCGTCGCCTTCGAATCGCTCGATGTGCGTCTGATGCTGAATGGCTTGCCCGGCGTGTTCTGCGCGGGCGAAATGCTCGACTGGGAAGCGCCGACGGGCGGGTATCTGCTGACGGCGTGTTTCGCGAGCGGCATCGTCGCGGGAGAAGGCGCGCTCGCGTGGCTGCGCGAGCGGGATGCCGCCTGAGACGGCCTGAGGGCCAGGTCAGGCAGCGATGAGCCGCCAGAGCGACGTTGTTTCCTTCGAGCGCGCTGCGAACAGCGGATCGGTCTTGTCCGCCGATTTCGGGTGGCGCGGCTTGATATCGATCCTGCCCTCCACTTTCAGGCCCGCGCCGTTGATCCATTCCTGCAACTGCGTGCGCGTGCGCAGGCCGAGATGCTCCGCAAAGTCCGACAGGCTGAGCCAGCCTTCGCAGCCGGGCGTCAGGTGATCGCGCAGGCCGGCGAGAAAGCCGCGCAGCATCCGGCTTTCGGGATCGTAGATCGCATGCTCGATCGCGGAACTCGGCCGCGCGGGCAGCCACGGCGGATTGCAGACCACGAGCGGCGCCCGGCCTTCGGGAAACAGATCAGCTTCGACGACGTCGATTTGCCCGCCGAGGTCGAGCCGCGACACGTTTTCGTGTGCGCAGGCTAGCGCGCGGGCGTCGAGTTCGGTCGCCACGACGCGGCCAACGCCCCATTGCGCCAGCACGGCGGCGAGCACGCCTGTTCCGGTGCCGATATCGAACGCGAGTTCCTTCGTCGGTAGCGGCTGATTTGCCACAAGGTCGATGTATTCGCCGCGTACCGGAGAAAAGACGCCGTAGTACGAATGGATCCGGCCGCCGGCGGCGGGGATTTCGACGCCTTTCTTGCGCTATTCGTGCGCGCCGATCAGGCCGAGCACTTCGCGCAGCGACACGACCGACACCTCGTGCGCCGGACCGTACGCCTCCTCGCACGCCTGCCGCACGTCGGGTGCGCGGCAGGCGTGCGGCGCAGCGGAATCGTGTAGTCGTCGTTCAGCGGCAGCACGAGCATGGCCAGCGTGCGCGCACGCTGCGATTGCGCCAGGCGATGCAGGTTGAGGGCATCGACCGGCGAGGCGGGCGGTGCGTCCTTTTTCTTCTTCGGCTTGTTGTCGATGCGGCGCGCCATCGCCTGCAAGAGCTGACGCGCGTTCTGGAAGTCGCCGCGCCGGATCGCCGTGCCTTCGCACGCGAGCCGGTAGGCGTGATTGGCTGTCATCTGATCTGTCCGATGGCGACGCGTTTGGGCGGCGCGTTGCCGTTTTCCGAGCGCCAGCGGATGGAATGGCTTGCGCCGTTTTCGTCCCAGTTCAGGCGGGGCGCGGCGAGGTCATATTCATATTCTTGTGATGCGCTTATCAGTGCGAGGCGACGAAAACGTCGGGTGGCTGCATTTTGAGGCCATTTCGACGGCGCGGGGCCAAACGCGTTCCTTCGAGGCGTGCTCGAGGAATGTGATCAGGCACAATCCGATCTTTCTCAAAAGTGCCGTCGTCCATGAAACTCAGAGCTTTCGCCGTGTGTTGTGCGGCTGCATTGGTCGCCCAGTTTTCTGTCGCCCCCGTGGTCTGGTTGGCCGACGCGGCCACCGCGCCCGACACTGCCCGCTGGGTGAGCGCCTGGGGAACGGCGCTGCAGTCGATTCCCCAGCTGGCAAACCTGCCGCCGCTGTATCGCGCGCCGGAAGTGGCCGGGCGGACCGTGCGGCAGATCGTCTATTCGCAACTGGCCGGAAAGCAGATGCGCTTGCGGATCAGCAATCTATATGGAACCGAGCCGCTCGTCGTCGAATCGATGAGCGTCGCGCGCGCCGTGTCGGGCAGCAATGCGGCGATTCGCGCGGGTAGCGCGCGGCCGGTCCTGTTTGGCGGACACAAGAGCGTGACGGTCGCGCCGGGCGGCCAGGCGACGAGCGATCCGGTGAACATCGACGTCGCCGCGTTCCAGCCGCTCGCGATCAGCAGCCTGATGGGGAAGGAGCAGAAACTGGTGGCGTGGCATCGCGTCTCGAGCCAGGTCAACTACATCTCGACGCCCGGCGATCATACGGACGATGCATCGGCGGCCGCCTTTCGCGGGCGATTCACGCAGTACGCGTGGCTGACCAACGTATCGGTCGACTCCGCGAGCGGGCAGACGATCGTCGCGATCGGCGATTCGATCACCGACGGCATGCGCTCGTCGCTGAACGCCAATCGCCGATGGCCTGACGCGCTCGCGAAGGACATCGCGCAGAAGAGCGGCGGCCAGGCGGCGGTCGTGAACGTCGGCATCAGCGGGAACCGGCTGCTGAGCAATTCGCCGTGTTACGGGGAAGCGCTGGTCAGCCGCTTCGAGCGCGACGCGCTGCGCCAGCCGGGCGTGCGCGCGGTCATTCTGCTGATCGGCATCAACGACATCAATTTTATGGCGATGTCCGCGCGTGCCGGCCTCGACTGCGACGCACCGCATACCGAAGTCAACGCCGATGCGCTCGTGCGCGGCTATCAGTGGCTGATCGCGCAGGCACATCAACGCGGCGTCAAGATTTACGGCGCGACGCTGACGCCGGCGTCCTTGCCGCCGGAGCGTGAGGCCATCCGGACGGCGGTGAACGCGTCGATCCGCTCGAGCCGCGCGTTCGATGGCGTGATCGACTTCGACCAGGCGCTTCGCGATCCGGCGAAGCCCGACGTACTGCAGAAGCGCTTCGATAGCGGGGACCATATTCATCCGAGCGACGCGGGTTACGCGGCGATGGTAGCCGCGGTGCCGATCGGGATGGTGCTGGGGACGGCGAAATCGGGCCAATGAAGCGGTTATGGAAAAAAGTTGTTCCGCACCCTTGTCATCGGCGTTCGCTTGGCCTATCATTCAACCCCTCGTCGCATGATGAGTGCCGCTATAGAGAGAAACGGGCGGCCTCCAGGGGCGGCCTCCAGGTCAGCAAATTTTGAAGCGAAAGCGAAAAAATAGTGTTGACAGATTCCAAAACGTTGTTCAAAATTT
>JAQFVI010000388.1 GCA_029439495.1 Caballeronia sp. BR6202001590007
CAATATGGCTTGAGCTGAAATTAATCCGGCGCTCATTATCGGGCGCTCTTATAAAGAAAAGGCCGGTTGCTGCATTGCAACCGGCCTTTCGTTTTGCGACGCGATTCTGCTTATCAATAACTCGCGGCATTCGGCAATGCGGGCGGTATTTCCGAACGCGCTTCATAGCACTTTTTATCCGCGTCTTTGAGCGCACTGCGCAAACCTTCTTCGACGACCGGATGATAAAAGGGCAGCTTCAGCATATCGTCCAGCGTCAATTCGAGTTGCAACGCCCACGCAAGCAGATGCCCGAGATGTTCCATCGCCGGGCCGCAGCCTTGCGCGCCGAGCAATTTACCGCTTTTAGTGTCGGCGTAGACGTGCAACAGGCCCTGGTTCTGCCGCATCACACGGCTGCGCCCCTGCGATTCGAACGACACTTCGCCGACCACGGTCGTGGCCGGATCGAGCTTGTCGAACGACGCGCCGATCATCGCGACCTGCGGCTCGCAGAACACGATCGAAAACGGCACTTTGCGCCTGACAGGCCGCACATCCGGAAAACGCGCGGCATTGTCGCCGGCGAGCTTGCCTCCGTCGGCGGCGTCGTGCAGCCACGGGCGCGTGCCGTCGCAATTGCCCGCAATGAAGATGCCGCTGTCGCCGCACTGCATCGTCGTTTCGTCGAAAACCGGTACGCCCTTGTCATTCAGTTCGATGCCGGTGTTTTCCGGCGCGAGCGGCTTGAGGTTCGGCGCGCGTCCGGTGGCCGCCAGCACCAGATCGAAAGTCTCGCGATGATGCTTTCCGCCAGGCGCGGTAAAATGTAGATATGGTTTGCTGTCGCGCAGGCTCATCTCGTCGAACTTCGCGTCGGGATCGAAGTAGAAGGCGTCCGACAACGCCGCCGCGAGCGCGTCGCGCACTGGCGGATCGGTCAGCGCGCCGATGCTGCCGCCCTTGCCGAACATGAACACGTCGATATCGAGCCGCGCCAGCGCCTGTCCGAGTTCCAGTGCGATCGGCTCCGCGCCGAAAACGGCGACGCGCTTCGGCAGCGTGCGCAACTCGAACAGGTCGTCGCTCGTGATGAGCCGCTTACCGAACACCTTGAGTTCGTCCGGCACGAGCGGCGCCGAGCCCGTCGCGATGACGAAGCGCTGCGCGGTCACGCGCAGATCGTCGCCGACTCGCAGTGTCGTCGGCGATTCGAAGCGCGCGTAACCGCGCAGCAGCGGCCCGTCGCCGATGGTCGTGACTTCCTTCATCACGCCGTTGACGAAGTGATCGCGTTCGCGCCGCACGTAGTTGAGCACGCGCGGCATTCCACGTCGAGCGCATGTGTGCCCTCGATGCCGCGCGGTGCGAGCGCGCGTCGTGCAGGCCGTTGGCCGCCGCGAGCAACAGCTTCGACGGCATGTAGCCGATGCGCGCGCAGGTCGTGCCGAGCTCGCCGCCGTCGATCAGCACCGCCTTCGCGCTGCCTTCGCAAGCCGCCCGATACGCCACCATGCCGGCCTTGCCTGCGCCGATCACGGCGACATCCACCTGATGTTCTTTCATCGCGTTCCCCGTTTCTTCGTTTTGATTCGATTCCGCCACACGCCCGACGCGCCGGGTGCTCAGCCGTTGTCTGCGAAGCCCGGATAGAGCGTCGTGCCGATCACGTAATCGCTGTCGTCGGAGGCGAGCCAGACCGCCGCGCGGCCGATGTTCTCGACTTCGCCGACGCGTCCGTACGGAATCAGCGTCAGCAGGCGGTCGAGCGCTTCTTTCGAGTCCCACGCATCCTTGTTGATCGGCGTGCGGATCGCGCCGAGCGCGATCGAATTCACGCGGATGCGCTGTGGCGCGACTTCCTGCGCGAGCGATTTCATCATCATCATCATCATCATCTGGATGCCGACCTTGGACGCGGCGTAGTTGACGTGCTCGGCCCACGGAATGACTTCATGGACCGAACTTATGCAGATGATTTTGCCGAGCGCCTTCGACACGTCGCGCATGTCGCGCCGCTCGAATTCGCGCACCGTGCACCGCGCCGTCAGGAACTGTCCGGTGAGGTTGGTTTCGATGACCTTGCGCCAGTCCGCGAGCGTCATCGTCGCGAAGCGCGTGTCCTGCTGAAGTCCGGAATTGGCGACGACGATATCGACCGTGCCGTAGCGCTGCACGAGCGCGTCGAACATCGCGTCGACCTGCGCTTCGTTGGCGACGTCCGCGCCGACCGCGAACGCGTCGCCGCCGAGCGCAACGATCTCGGAGGCGAGCTTTTCCGCCGGTTCGGCGTGTGAGTGATAGTTGATGGCGACGCGCGCACCCGCCTGCGCGAGTGCTTTCGCCACGCCTGCGCCGATGCCGGAACTGCCGCCGGTCACGAGCGCGATCTGACCTGCCAGCGATGTCTGCATGAACGTTCCCGAAGTGTGATCGGAAGGGCTCACACAAGTTGCGCGCCCGGATCAGGCGCCGAGCAGCCCCTGATAGACTTCCGCATAGCGCAAGCGCGGCCGTCTCCCAGCCGAAGTTTTGCGTCATCGCGCGCTTGACGACGGCTTTCCATTCCAGGCGGCGCGCCTTGAGCGCGAAGGCGCGCCGGATCGCGCCGACGATGCTCGCCCGGTTGAAGGTATCGAAGACGAAGCCGGTCGCGAGTCCGTCGGCGAGATTTTCGAGCGAACAGTCGACGACGGTATCCGCCAGCCCGCCGACGCGCGATGCACGAGCGGCGGCGCGCCGTAGGCGAGGGCGTAAGCTGCGTCAGCCCGCAGGGTTCGAAGCGCGAGGGCACCATCACGACGTCGCTGCCCGCGATGATCGAATGCGACAGTGTTTCGTTGAAGCCGAGTTCGACCGCTACCGCACCCGGATGCGCCGCCGCGTTCTTGAGGCCGGTTTCGAGCGCGGGATCGCCGGTGCCGAGCACGGCGAGCTGGCCGCCGCGCACGATATCGGGCAATGCCGACAACAGCAGATCGAGGCCTTTTTGCTCCGTCAGGCGGCTGACGACGCCGAACAGCAGCGCATCGCCATCCTGTTTCAGGCCCATGCGTTCCTGCAGCGCGGACTTGCATTTCGACTTGTTCGACGGCTTCGCGGCGGTGTATCTCGACGCGATGCTGTCGTCGATCGACGGATTCCAGATCGAATAATCGACGCCGTTCAGAATGCTGGCGATATCGTGCGTGCGGGTTTGCAGTAGCCCGTGCAGTCCCGCGCCGTGCGTCTGCGTTTGAATCTCCCGCGCGTAGGTCGGGCTGACGGTGGTGATGCGGTCGGCGTAGTACAGACCCGCCTTAAGAAACGAGACGTGGCCGTAGAACTCGACGCCGTCGACGGCGAAGAAATCGCCGGGCAATTGCAGCGCGCCGAATTCCGCCGCCGGGAAGGTGCCCTGATAGGCGAGGTTGTGCACGGTCATCACGCTAGCGACATGCGGCGCACCCTGACGCTCGGCCGCGCGCAGATACGCCGGCGCAAGGCCCGCGTGCCAGTCGTGCGCCTGCCACTGCGGATCGGCGCCGTGCGGCGCCAGCACGCCGCGTTTGAGCCGCACGTTGCCCGCACCGAATGCCGCGCCGAGATCGGCGACCGTTTCCAGGTCCGTCAGACCGTCGAGAACGGCCGGAAAACCCGGCAGCACGACCCGCGCGTGCGTCCCCAGTTGCGACTGCGCGGGCGGTAAGGCGCCGACGACATCGGCGAGGCCGCCGGTTTTCAACAGCGGAAACATTTTTGTGGCGGCGTGCAGCACGCGGACGGTCATCGGGGCTCCTGGCAAAGGTTGAAGGGTAAGACGGGCAAAAAGGAGAGAACGGGAAACGGTACGTGCTACAGGCGGCTCAAGGCATCGCGCGTAATGGACGTGATGTCCGAATCCGTGCGGAAGAAGCGCGCGGCATCTTCCTCGGGATCCTCGCCGACCACGAGTTCTTCCGGCACCGTGCAGCCGCGGTCGATCACCACGCGCTGCAGCCGGCAACTCGGACCGATCGTCACCTGAGGCAACAAGACTGCCTCATTGATATTACAGAACGAATGCACGCGCACTGCCGACGAAAACACCGACTTCGACACCTGCGATCCGGAGATCACGCAGCCGCCGCAAACCAGCAGGTTGGTGATCGCGCCTTGCTGGCCGTTCAGGTCGCGCACGAACTTGCCGGGCAGCAGTTGCTCCTGATTGGTCCAGATCGGCCACTTGCGGTCGTACAGATCGAGTTCGGGGATGGTCGAAGCGAGATTGAGATTCGCGGTCTAGTAAGCGTCGACGGTGCCGACGTCGCGCCAGTAGGCGGGCGCGTCTGGATAGCTGCTCGAGGTCACGCACGACATGCCGAACGGATGCGCGATCGCCTTGCCGTGCGTCACCACGCGCGGAATGATGTCCTTGCCGAAGTCGTGATCCGTGTTCGACGCCTCGATGTTTTCCTGCAGCATCTCGTAGAGATACTTCGAGCTGAATACGTAGATGCCCATGTTCGCGAGCGCGACGTCGGGCTTGCCGGGCATCGCGGGCGGATCGGCCGGCTTTTGAGGAAGTCGGTGACGCGGCGATTTTCGTCGACATGCATGACGCCGAAAGCCGTCGCGTCCATGCGCGGCACTTCGATGCAGCCGACCGTGCAGTCCGCGCCGCTTTCGACGTGGTCGAGCACCATGCGCGTGTAGTCCATCTTGTAGATGTGATCGCCCGCCAGCACGATGACGAACTCCGCGCCGATCGAGCGCACGATGTCAAGGTTCTGATAGATGGCGTCCACCGTGCCGCGTACCAGCTCGAATCGACGCGCTGCTGGGCGGGCCAGATATCGATGAACTCGTTGAACTCGCCGCGCAGGAAACCCCAGCCACGCTGCAGATGGCGAATCAGCGAATGGGCCTTGTATTGCGTGACGACCGCGATGCGGCGGATGCCCGAATTCAGGCAGTTGGACAGCGCGAAGTCGATGATGCGGTATTTGCCGCCGAAGTGGACCGCGGGTTTGACCCGCTTGTCGGTGAGCGGTCCGAGACGCGTGCCGCGCTCGCCGGCGAGGACGATTGCGAGCGTCGACTTCTGCTTCTTAGACAGCGTCTCCATGTCAGCCTCCTGATTTGACCTGCGACTGTTGATGTTCTTGCGGTGATCGTGTGTCCTCGTATGAGCGCGCCGCGCGCGATGCGGCGAATGGCGCGCTCGTTCGTGCGTGCGTTTGCGATGACGCATTATCCGGCGCGCGTTCGGATTCGTGTGCTGCGCCAATTTGTTTTTTTGTCGTGCGCAAAGCGATGCGTGGCGTTGCCGATACGAAGCACGAGTCCCCAAACGAGCAAACGCCATGCCGAGCGCCGTCGCCGGCGTGTTGCAGGCAGGCGACCTTTCGCCGTGCCGCGCGGCTTCGCGCTCGACAAACCGTGGCTGGGCAATTTATAACGATTCGTCCATGCCGCACTGCGTCGAGGCGCGGCACAATGTCGGACACGCGGGAAGCGGCACGTCGCTGCGCCGCACGAAAGGCCTCGCCGGCTTCGGACTCGTCCGGCACGTCGCACGACGACGATTGATCCGACGAACACCACCACCAGGGAAATCACAACATGAACAACGTCCTGAGCATTCAATCGCACATCGTGTTCGGACACGCGGGCAACAGCGCGGCGGTCTTTCCGATGCGCCGCCTCGGCGTGAACGTCTGGCCGCTCAACACCGTGCAGTTTTCCAATCACACGCAGTACGGCCGCTGGACTGGTCGGGTCTTCGACGCGGCAGAGCTGGAAAGCGTCATCGACGGAATCGGGGCGATCGGTGTGCTCGCGCGCTGCAATGCGGTGCTGTCGGGCTATCTCGGATCGCCGGAGCAGGGCCGGGCGGTGGTGGAGATCGTCAAGTCGGTGAAGACGGTCAATCCGCGCGCGCTCTTCTTTTGCGATCCGGTAATGGGCGCGCCCGGCGGCTGTACGGTCGCGTCGGGCATCGAGGACTTCCTCGTGACAACCATGCCCGAGATTGCCGATGCGATCATGCCTAACCACGTCGAGCTGGAGAAACTCGCCGGACGGCCGATCGAAACCGTCGAAGAAGCCGTCGATGCGTGCCGGGAAATCATCGCGCGCGGGCCGCGCATCGTGCTGGTCAAGCATCTGCTCGACCGCAACAGCCGCGCGGATACCTTCAACATGCTGGCCGTCAGTCCCGGCGAAGCATGGTTCGTACAGCGTCCGTTGTATCCGTTCGCGCGCCAGCCGGTCGGCGTCGGCGATCTGACGAGCGCGGTGTTCGTCGCGCGCACGCTGCAGGGCGATTCGCTGCGCAACGCGCTCGAACATACGCTGGCGGCGGTCAACGCGGTCGTCAAGGCGACCTACGAGGCCGGCCGCTACGAACTGGAGATCGTCGCGTCGCAGGACGAGATCGCGAAGCCGACCGACCGTTTTCCCGCCATTCGGGTCATGGGCACCGAAACCGGCAAGCTGTCGCCGGTCTGAGCGTTCAGGCGGTTGCCGCCGCGGCGGCCGCCATCGCCTTGAAGTTCGCGGGCGTCGCGAAAGACAGATACTGCGCCTGCATTTCCGGCGTCAGGAGTTCGAGCATCGTCGCGTTCTCGATCCAGAACTCGATCACGTCGAAGAAGTCGTTGCCGCGCGTGCAGCGCACCGCGGGCCAGCCTTCGCGCTTGCCGATCGCGATCACTTCATCCGCGCGCTTCGGTGTGCCGATAGCAATATGAAAGGTGCTGTAGCGCGACGGTTCGGTATCGCCCGCGCCGAAGCTCGTCGGCGCTTCGTGACCGCCGCCCGGCGTGATCACGCGATCGTGCGGATACACCTCGATGATGCTGCCGCGATCGTCGCCCGCGACGGCCATCCACGAATCGGGAAACGACGGAAACGGTGCGGCGAATCCGCCCCACATTTCAGCGAGCACCTGTGCGACGTGTTGCGGATTCTGGGAGGGAATGGAAGCGTGGAATAGCATCGGGAGGACTCCGTGAGGGAAGGGGAAGACCGCTCGCCGATGCCCGGTTCTTTCGTTCGTTTTCAGGGCGTGGCGGCAGTGAGGCGGAATTCTGCCGGAGTCCTTTGTTATGAACGTTTCGAAAGGCGTCCGCGCTCAGCGCTTTTCCGACATGCGCTGAAAGAACAGCAGATCGAGTTCCGGCGCGTGGCCCGTCAGCGCGGTCAACAGCGCATGAACCTGTCCGCGATGATGCGTCTGGTGGTTGAACCAGTGCGCGAGCGCGGGCATCAACGCTTGCGTGAAGGGTTCGGGCGTCGACACGCGGCGGTAGCTGATGGTGCCGGCCAGCGCGTTCGCGTCGACCGCCGTCACGTATCGCACGATGCGTTCGTCTTCCGAGCGGCGCGCCGCTTCGAGATCGGCGAGCGAATCGAATAGGATCAGATCGAGCCGCGCGGGCGGCGTGCCTTCGTCGGTGAAGCGATGCATCCACACGCGATCGGTGACGAGCAGGTGATTGAGCGTGCCGTGCACGGACTTGAAGAAGGCGCCGCGATCCGCGCGGTAGTCGGCATCGGGCAGCGCGCGGGCGGCTTCGTAGAGACGCGCGTTTGCCCATGCATTGTAGCGGGCGAAGGTGTCGAAGTGCGCTTTCATCGGATCGGACATCGCGGGCCTCGGCTGGGTGCGTGGTCTGGCGATGGTAAGGCATCTTTGCGCCACGCGATGCCGGATCGAACGAATATCGGATCGACGCGCAAAAAAAGCCGCCCGAAGAGGGGCGGGGGGCGGCGAGAGCGCGTCCCGGCGAGAGCGCGTCCGTTTGCGAGACTGTCCTGGTGGGCGGGAGCGGATGCGTGAGGAGATACTCGAACGCGGCCAGTATCGCAAAGCGCGGACGCGCTCAATCGCGGATCGGTGGCAGTGCGTTTCGCGACGGCATTTCAGTCCTTGATCAGGAAATCGACGATCGCATCGCTCACGCGGGCGAACACGAACACATCTGAGTGCCGGGACAGTCTTGCAGCCACGCGCGCGTGCGGCTTCGATGAAGGGCGTCAGCGGCGGTTTCGTGACTACGTCGCCGACGAAAGTCGTCGCGTCGAGCCGCGATAGGTCGATCGGCAACGGATCGCCCTATCGCATGCTGGCCGGCGACGCGTTCACGACGATATCGTAAGTTTCGGCGCCCGCATCGTCGGCGATGTTCACGACGCCGCGCCTGAACGCAGCGATCCGCGAGACGAGCGCGCCGGTGCGCGCAGCGTCGAAATCGCGCACGGCGAGCGAGGCCACGCCTGCTTCCACCAACGCATGGCCGATGGCCGATTCCGCGCCGTCAGCCCCGATCAGCAGCGCGCGCTTGCCGTCGAACGCGCAGCCGGCATCGCGCAGCGCCGCAACCATGCCGACGCCGTCCGACGCGCCGCCGTGAAAGCGGCCGTCGGCGTTGCGCCTCAACATGTTGACCGCACCGAGGAACTTCCCTTCCTTGGTCAGCGACTTGCAGTATTCGGTGGCCGTGAACTTGTGCGGCACGGTGATGATCACGCCGTCGCAGTTCTGCATCCGCGCCTGCCTCGCGCATCGCGGCGGTGACGCCCGACGGCGATTTCACCTGTGCGATCGGATCGGCGACGATGAAGTACAAGCGGGTCATGCCGCTCAAGCCCGCATCTAGCGATGCGGCAAACGAAGTGTCCTGCGCCATGCGTAGTATCCTGTCTCCTGTGATGCGCCGCAGCGCATCATGCGCAACGATCGGTTCATTCCGGAAAAAAATGCCTCGAAACCGAGTTTTGTGAATCATAGTTAAGATTGGAATATGATTCAACAATAACGTCGCAGCGAACGTTGAGCGATCATTCGCCGCCAAAATAACGCTTATATTGACTCACTGTATTGGAATAGTATTCCAGAATCAATAGCCGTTCAAAAAGTGGAATTCGGATCGGCGACGTGCCGGTGCGATCCGCGCGGAGCAGAGAAATGGCGGAGACGCTGGACAACCTGGGGCAAAACGAAACTTTCGACGTCGTCGTGATCGGCGCGCGTGCTGCTCGTCGAAAGCACCGAATATGTTGGCGGCACGACCGCGTATTCGGCGGGTACTACGTGGATTCCCGCGTCGAAGCATGCGGCGAGCGTCAATCCGGACGACTCGTCGGCGCGCGCCGAAGGCTTTCTGGATCGCGCGGTCGGCGAGCGGAGCAGCATCGAGATGCGGCGCGTCTTCCTTGATGCGGGGCCCAGGGCCGTCGCGCATATCGAGGCCCATTCCGTATCGAGGCCCATTCCGATGTGAAGTACCGCGCGCGGCCGTTTCATCCGGACTATCTCTCCGAAGTGGAGGGCTCGACGCTGCGCGGACGCGCGCTCGAACCGCTGCCTTTCGACGGCCGCAAGCTCGGCCGCGATTTCGCGCTGATCCGTCCGCTGATTCCGGAGTTCACCGTGCTCGGCGGCATGATGGTGGATCGCGACGACATCAATCATCTGCTGAACATGACGAAGTCGGCGAAGTCGTTCGCGCACGCCGCGCGGCTGCTGGCGCGCCACGTGCGAGATTGCCTCGAGAGCCCGCGCGGCACGCGCTTCGTGATGGCAACGCGCTGATCGGACGGCTGCTGTATTCGCTGCGGCAACGCGGCGTCACCGTGCTGACGAATACGAAGGTGGACGCGCTGCATCAGGGCGCGAACGGCGCCGTGGAAGCGGTCTCGCTCAGTCAGGTCAACGAGCGGCGGCGCATCGCCATCGCGGGCGGCGTGATACTCGCGAGCGGTGGCTTCAACCGTCATCCGCGAAGGCGCGCCGAGATGCTGCCGGGCGCCGATCCCGCATGGTGCTCCGGTGCGCCCGGTCATGCGGGCAGCGCGCAGGATCTCGCGTTGAACGCGGGCGCGCGCTTCGGCGAAGGCACGCTGTCCAATGCGTTCTGGGTGCCGGTATCGATCCGCACGCGCGCCGACGGCACGGAGGCGGTGTGGAGGCGGTGTTTCCGCACTTCATCATGGATCGAGGCAAGCCGAGCATGATGACCGTCGATGCTTCCGGCAAGCGCTTTCTCAACGTTATCCGGGCGATATCGGCGCGGCGACCGGACTCGTCACCGATACCGACGCGCGCATCATGCATCGCGACGGCGGCGCGATCGACGGTCTCTACGCATGCGGCAACGATATGCAGTCCGTGATGGGCGGCATCTATCCGGGACCGGGTATCACGCTCGGTCCCGCGATGACCTTCGGCTATCTCGCCGGCCTGACGCTCGCGGAACCCGCGCGCGCGGACGCGGACGAGATGGCCAACACCGCTTCGTCATCAATCAACCCGACAAGGACATGGCAATGACCCTGTACGACACAGTCACGATGACGGTAAAACTCGGCTCGAACGCGCAGGTGTTCGAGCGTATCCAGACGAGCGGCAACGCGCCCGGCACGACGCTGCTCGGCTGCTGGTATTCGGATATCGGCGTGCTCGGCAAGGTAATGGTGCTGCGCGGTTTCGAATCCGAGACGGCGCTCGTGAGCGAACGCCGGCGCCTGCTGCTGGAGGGCAATCCGTTCGGCTGCGGCGAGTTCGTCATCGATGTCGATGTGAACAGTTATGCGCTCTTTCCGTTCCTGCCGCCGATCCAGCCTGCGGTCCACGGCGGCATCTACGAGATGCGCGTGTACGGCGCGAAGCTCGCGAGCCTGCAGCACACCATCGACGCGTGGCAAAACGCCGTGCCTGAGCGCACGAAGCGTTCGCCGCTGATCGGCGCGATGTATGCGCTCGACGGCACCGTGCCGCGCTTTCTCAACATCTGGCTGTACGCGAGCGTCGACGAGCGTTCGCGCATCCGCGCCGAAGTGGTGAAGGACGGCATCTGGCCGCCCAAGGGCGGGCCCGCGCATCTGACGACGATGGAATCGACCATCTACGTGCCCGCGCCGTTTTCTCCGTTGCGTTGAAGCGGGAGACGACGATGTCACGACGCAAGCTGTCTCTTTCCGCGCTGACGGTGCTCGAACTGACGCCGCCGCAGATGGTCGAGTGCGCGGCGCAAGCCAGCGCTTGCCCGATGCTTCGTAGACGCCGTCGAGCTTGTTGCTTGCCGTTTCATCGGGCCCGAACAGACGGAAGATGGTCATGTTCTGGTGGATCACATCGCGCAGAAAGTTCGTCAGCACGGCCGTCGGCGATTGATAGGTGTTGCCCGCGCTTGAATTCGAATGCATAGTCGCGAATGTCGGGCAGATGCAGCGACCGTCGCAGCACACCGCCGTTCGCATGCGGATTCGCGCTGATACGTCGCGTGCCTTTCGGCGCGAGTGCGCGCAATGCTTCGACGAGCGTGCCGTTTTCATCGAGGCTTGTAGCTGCGCATCCACGCTTCGAGCACCGCGAGGTTCCTGTGATTGCTGGCGGGATCGGCGATCGGCACCTGATGCGAGCGCCAGAAGTTCTCGACCTTGTGTCCGTCCACTTCCTTCGGTTCGGTCCAGCCCTTCGGCGAGTGCAACACGATCATCGGCCAGTGCGGACGCGTAAGGTCCTCGGGATTCGCTCGCTCGCGCGTCTGAATGTCGCGAATGTCCGCGATGCAGCGTTCGAGCGTCGCCGCCATCTTCTGATGCATCGCTTCGGGTTCGTCGCCCTCGACGAAATGCTGCACGTAGCCGTAGCCCTTGAAAAGCGCCTCGAGTTCCTCGTGCGGAATGCGCACCAGTATGGTCGGATTCGCGATCTTGTAGCCGTTCAGATGCAGCACGGGCAGCACCGCGCCGTCCTTCGCCGGGTTGAGGTACTTGTTCGAATGTCACGACGTCACAAGCGGGCCGGTCTCCGCTTCGCCGTCGCCAACCATCGTCGCGACGATCAGATCGGGATTGTCGAAGGCCGCACCGAACGCGTGCGACAGGCTATAGCCGAGTTCGCCGCCTTCGTGGATCGAGCCCGGCGTTTCGGGCGTGCAATGCGAGCCGATGCCGCCCGGCGACGAGAACGCACGAAAAAGCTTCAGCATGCCGCGTTCGTCGGCGCTGCGATCGGGATAGATTTCCGAATAATGTCCTTCGAGATACGAGTTCGAAAGGGTCGCCGGTGCGCCATGCCCTGGACTCGAGAGGAACATCACGTTCAGATCGTTGCATTTGATCAGTCGATTCAGATGCACCTACACGAAGGACTGGCCGGATCTGAGCCCCAGTGACCGAGCAGACGGTGCTTGATGTGTTCAGGCTTCAGGGGCTCGCGCAGCAGCGGATTCGCGCGCAGGTAGATCATGCCGACGGAAAGGTAATTGCAGGCGCGCCAATAGGCGTCCATGTTGGCGAGCAGGTCGCTCGTCAATGGTGTTTCGGTCGGGGCCGTGCCCTGGACGTCGTCGTTCAATGGCTTCTCCTTGAAGGGTATAAGGATGAGTCGAGCGTCGGTCGTGCGGCTGCGTGACGGATAGCTTTGAAGGCCGTGGAGGCGCTTGCGTCGATAGCTATCTTCGAAGGGATTCATGACGCTGTCATTTTAGGCGCATGATCGGCCGGCATTTATTCGCCTGGCTCTTCGAGCAACTGCAATGCCGTCAGGCAAAGGGACTTGCTAAGGGCTTTGCAAAGGACTTGAAAAGCATCGCGAGTCATCTTACTTGTTAATGCTGGAAGAGGTCACGATCCGTGTACGCGCGATTTGCAGGGAACGCGCGTTTCGTCAACCGCACATAAAATAATCGGATGTCGCACAAGAATCGTTCGGCGGATGACTCGCTTGAGGGCTTTCATCCCGCTGTCGTCCATTGGTTTCAACAGCACTTCGATGCGCCTACTGCCGCGCAGGCGCGCGCGTGGCCGCTGATCCGCGCGCGCCGTTCGACGCTCGTCGCGGCGCCTACCGGATCGGGCAAGACGCTGACTGCGTTTCTCGTCGCATTGGACGAACTCTTCAGGGACGGCATCGCGAACGGCGGCGCGTTGCCCGATGAAACGCGGATGGTCTACATATCGCCGCTGAAAACCTTGTCGAACGATATCCGCGTAAATCTCGACGCACCGCTTGCCGGCATCGTGAGCGCGCTTCGCGCATCGGGCATCGATGCGCCTGAGATAAGGGCCGCCGTGCGCACCGGCGACACCACACAGCAGGAGCGCAATGCAGTCAGGAAGCGTCCGCCGCATATTCTCGTGACGACGCTCGAGTCCCTCTACGTGCTGCTTTCGTCGGATTCGGGACGAGAGATGCTGTCGACCGCGCGCACCGTCATCGTCGATGAAATACATGCGGTGGCAGGCAGCAAGCGCGGCTCGCATCTGAGCCTGAGCCTCGAACGTCTCGATGCTCTATGCGAAGCACGCGGTGAAGGACGTCCGGTACGCATCGGCTTGTCGGCGACGCAAAAGTCGATCGAGCTCGTAGCGAAGTTCCTCGTCGGTGACAACGCGCCGTGCGAGATCGTCGATGTCGGTCACGCACGCGCACGCGATTTCGCATTGGAGATGCCGCCGATGCCGCTCGAAGCGATCATGTCCAACGACATGTGGGAGCGCGTCTACGATCGACTCGTGGAACTGTGCAGCATGCATCGCACGACGCTCGTGTTCGTCAATACGCGCCGCACGGCATCTGACCGATCGTCTAGGCAAGGGTGCCGTCGCGGCACATCATGGCAGCCTCGCACGCGAGCATCGGCTCGATGTGGAACAACGGCTGAAGCGCGGTGAATTGCGCGTGTTGATCGCGACCGCATCGCTCGAACTGGGCATCGATATCGGCTCGCCCGGATCGATCGGCGCGTTTCTGCAGCGTGTCGGACGTTCGGGCCATCACGTCGGCGGAACACCGAAAGGGCGGCTCTTTCCGACATCGCGCGACGATCTGATCGAATGCGCGGCGCTGCTCGATTGCGTGCGACGCGGCGAACTCGATGCGCTCACCATTCCCCGCGCGCCGCTCGACGTGCTCGCTCAATAGATCACCGCCTAAGTCGCCTGTCGCGAATGAAGCGAAGACGCGCTGTTCGAGCGCATCACGCGCGCTTATCCGTATGCGTCGCTCGTGCGCGAGAAATACGACGCGGTACTGCGTACGCTTGCCGAAGGCTATACGGGACGTCAGGGCGTGCGCGCGGCGTACGTGCATCGCGATGCCGTGAATCGCACGTTGCGAGGCCGACGCGGCGGCAGACTCACGGCGGTTACCTCGGGCGGCGCAATTCCCGATAACGCGGACTTTGCTGTGCTGCTCGAACCGCAAGGGCTGCAGATCGGCACCGTCAACGAGGACTTCGCGGTCGAAAGCATCGCGGACGATATCTTTCAGCTCGGCAATACCTCGTATCGAATCGTTCGCATCGAAGGCGGCCGCGTGCGCGTGGAAAACGCCAATGGCCAGCCGCCGAATATTTCGTTCTGGCTCGGCGAAGCGCCGGGACGTAGCGACGAGTTGTCGTATGCGATCGCGCGCTTGCGCGAAGGGATCGGCGCGGCTGAATGGAGGCGATATCGATGCCGTAGTGGGATGGCTCGCGAATGATGCGGCTATCGGGCTCGAAGCCGCGCGTCAGATCGTCGAATATCTGGCCCGCTCCCGCGCAGCGCTCAGCGTGCTGCCGACGCAGGACGTGCTTGTCATGGAGCGCTTCTTCGACGAGTTGGGCGGCATGCAGCTCGTGATCCATGCACCGTTCAGCAGTCGCGTGAACCGCGCATGGGGTTTGGCATTGCGCAAGCGCTTCTGCCGCACCTTCAACTTCGAACTGCAGGCGGCCGCCACCGAAGACGCGATCGTGCTCTCGCTGACGGGCAGCCACAGCTTCGCGCTGGACGAGGTATGGCGCTATCTCAAGTCTTCGACCGCCGAGCATGTGCTCATTCAGGCGCTGCTCGACGCGCCGCTGTTCGGCGTGCGCTGGCGCTGGAATGCGACCAACGCGCTGGCGTTGCCGCGTTATGCGGGCGGACGTAAGGTCGCGCCGCAACTTCAGCGCATGAAGAGCGAAGACCTGCTGGCGGCCGTGTTCCCGGACCAGGTTGCCTGCGCGGAAAATCTGGCGGGTGAACGCGATGTGCCCACGCATCCGCTCGTCGAACAGACGCTCGACGATTGCATGCATGATGCAATGGACAGCGAGGCATGGCTCGCGCTCCTGCGACGCATCGAAGCGGGCGAGGTGAAACTCGTGACGTGCGAGTTGCCCGCGCCGTCGCCGCTCGCGGCCGAGATCTTGTCGGCGCGTCCCTATGCATTTCTCGACGATGCCCTGCTCGAAGAACGCCGCACGCAGGCCGTGCTCGCGCGTCGTTGGAGCGACCCTCAGATGGCCGACGATCTCGGTGCGCTCGATGCCGATGCGATCGAAAGCGTGCGCGACGAAGCTTGGGCGCTCGTGACCAACGCGGACGAAATGCACGAAGCGTTGATGGGTCTTGCGGCCATTTCTGAATTCGAAATCACGCAACGCGAGGGCTGGACCGCGTGGCTCGATGCACTCGCGCAAGGCGGACGTGCGACGCGCCTGCAGATCGCGGAGCACGATGCGCTGTGGATCGCGGTCGAGCGCCTCGCGTGCGTGCGCGCAGTGTACGAGGGCGCGCCGATGCATCCGGCACTGACGCCGCCCGCCGGATTCGACGAAGCCTGGTCCGCCGATGACGCACTCGTCGACATCGTGCGTGCGCGGCTCTCGGGCTTCGGGCCGCAGACGGTGGAGCAGATCGCGCGTCCGCTCGCACGCCCGCATCGGCGATCGCGCTCGCGCTGACCCGGCTCGAATCCGGGGGCTACGTGATGCGCGGCCGCTTCACACCCGGCGCGACCGAGGACGAATGGTGCGAGCGGCATCTGCTCGCGCGGATTCATCGCTACACGGTGCGGCGGCTGCGTCGTGAGATCGAGCCGGTCGAGCGTCAGGATTTCATGCGTTTTCTGTTCGAATGGCAGCGCGTCGCGCCGGATGCGCACGGCGAGGGACGCGATGCCCTGATGGCCGTGCTGGAGCAACTGGAGGGTTTCGAAGCGCCCGCGGTGGCATGGGAAGACGAGATCCTGCCCGCGCGCATCGCCGATTATTCGAACCTGTGGCTGGACGAGATCTGCCGCGCGGGCGGCGGACCGGTGCGCGGCACGCCCATCGTGCTGTTGCCGCGCCGGCATCTGGCTGCATGGGATGCGCTGATGAAAGCGGACGACGCGCCCGAGCTGTCGTCACGCGCGCAACGCGTGTTCGATGCATTGTCCGCGCATGGCGCGATATTCTTCGACGAACTGCTTGGCGACGTGCGTCTGCTTCGCACGGAACTCGAAGATGCGCTCGGCGAACTCGTCGCGCTCGGTCTCGTGACGGCCGATAGCTTCGCGGGCTTGCGCGCGCTGCTGGCACCGGTGGCGAAGCGCAACGCGTTCGCGCGCAGGCCGCGGCGCGGCGGCTGGTTTATCGGCGGAATGGATGACGCGGGACGCTGGGCGCTGCTGCGTCGAGCAAGCGCGGAGGTTGCCGAACAGGCCGGCGATACGAGCATGTCGCCCTGACGTTGCTGCGGCGCTATGGCGTCGTGTTCTGGCGGCTGCTCGAACGCGAGGCGCAGTGGCTGCCGTCCTGGCGCGAACTGCTGCGCGTGTTCACCGGCTGGAAGCGTGTGGCGAGATTCGCGGCGGACAATTCGTCGCCGGCATCGCTGGAGAACAGTTCGCGCTGCCCGAGGCCGTACCACTGTTGCACGAGATGCGCAGGCGGCCGAAAGAAGGCACGCTCGTCGCGTTGAGCGCGGTCGATCTGCTCAATCTGATTGGGACGCTGTTGCCCGGCGACAAAATACCGGCGCTCGCGGGCAATCGCGTGTTGTATATCGACGGCGTACCGGCCGGTGCGGTGATCGTAGGCAAGGCGCGTTATCTTGTCGATGGCGACGTCGCAACGCGCGAACGCATCCGGCTCGCACTGGTGAAGCGCACGGCGCGCTCGCTGGGCAGTCCGATGACGGGCGGCCTGGCGCCGGCGCGTGCCTGACCAATTTTTGCATGCAGCCGTTCGCACGTTGCATGCTGCATGCAAACACATCGCGGCGGAACACGATGAACGTTTCCGCGGCGCCGGTCACGCTTCCTTCTTCTTGACGATTTTGGTCGTGAACGGTCCCGGCTGTGCGACCGGTACGTCCTTTACCGGCATGCCCGGATAATCGACGACGCGATTCCAGGTCGCACCCGGACGAATGCGAAACGAGGATTTCAGGCCATCGCGTTTGCCGCCTACGATCGTCGTCATCGCCTGACGATCGAGTTCGACGCTGTCTGCGAGGTCCTTGATTTTGATGACGGCCATGACTGCATATCCTTGAGTAGGAAATCGAAAAGCGGGTCGAAGCAGTATAGGCAATGCACGCAATCTGCCAGGTTCGCCCGATTCGACCGCCGCCGTGACGCGCCTGGCTTGCTCGGCGCATCCGGCGGATTTCACTGCGTTGCCTCTCATCCCGAACGACAAAACACCCTCTGAAAACGCCAAAAGGCGGCAAAAGGCCGAAGCCTTTCGCCGCGCGCGAGGCGACTGCCATGTCAGGTAAGTACGGTCGGACTCGCGTTCAGTTTGTCGATCTGCTTCGGACTCACGTCCAGATTCAGTTGCGGCAGGTTTGCACCGAGTACGCCGATGTTGTTCAGCGCATTCACTTCGATGTTCTGGTACTGGACCATGTTCTGCACGATGCCGACATTGACTTTGACGTCGGCGAACTTGCCGTAGCCCGTACCGCCGTGTACCGCGGACATTTCGCTGCGGTCGAGTTCCTTGCTGTGGGACAGGTCCCGGATCATGATGGACGACATGACGGTGCTCCTCGCGTTGAGTAGTGGATCGATCACGGATCAGAGCAGGCCGTAGCCGGAGTTCGCGTTCACCGTGTTGTCGTTGTGCGCTTTCTGCGACGGGTTCACGTTGGCGTGGATGTTCTTCGCCCATGCGGCATTGACGCCGACATTGGCCATCGTGTTTTGCTCTTGTTGCGCGAGTTGCTGCGCGTTCGACGTCAGGTCGAACTTCGAGATGTCGACGAGCGGGAAGTCATAGCCTCCACGAACGGAAGACATGGCGCGGCTGTCGAGGTCGGCGGCGATGTGCAGGTCTTTGATGGTTAGCGTGGTCATTTCGGTTCTCCTTGGGTTGCGCAGGATGCGCGGTTTCGGGTGAGAGGTGAGCATCTTTTGTTTGCTCGGTCCATTCATGCATAGGGTGTGCCAGGCGCGACGTTTTCGGCGTCGGCTTATTGCGGAGCCTTCTTTGAAGGGGTTTTCAGCGTGAAGAGGATATGTGACGAGTCGAGCGACGCAGCGCTATCGACGTGCTCGTTGATCGTCCGGGACCAACACTGCAAACCGATGTGTCGGCATCCGAACGACATGTGCGCGAGGCCGCGCATGATCGAAAACGCCATTTGCTTAAGCGCTTTGCTGCGGCTAGTATCGAACGAGCACTGAGCCTTTGTTACGACAAGTGAATTGTCAGTCTATTTGGAGCGCGCTGAGTCGCACAGATGACTAGTTTTGCACAGGCGATTCGTACATATCGGGGCGATGGCGGATCGCGCGACGAGTTCTTTGCGCATGTGGATGGCGCATTGGCGACCGAACTCACATCAAAGACCGAACTCATGCGAATCCTCGACGAGGAGCATGCGGCCCATCCGTTGCCGTCCGATATCTACGCAGCGATACGCCGCCGCATCGAGCATGCGGTTCGTCCCGACCCCGAAACGGACCCAGCACGGGCTTTCCTGCAGTCCGCGATGAAACACGCTTGCAGACGACGCCGGGCTTCGCGGCCGTGCAGACGCCGCGCAGTCCTTCGTCATCCACGCATCGGCATGTCGCGCAAGGCGCGCAGGTGATGACCGATCGCGACTAGGTGAAGGGCGTCGGCGACACGCTGAACAATCGCTTCGTGCTCGAAGAGTGCATTGGTATCGGCGGCATGGGCACCGTCTATAAGAAGGCGCTCGACCTTCGCAAGCTCGAAGCGTCCGATCGCCGCCCTATGTCGCGATCAAGGTACTCAATCTGCAGTTTCGCGGCAATCCCAAGTCGCTCATCGCGCTGCAACGGGAAGCGCGCAAGGCGCAGCAACTTGCGTATCGAAACATCGTCACGGTGTACGACTTCGATCGCGACGGTTCCATCATTTATCTGACGATGGAATATCTATTCGGCCAGCCGCTATCGCGCATGCTGCGCAATCCGGAATTCAAGGGCTTCCGTTCGAACAGGTCGTGCCGATTTTCAAGGGCATGGCCAATGCGCTTGCGTACGCGCACGAACGCGGATTCGTTCATTGCGACTTTGCGACTTCAAGCCGGCTAACATTTTCGTCACCGATACGGCCAAAGTCAAGGTAATCGACTTCGGCATCGCACGCGTCATACAGCGTCCTGAAGAAGAGAGCGAAGCGACGGTGTTCGATCCGGGCAGCCTTGGTGCGTTGACCCCCGCTTATGCGAGCCCTGAGATGCTCGAGCATCGCGAACCCGATCCGCGCGACGACATCTATGCGCTCGGTTGCATCACGTATGAGCTTCTGACGGGCAAGCATCCGTTCGACCGGGTGCCCGCTTTGCAGGCGCGAAGCGCGGGCATGAAGGCGCATCGGCCCGACCATCTCGGCAACAAGCAGTGGAAGGCGTTCAAGGCGGCGCTCGCTTTCGAACGCGAAGCGCGCACGCCGACCGTGGCGTAGTTCGTCGACGAGATCAGCGAGGAGGCGCCCACGGCGCCGGCCAAACAGAAGCCGCGGAGTAAGGGCGCGCCGAAGGCCGCGTTAGGTGCGGGCTATTGGTTCTCTCAGCGGCAGCAAGCGCCTTCGCGCACTGCGCCCGTGCAGCAGTCTGTCAGCGGTCCCGAGGCCGCATCGAGCGTCGCCATGACGCCTGCCACTCCTGCTGTTCCAACTATTCCTGCCATTCCTGCCGCGCCTACGCCCGCACTAACGACCGCAGCGGTCACGCTCGTTCTCGCAAGCGTGCCATGTTCCGCGCTGGTGGCATCGGTGCATGATCAGACGGTGGACGTGCAAGGGTTCGTGTTCGAGCAATACGGCTTGCCGCGGCTCAAAGACACGCTTTCGCGCGTGCCGGGCGTCAAGACAACGAACTTCGGCGTGCAGGCCGTCGCACAGGACAAGTGCGATCTGCTGAAGACGCTCGCACCGTACTGGACGTCGAATCGCGAATCGGGGCGGCCTGCTTCGGTTCATACGCGCTTGAACCGCACGCGTTTGACCGAAGGCGATCCGCTCATCGTCGATCTGATGACGCCTGCCTTCGATTCATACGTCACGGTCGATTACTTCATGCTCGACGGAAGCGTCGTGCATCTGCCGCCGAATGCACGCTCGCGCGACAACCAGGCGCCGCCCAATTACACGGCTACGCTCGGCTCGGGAGGCGATTGGGTCGTCGGCAAGCCCTTCGGTTCGGAGATGATCGTGCTGACGGTCACGCCCGCGCCGCTTTTCGATTTGCTGCGTCCCGATAGCGAAGCCAGGTCCGATTATCTGCGCGCGCTGGACAAGCGCCTTGGCGCACTCGCATCGAAATTCGGACGCGAGCGCGTGGCGGTCGATATCTTTCAAATCACGACACAAGCAAAAAGTAGCCGCGTCGCGCGCATTCAGCTTTGTGGCTTGTCCATCGATGCCTTGAGTTCCTTGAGCGAATCTTCCAGTTGCTTGCTAACGAGCGCATAAGCTTCGGCCTGCGTTTGCTGCGTCGTCTTGGCGATGTCCTGCATGTCGGCGAGCGCGTTATGGAGCGCTCGCTGCACCAGTTCGTTGGCATTGAACGGCGGTTGGGAAGAGGACGATGCGAACTGCTTCGCGATGGTCTCCAGATCGCCTAGCGTGCGCCGCAAAATTTCGAGCTGTTTGTCACGCAACGCTTCCATGCCGCCGAAGGCGACGCGATTCGTCGCGGCTAGCGCTTCGACATCCTTGCAGCGCGACTCCATGATGGCCGTCACGTCGAAACCAGGTAGCTGATATTGCTGGAACATGGCGGCAAACTGGCTGAATGGATCGCTGAAGTTTTGATTCATCTTGCCTCCCAGGTTCATGCGGTTGAACGCGATGCCGGGCGGAGCATCGCGCTGCCGGTACGTCCACGCGCGGCCCAGCACCTGATACTACCAACTTAAGCACATGATATGGGGCAAGGGAAAACACGCAGCCGCGTCCTCGACCCGATGCAGGTCAGCACTGTCATGCGCAAGATAGCGATGCTTCGGACAGCGGCTGGAGAAGGTCGCGACCGTCCGGGAACGGTCGGAGAATGTGAAATAGAAAGGCTCGTGCCTTGCTGCTAAACCTCAGAGTATCCAGACATTTTGTTCGCCCGCCAAGACGCTGTGTTCGGCCTTGATCTGCGCGCGATCGATATACTGCACATGCCAGCGTCCCGCGCTCTGCGGACCCGCTCCATCGGCATACCAGACGACGCGGCCTTCGAGTCCCTCGCAAGGGCCGTCCGGCGCGTCGACATCGAGTGCTTCCAGCACGCCGAAAGCATGCTGTCCCTTTTGGCAGCAGATCATCGTGCTGCCGTCCGGGTTGGAGCGCAAGCCGCCCCAACCCGGCATTTCCACCGCCTGATGGCCCTCGCGCGACCAGCGGCGTGTTTCCTTGTCGAGCCACAGGATGGCGAAGGCGGCGGATTGAGCGTCCTCGAAACCATCCAGCTTGTGATACCCATGACTTCCTCCATGACATCGATGTCGATGAACACGACGCTCGGCACGCTTTCCGGTTGGCTTCCCGAACAAGGGCCGGCCATGAGCGTCTTCGATTGATAGCGGCATCGTGTGCCGCTTTTTAGGCGTTCGGCTGAGTCAGCTGTCAAGGCAAGTTTCGATCGCTTTGCACCCGATGGGTTCAATCGCGCACGGTCGAATCGAGTGCTGCGCTGCAGCCCATTTCGCGGATCAAGCTTAAGCAAGGACGATGCCGATTGAAGCAACGTTTAGCGCGGGACGGCGATCCATCGCTAAGCGTCACGACGTACGACTCTGCGACGCTAAAGCGACAAGAAGGCAGCGACGGATCGTCGCGAATGGACGCGCATCGGACGAATATCATCCTGGTCATGCCATCCGATGCTGCATGTTCGCCCGAAGCGCGTGCATGCATGCACCATGCATTAGCGAGAGGCTCAGGCGGACGACTAAAGCGTTGCAGCGCAGCATTGGCACGATAGCACGATACTTTAGCGAGGGGAATTTTTTTGCTTGGGCAACACGATGACGTTCTCCACGCCGCCGCCTGCGCGGGACCGTATGGCGAAGGTGCCGCCATGCAGCCGTGCGATCCGATCGACGATGGCAAGGCCAAGCCCGGTGCCTTTAGGCTGGCCTTCGCCGCCGCCGCGCTTGAACGGCTGCTTGAGCAATTCGGGATCGTGTGCGCCCAGCCCTTTGCCACGATCGGCAATGACGATGCACACGGTATGAGCGTCGCGATCGGTCCATGTACGAACCTCCAGTCCGACGACACCGTAAAGCACGGTGTTCTGCATCAGGTTCATGAGCATGCGCATCATGCTGATCGGACGATAGGCGAAGGGCTTGATATCGCCGAGCGAAAGCTGAAACTCGTGTCCGAGCCCCGCGAAGTCGGCCGCGAGATTTCGAATGAGCACATTGATATCGCCGCTAACGGGGATTTCCTTTGCACCGCTTCCCGCGTAATCCATGAACTGCTGAAGAATGGTGTCGATGGTATCGAGATACCCTTCCGCCGATGCGGCGAACGATGCATCGGTCGTCGGCACGGACGACATGGCCATCGCGAGACGCAGCTTGGTCATCGGCGTGCGGATGTCGTGCGAGATGCCGGCGAGCATCAGCGCGCGTGGCTTCGGCATCGCACAAGGCCGCGGTCATGCGGTTAAAGACAAGGCTCACTTGCACAATCTCTGTGGGACCGTCGACCGGCAAGGCGCCGGGATCGTCGCCCGCTGAGACGTGGCGCNACAGCCATAAGGTGGTGATCAAGCCATCGTCGTGCGCGGCANCGCCGGTCTGCCAGCGTACCGGCATTGTCGTTCGGCAAGGCGTGACGCAAGCTTTCCATGAACGTACGGCGTTGATAGGTGCCAAAGAAACGCCACACGGCGTCTTGCGATACAGTGCCGGCCGGCTCGGGCAAGGTCGCGCGTACGTCGAGTTGTTTGGTGAGCGCGCTGGTTCCGCTGGTGGGCGTCGCGCGCAATACGTTGTCCAGCGTGACGATGTAGCTCGCGAACGTGGCCGCTGCACGCTCGATGCGTGGTTCCTGAACGAAGTGCAGCAGCACAGAAAGCGCGGCGATCTGACTGATCGCGACCAGCGCGACGAGCAACAGGATGTTGCGCGCGAAAAACGATCGAGGCGAAAGGCGCACTATCACGACACCACTTCAGCGAGCAGCATATATCCGACGCCCCATACGGTTTTGATGAAGCGCGGCTTGGCGGGATCGTCCTCGATGAGTTGCCTGAGCCTGAGCACCTGCACGTCGATGCTGCGATCGAGCGCATCGTGATCGAGACCGCGCGTGCGTGCAATGAGATTGTCGCGGCTCACGGCGCGATTCGGCGACGACCCCAGCGCGTTGAGCAATTGCATTTGCACTGAATGCATCTCGAACGGTTCGCTCTTGCGAAAGAGTTGCTGCTTGCCTAGATCGAGCCTGAAATCGCCAAAGCAGATGCTTACCGCCAAAGGCGATCCCGTCGACAAGGTCATCGGGTTTGAAACCGGTGCCGACGATTATCTTGCCAAGCCGTTTCTGCCGCAGGAACTGGTTGCGCGCGGGCGGGCCCTGCTCAGGCGGCAGAAGATCGCGGCAGGCGATCCGACGCTGATGACGCAAGCCATCAGAATCGGCAGCGTCTGGCCTTCGGCGCGCAGCCGCTTGCAAACGCTCAAGCCGTCTTCGGGTTCCATCATCCAGTCGAGGACGAGCAGATCGTAGGGCTCGCGCTGCAGGTAGCGATCTAGCCGCTTGCCGTTCTCAACGACGCGCACGTCGAAGCCCTGCGCCATCATAAAGAGTGTTGCAGCATATTGCGCAGTTCCGCTTCGTCGTCGAGCATGACGATCTTGGGCCGAGCCTCCATGTGCGTCGCTCCGTCAACGTTGCGCCGCTTGCGAGCGCATGAACGCTTCGTTCGATCTGCGGCAAGGTCACGTAACCGTTCTTCTGAGTATCGATTTCGTCGAAGTGCTGTGCGACTCTCGGCATGCCCGTGGATGCCTGATCGCGCGTGAGCTTGCCATCGTGCGTGGCATTGGCGCTTGCAAAACGCGTTTGCAGGCGCTCCATCGCTTGCTGGATGCGCGGACTGGCGCCCATCGGTTGCGTGGCGGTTTGCGCTTGGGCGAAAGCGGGAAGTGCACAGGCTGCGCAGAACGCAAGCGAGGCAATACGTTTGACGATTCGATTGGCGATCGATGGCATGGTGTTCTCCGTGGGTTCGAATGTGGAGGTCATTCTATTGAGCCGTTCGATACAGGCAATTCATCAATCATGTCGGCGTATGTCACGAGCAGGCCGGCTCGCTCGCGGCGACATCCGCTGAAACAATTTACCGCTCACGGTTTGCGCTGCGCTATCGTTTTGCTGGCCGGCGGGTCGTCGATCGACGACCCGCTTACCTAACCGAACGACATCCGATCAAACCGCCATGAACCTTCGCCTGCTAAGTCTTACGACCGTTGCCGCCCTTGTCTCGCATGCGCCAAAAGCGCCAATGCGACCACGTCCGTTCGCGTGATCTACACCGCGCCTGCGGTCGTCTATGCGTCTCCGCGCCCGGTTTATTACTATGCGCCGCCGCGTCCCGTGTACTACTCCCGCCGGCGCTCATGCCCGTCTATGCGCCGCCCGTGCGCGTCATTTATGCGCAGGTCGTTGCGGCGCCCGTCGTCGTGCTGCACTGAGAATAGTTCATTTGCCTGACGCCGAATGGCGCGCGTTCTATGAAGCGTTGGCATACCGTTCGTTTCCTATACTGGATTAAGCGAACCGCAAGCGCTTTTTCAATAAGCACACGAAATGCTTGGCGTCGAAAAGCACGTGCGCACGAATCGGCAATGGGACGGACATAGGGTTTATGTAGCTTGCCGCGCTTGCCATCGTGCGTCACCATCAAAAACATACTAGATAGTTAAAAATGTGTCGTCGATGCAGCGGACGGTGCAGCATGCAAAGGAGCCTCAGCGTGACGCAAACCAAGACGACCGAACCCTGCATCATTTCCGTGGCCATTACCGGGTCGGTGCCGAAGAAGAAAGACAATCCCGCGGTGCCGATCACGATCGCAGAGCAGATCGGGAGCACGCATGAAGCCTATGAAGCCGGCGCGACACTGGTGCATCTGCACGTACGCGACGAGGACGAGCGTTCCAGTTCGGACCGGCATCGTTTCGACGAACTTCAGCAGGGCATACGCAAGCGTTGTCCGGAGATCGTCATCCAATTTTCGACGGGCGGACGCGGGCGCTCGTTCGAACAACGCGGCGCGATGCTCGACCTCATGCCCGACATGGCATCGCTTGCGACCGGCTCGGTGAATTTTCCGACTATCGTCTACGAGAACCCGCCGGACTTCGTGCGCTCGCTCGCGCCATTGATGGTGGGTCACAACGTCAAGCCCGGGGTCGAAATCTTCGATCTCGCGATGCTCTATAGCACCGTCGATCTCGTGAATCAGGGCTTGCTCAAGCCGCCGGTGCATGTGCAGTTCGTCCTTTTGGCGTGAAGAACGCGCTGCCCGCGCGGCGCGAGATCCTCGATTTCCTCGATTTCGAAGTCGAGCAACTGCGCAAGCTGCTGCCGGATGCGACATGGACGGCCGCGGGCATCAGGCGTCACCAGCTGGAAGTGAATCACTGGACGCTCGAGTTGGGCGGGCATTGCCGCACCGGTCTGGAAGACAATATTCGGTGGGACAAGGACACACTCGCGACCAGCAATGCGCAACTGGTCGCACGAGTGGCGCAGTTGTGCGCCGATTATGGGCGCCCGGTCGCGACGTCCAAACAGGCGCGCGAGAGTTACTGAGCCTCAAGACACTATAGCATGTAAAGCGCTAAGAGTCATAAGGTCTTTAGCACGAAACTTAGCGGAAACCCTGATTAATGGCTCGCCTCTTGAGCTGATTCCAAGAGGCGACACCGACTTTGCCTAAGGCACCGTAGCGCCGAGCGCTAAAGGCCGAACAATGCTGACGGCAGCCGGTTTCAAGAATGTGCTAAAGGCTGCTTGAACCACCTAAAGGTAACACCGATAAAAAACGGTTAACCGCTGCAGGTAACACCTGCTCGGGGTATATCCCGAGCACCTCTCCAAAGCCATGGCCGCATTGGAAATTCTCCGCTTCGCGCTGTTTCGTTAAACGATTCAGCGCCTTCGTTTGCTTGACATACGATGATTCCCTTAGCTATTTTGCAGGCTCCGGCAACGCGACGGCGCTTAAGCACCGAAGCACCGAAGCGTCGCAAGCGGCAAAAGAATCAAAACGAAGCACGAGCACAGGCCGGCGAAACATAAGAACGACCGGACCTCGTCCAACCAGCGGTTGCGAGAGCAGTGAGGAGACAACATGGTTTTCAAGGCAGGAACGTCGGTAAAACTGGCGGCGATGTGCATCGCCGTAAGCGCAGCATTTGCATCCGGCGCGGCACGGGCCGAAGCGGTTTCGATCAACATCGTCGACGTCGCGGGAAATCTGCAACTGACGCAAAAAGGCTTCGAAGCCTTCAAGGCGAAATACCCCGATCTCGTTTCGAGTATTACGTTCACCAATGCGCCCGCACCGCAGTTGCCGGGCAAGATCAAGGCGATGCAGGCGGCAGGGCGCTCGGACATCGACCTCGTCGTCACCGGCACCGATGCGCTCGCGGCCGGCATTCAGCACGGCTTGTGGGAGAAGCTGCTGCCCGAGCAGTCGAAAGCTTTCCCCGGTGTGCTCGACAAGTAGTACGCGCCGGGTCCGCACAAGATGCAGGACATCGCGCAAGGATACGGCCTCGAAGTGACGTATATGCCGGCCGGTCCGCTGATCGAATACAATCCGGCCAAGGTCACCGACGTGCCCAAGACGCCGGATCAGTTGCTCGCATGGTGCAAGCCGCATCCGAACAAGCTGATCTATGCGCGTCCCGCGAATTCGGGCCCGGGCCGCACCTTCCTGATGGGTCTGCCGTATGTGCTCGGCGATAAAGATCCGACCGATCCGATTAACGGCTGGGACAAGACCTGGGCGTTCCTCAAGCAACTGAACGACTGCATTCCCTACTATCCGGGCGGCACGTCGGCGGTCATGAAGGAACTCGGCGAAGGCATGCGCGACATGACCGTCACGGTGACGGGCTGGGACATCAATCCGCGCGCGCTCGGCATCGTGCCCGTCGAATTCAAGATCGGCGCGTTCGACAACATGACCTGGGTGAACGACGCGCATTACATGGTGATTCCCAAAGGCGTGCCTAAGGAAAAGCTCGACGTGCTCTACAAGCTGATGAACTTCATGCTGGAGCCCGCGCAACAGGCGCTGACCTACGACGACGGCTACTTCTATCCGGGACCGGCCGTCAAGGATGTGCCGCTCTCGATGGCGCCCGCCAAGAGCCAGGGAGTCATTCAGAAATACGGCCGCTCCGAATACGCGAAGCTGCTGGCCGATCGTCCGCATGTCGTGCCGCTGAATGCACAGGCGATGGTGGCGGCATTCCAGAAATGGGATCGCGAGATCGGCGCGCAGAAAACCAAGTAAGGCTTGAGCATCGTCATGAAACGGCGGCGTTCCGTGTCCGGAGCGTCGCCGCTTGCACAATTGNCACCAACGCCGAAGGTCAGTCACTCGCCGCGTTGAAAGGACTGGATCTAAACATTCAGCGTGGCGAGTTCATTGCGCTGCTCGGGCCCTCGGGCTGCGGCAAGTCGACGGCGCTGAACTGCATCGCCGGCTTGCAGCCGTTGACGGGCGGCGGCATCTGGCTCGACGACAAGCGCATCGACATCTTGCCGCCTGAAAAACGCGGCTTCGGCATGGTGTTCCAGAACTACGTGCTGTTTCCGCATATGTTCGGTGCTCGACAACGTCGGCTTCGGCCTCAAGATGCGCGGCGTGTCCAAAGCGGAAGCGAGCAAGCGCGCCAAGACTGCGCTGCAACTCGTGCAACTGATCGGACACGACGCGAAGCTGCCCGGCCAGCTTTCCGGCGGCCAGCAGCAACGGGTGGCCATCGCGCGCGCGATCGTCATCGAGCCGCCGCTGGTGCTGATGGACGAGCCGCTGTCGAATCTCGATACCAAACTGCGCATCGAAATGCGCGCGGAAATCCGCCGCATTCACGGCAAGCTGGAGCGCGCGACCATCTATGACGCACGATCAGGACGAAGCGCTGTCGATGACGGACCGCATCGTCGTGATGAAAGAGGGCGTCGTGCAGCAGGTGGCGTCGCCGAAGGAAGTCTATTCGCGGCCGAAGAATCTCCATGTCGCCCGCTTCATGGGCTTTCGTAACGTCGTACCGTTCATGCTCGAAGGAACGAAGGGCGACCTGGTCGCGGTCAGCGCGAACGGCGTGCGCCTGCTCGGCACGGCGATGGAAGCGTTCGACAGCAAGAGCGTGTCGCTCGCGCTGCGTCCCGAAGACATGGAGCGCGCCGCGCCCGGCGAGCCGAATGCATTCGATGCGCAGGTCGAAGTCGTCGAGTACGGCGGCCGCGATTCGCTGATCATCGTGAACACCGCGTTCGGCAGACTCTGGGCGCGGATCGCGGGCGAGTGCGCGGAAGGCGAACGCATCGCGCTGCGCGTCGCGCCGTCGAAGGCGCTGGTCTACGGGGAAGAACGATGATCGCCATACTCGCGGTACAGCGCGATCCGAAAGGCTGGCTCGTTACGCCGGCGCTCGTCTTCATCGTCGCGTTGTTCATCTATCCGTTCGCGTACGGTCTCGTACTGTCGTTCAATCCGATGAACGGTGGCAGCGCGTGGGCCAACTACATCACGTTCTTTACCGATACGTCGATGTGGCCGACCATCCTCGTCACGCTGAAACTCGCCGTACCGGCGACGGTCATCAACGTGGGCGTTTCGGTGCCGGTGGCGTTTGCCTTGCGCAAGTCGTCGCCGTATCAGAAGTTCGCGACGACGCTGCTGGTCATCCCGGTGACGCTTGGCACGGTGCTGATCGCGGACGGCATGCTCACGTACTTCAGCCCGCACGGCTGGTTTCCGCAGGCGATTCAGGCGCTGCATCTCTACGGCGACGAAGTGCGCCTCACGCACAACTACTGGGGTGTGCTGATCTCGCTGATCGAGTCGGGCTTTCCGTTCGCGTTCCTGCTGACGCTGTCGTATGTGACGGGCATCGATCCGACGCTCGCGCGCGGCCGCCACGCTCGGCGCGAGTCCGTGGCAGCAGTTCCGGCAGATTTATCTCCCGCTGTTGCTGCCCGGGCTCACGATGACCGCGTGCCTGTCCTTCGTGCAGGCGTTTTCGGTGTTTCCGTCGGCGGTGCTGCTCGGCGCGCCCTCCGGTCCGACGCGCGTGATCTCCATCGCCGCATCCGAAGCCGCGTTCGAAAGCTACGACTATTCGCTCGCCTCGACCATTGCGATCGTGATGGGCTTCGTTCAGTTGCTGGTGGTGGGCGGCATGCTCGTTGCGCGCCGATTCTTTTACACCGGTCCGGTGACGGGAGGAAAAGGCTGATGACGACCGATAACCAGGCGGCGAACGGATGGCGCATGAACGCGCCCGCGCAACGTTCCGGTAAAGCCATGAAAACAACAAGCGAGCTTACGCGACCGTCTTTGGAAATGCTTCGTCTGGACGACGATGGGTTTCTTCCTCGTCAACGTGTTGCTGCTGATCGCGACGCGCTGGTTCGGCACGCTGCTGCCGCAGAGTTTCACCCTGCACTGATATGCGCAGGCGTGGAGCGATTTCCAGTTGTCGAGCGTTCTGCTCGTCACGCTGGAAGTCATGGGCGCGGTGGTGCTGCTGTCGATCGCGCTGGGCGTGCCCGCCGCCTATGCGCTCGCGTGCGTGCAGTTTCCCGGCAAGCGCTTCGCGATGTTGATCTTCCTGCTGCCGTTGATGGTGCCGCCGGTGACCTACGGCATCCCGATGGCGACGGTCATGTACAAGTTCCATCTGGCCGGCTCCATCTGGCCGGCACGCTGACGGGCGTGATCCTCGCCAATCTCGTTCCGGCGCTGCCCTTCGTTATTCTGATGATGACGCCGTTCATCGAGCAGATCGATCCGAATCTGGAATCGGCGGCGCGCATCTTCGGGGCGAACACCGCGAAGTATTTCCGTTACGTGCTGTTGCCGCTGCTCGTGCCGGGCATGCTCGCGGCGGGCCTGCTCGTTCTGGTCCGCACCATCGGCATGTTCGAACTGACTTTCTTCACCGCGGGTCCGACCACGCAGACTCTGGTCGTGGCGCTGTACTACGCCGTTTTCTCGACCGGCGTGCGCGTACCGCAATCGATCGACGCGATGGCGATGATCTATATGGCGATCACGCTGGTCTGGGTGTTGATCGCACTGCAGTTCGTCAGCCCAACGCAACTGGTCTCGCGCGTCAAGGAACAACGGCAGTGACGCAGCGGGCCTCGTTCGAATTGGATGTCGCGATGCGCCTGACGATCGGCAAAGGCGCGCACGTCATCGACATCGCGCCGGAAGCAGGCGGACGCATCGTGCGGTTCCAAACAAACGGCCGCGACTGGCTTGCGCCTATCGAGGCGAAATGCTGGCTGGCCGATGCGTGGCTCAAAGACGGCTGTTATCCGCTCGTGCCGTTCTCCAATCGCGTGCGGGACTCGCGTTTTCCTGCACCGGACGGTGAAGTCGTTCGACTCGATGCATTCGCCAGTCAGCCGCACGCGTTGCACGGCTTCGGGACTACGCCGCCTGGCAGGTGGAAAGTCACGCCGACGACTGCATCGTGCTGCGTTACGCGCATGCTGCGGCCGAGCACGGCTGGCCGCGGGCCTTTGACGCGAGCCAGACGATCCGGGCGACCGACGACGGCGCGCGGTTGACGATGCTTATCGTCAACCGTTCGGATCGGCCGATGCCGGTCGGTTTCGGCTTCCATCCGTATTTCGATGCGCGCGACGCCGAACTCGAGGCGACGGTCGAATGGCGTCACGAGGCGGAAATCGCCGTCGAGCCTGCCGGCGTTCCGCCTGTGCGGCTGCATTGGCGCGAGGAAGCGGGTTACACGCGGTATCTCGGCGGCTGGAAAGGCCGCGCGACGCTGCGTTACACGGACGGACACACGCTCGTGCTCCACGCCTACGCCGCGCTGGACCACGTCGTCGTGCACTGTCCCGCGGGCGCGGGCTACCTGTGCGTCGAACCGGTTTCGCATGTCAGCGACGGTTTCAATCTCGACGCGCGTGGCCTGCCTGCCGGGCACGGGCGTACGGATCATGCCGCGATAGTGAGGTAACGGCGTCGCTCTCGATGGAAGCCGTCGCGCTCCCGGACCTGAACGGTGCCGTCTACGTCTGATGCACAATTTCGACGGAATCGGTGTACGGGCCGCTCCGGCGGGCACGATGCCGCCGACGGTCAGACAGCCGACGGTCAGGCAGACTTCCTTGTTCATAGCGGCTCCTTCCTTTACCGTCCAACGGTGACGGCGGCGTNAACACGGCCGGCGGCAGTGCGCGTCGAAGCCGGCTTCCTTGAGCGTCTGAACGGGATCGGCCGGCCAGACGTTGCTCATCGCGACGAGCAGGCGGCCGGTCAGGTCCGCGTCGTTGCGCAAGGTGCGCAGAAAGACGTAGCCGGAATCGTTGTCGAGACTGGTGTCGATCAGGAGCGCCTGCGGCTGCCAGCTTCTGAGCAGCGCACGCACCGATCTGAGATCCTGCGAGTGGATGACCTGCAAGCCTTTGAGCCGGAGTTGCACGGCAAGCGAATCGCCGATCGACTTGTCCTTGTGGGCGATCAGCACGCGGCGCGATGGGTCGTCGCCCGGTGCGTAGGCCCGCTTGATTCGCCACAACGCGAATTCGCTTTCGTTGTCGGCTTGACGGCTTGACATCTCATCCTCCGGTTTTATTAGTGCTTGTATTGGTTGATTTGATGCAGGCATTTTTGACCGCTTGTGCTTTCTCCTAAACCCGGCACGGGTGGGGAATTTCGGCGACGTTGGGGGACTGCCGAATGGTATCCCTTCGAAAGGAGGGTGGAAGTCAATCGGACAACGCGTAATATCGGAACTGTTCTCGGGGATGTGCAATGGAAAATGGTTACTTCATGGTTACTTCAAAAACGTATTGCTCGTAGAGGACGAAGGGCTCACCAGAAGCGCGATGAAAACGCTCATTCTGGCGAACGAGCCGCTGCTCGAAATCGACGAAGCCGACGGCTTCGAGCAGGCGAAGGCGAAACTCTCGACCAATACGTATGACTTGATGTTCCTCGACTACCACCTGCGGGGACAGACCACCGGCATGGACCTGCTCAATTGGTTGCGCGAGGAAGAGCATGAGGTGCAGACCGTCATGCTCTCGGCGCAGGACGACCGCGACACGGTGCTCTAATGCATCAAGAACGACGACTGCGGTTTCATTTCGAAGGGCAGCGAGCAGGGCGCGGGCGTGTTCCGCGAGGCGCTCAAGACGATCCTGAACGGCGCGTCTATCTGCCGAACACGGTGCTCGGCAAGGGCGGCCATAGTCCGAGCCGGTGTCAACGCACACCGGCCCGACGATCGAATCGCTCGATCTGCCGCCGCGACTCACCGAAACGCTGTGCTATCTGCTGCAAGGACTGTCGAACAGGGCGATCGCGCGAAAGATGAATATCAGCGAGAACACGGCCAAGGAATATTCGAGCGATCTGCTCGCGCGCTTCCACGTTTCGCGGCGAACCTTCCTGATCGTCGAAATGGCGAGGCGCGGGATCGAAATGCCGACCGGCCACACGTCGTCGGCTTCCTGATCGATTACAAGCGGTGCCTGAGAGAGAAAAAGCGGACGTCCCGAAAGGGCGTCCGCTTTTTCTTTGGGGAAAGCGTCGGGCCGCTTTGGCCGCGCGTTCGTTGCCTGAAATCGGTCCCAAATTTAGGAAGATTGCCTGGCGACAATGGTAAGGTATGATCCGAACCATTTCGAGACAAGGAACCGCGTTGGTGACGAGCTGGACGATGTTCAATCTAGGGCGCAACGTGTGCGCGGCCGGGATCGCTGCCGCGGCGTCGATTCTCGCGGCGTGCGCGCCGCTTCCCCAACGGGGCCAGGACGCGAATGCGTCCGCCGCATCCACCACGGCGTCGCAGTCCGGCCCGTCCGCGCAGACGGTCGGCCGCCCGCGTCGCCGCTCGTCGTGCCGGGTGAGCAGCGTGTGATGGTCGGCACGCCGACGGGGCTGCATCGCACGGTGACCGTGCAGATTCCTTCACAAGTGTGCGACAACGACGCCTTCGCAGACGGCGTGCGCTACGGCTACGCGCTGACGTGAAATCGCCTCGTCATGGAAGACGCGCGCAACGCCGGCGGAAAATCCGTGAAAAAGAAGTTTGATGCCGCCGCCGTCCGCAACAGGATGACCAGTACAAGATCCAGTGGAACGGCAAGGAGCGCCCCAACGCGTGCGCATCGGACGGCTATCTGATCGGCCGCGTGGTCGGCACGCATCTGGCGAGCAACGACTTGCGCGACGGCAAGTCCTGACCGGCCAAGCTCGATTCGTCGGTCAGTCGCAGGTATTCGCGGCCACGACGTAGCGCGCCGTCTGCGCGACATCCCCGTACACCGTGTAACCGGTGCTGGTCGCGGATTGTTGCACGACCGCCAGCACCACCGACGAACTGCCGTAGCCGCCGCGCGGATCGAGCAGCGCCCATTTCGCTTTGACGCACCGGGTGAAGTCGTAAGGTGCGAGCTTCGACGTGCCCGAGCCGACCGGCACGGTTTTCATCAGCGCATCGTCAGTGGACGCGCACGACACCAGCGCACATGCGACGATGCCCGCCGCCCAAGCCTTCGCAAGCGTTGTTTTCATGTTTTTCGATGCCTTTTTCTTTAGTACCCGCTTAACATTGCCGCCAGGAACGATCCCGGCAGCGTCATGTCGCACAATCCCTCGATTTCGTCGCCTTGTCTGACAATAGAAAGCTTCTAAAAAAGCGCGCGAAGCCTTGATGGCCGGGCGTCGGCGCGATGTCCGGTAAAGACTGCAAGCTTTCGATCCGTAGTTTCCCGAGGAAGGTCAAGTCGCGTCAACCGCCGCCGTTATACAGGCGTTTCTTGCCCTAAAGCTAGATGTAATGGCTCGGGCGCAAGCGGAGGATTCTGAAAAAATGCGCTCCAACTGGACGGGGCGCAATATCCCTAATCACAACGATTCGTGCTGTCGCCGGTGTGCATGGAACCGGTAACGACGCGAGCTAGTTCATAGAATGCATGTCTCGCACACAGAGTTGGTCGCCCGGCTTCGCGCCATTTCCTCGCTCAGGTGCTCCGCAGGCGGTTTCGATCCCAAGCGGCTTGCCGCGCCCGCGCTGACGGTCATCGTCGGCGTGTTGCTGCTGGTCGTGTTCGAGCATCTTTCACGCTCGGTCGATTACAAATCGGTGATGCATGCGCTGCGCGGCATGACGCCCGCCGCGTGGGCCGCCGCGCTGTTCGCCACGGCGCTCAGCTTCGCCGCGCTCGTCGGTCGCGATGTCGTGGGTCTGCGTCACATCGGCGCGAAGGTGCCGCGTTCGCTGCTGTGGGTCGGCGCGACGATCGGCTCGGCGCGCGGCAACCTGACCGGCTTCGGCGCGGCGGACGTCACGCCCGAGCAGGTCGGCCGCCTGTCGATCGTCACCTTCGCGGCCGGTTCGATGCTGGTCATCTCGGGCGCGACGCCCGCGTTCAAGATTCGTATCGCGTTCCTGTAGACGGTATTGCCGCTGTGGGTGCTGGAAAGCTCGCAACTGCTCGGCTCGGTGCTTGGCGTGCTGCTTCTGTTTCGTCGCGCGCGGCCTGATGCGCCGTCTGGCGCCGCGTGGTGGCTCGCGCTCGGCCTCGTGGTCGCCAACCTGCTGCTGTCGCTCGCGAAAGGTCTGGCGTTCGTCGAAGTCGAGCAGATAATCGACGCCCGAGAACGACGGCGAGAACTCCGGAAACTTCAGCGTTACCGTGCGCGCATCGCTGCCGTCGAGCGCCTGCCGGTCGATGCTCTTCAGATACGCGATAGTCTTCGCGATGCGCTCCTGCAACGCGTCGAAACTCGCCTCGTCGTCTTCGAAGCGCGGAGCATCGACGCCCGCTAGACGCTGCGCCGACAGCTTCGCAGTGTCGCTTACGCGCTGGATCTGCGCGGACAGCGGCAGCATGTCGGGCGGGCGCCGCGCGCCGATCACGTCTTCATGCGGGNCGTCGAGTCCGCGAATGAACACGGCAATCGACGCGCGATACATCGTCAGTGACATGGGAATGAGCTCCTGTATGCGCTTCGTTTTGACGGGGAGCACAAGCATAACGTCGGCGCATGCGGCGCGCTCGGATCGACGTCTCTTGTGCCGCGCACCCGACGCGGATTAAACTGCACGACTGTCTATATTTTGGCGGCGCTGCCGCGCGCCGCAATGCGATACTTCGGTGAGACACAGCCCATCCGGGATGACGCGGACGCATGCGCCGTCACGTCGATCGAACCGAAGGATTCTCTCGATGAACCAGACCGTCAGGCTTGCGATCCTCGGCGTGCTCGCTGGCGCATTGATGGCCGGCTGCGCCGTGCCGCAGAAGCAATCGGGCGCCGCTTCCGGCAATGCCGGCAGTGCAGACGGCAAGCCGGCGGAAGGCGCGTTTAGCACGGAAATCCGCCACACGCGGGACGGTATTCCGCATATCCGCGCGGCCGACTGGGGCGGTCTGGGCTTCGGCTTTGGTTACGCGCAGGCGCAGGACAATCTCTGCACGCTGGCCGACGGCTTCGTCACCTATCGCGGCGAGCGCTCGATGTACTTCGGCGCGGATGCGCGTCCCGCATCGCCGTCGACCTTCGGCCAGCCGCGCAACCTCGACGCCGACTTTTTCTTTCGCTTCGTCGACGACACCGGCGCCGTCGAATGCTATCGCGCCGCGCAGACGCCCGAATTGCGCGCGATCATCGACGGCTTCGTGGCCGGCTACAACCGCTATCTCGCCGATGTGAACGGCGGCTCGCCGACTGCCCGACTGCCCGCCTGCCGCGGCAAGCCGTGGCTCGTCAAGATCGACGCCGCCGACGTCTACCGCCGCTTGATCGCCGCGAACCTGTCGGGCGGCGCGGCGTGCTTCGTGCAGCCCGCGCTTCGTGCAGCCGATCGCGCTCGCGCATCCGCCCAGGCCCGGCGCCGCGCCGCGCGGCGACAGCACGCAGCCGTCCGTTTCCCCCGTCGGCGGATGCGACGGCCGTCTCGCTGAGCTATCCGCTCGGCGACAGTCCCGGCATCGGCAGCAATGCGCTCGCGTTCGGCGCGCCGGTGATGCGCG